>QJPH01000173.1 GCA_003242955.1 Candidatus Methylumidiphilus alinenensis
ATGGCCGGTTCATCCCCACGGCTGTGGGGAACGCGTTGCTGCTGTCGGTTGCACCCGCCAGCAGCCCGGTTCATCCCCACGGCTGTGGGGAACGCTTCGTCAAGGTTCATCCGTCCGCGCCCCTTAGCGGTTCATCCCCACGGCTGTGGGGAACGCAAATTCGATCACGCTGCACGAATTCATTTGCACGGTTCATCCCCACGGCTGTGGGGAACGCGGCCATAGAGCCGACTGCGGCAGTAACGCCGACGGTTCATCCCCACGGCTGTGGGGAACGCGCTTGATGATAACCAAAAAGCCGCCCTATTTTCGGTTCATCCCCACGGCTGTGGGGAACGCCAGTCATGGCGGATGCAGGGGAAATAGGAAGACGGTTCATCCCCACGGCTGTGGGGAACGCGCAGTCAAAGTTACGACGCTAAACTGCGAGCCCGGTTCATCCCCACGGCTGTGGGGAACGCCGTATTTCCCGTTGCCAGCATAAAAATAAAACCGGTTCATCCCCACGGCTGTGGGGAACGCATAGACTCTAGCCTATCTATTTTTCCTAGCACCGGTTCATCCCCACGGCTGTGGGGAACGCGTTATCATCAAGCAAATCCCATGATTTTATGACGGTTCATCCCCACGGCTGTGGGGAACGCAAACAACAAACCCCGCATCAAGTAATACAACACGGTTCATCCCCACGGCTGTGGGGAACGCACAAAGGCGAAAAACAGCAGCTTGCCGGTGAACGGTTCATCCCCACGGCTGTGGGGAACGCGGCTCGCTTCTACGGTTAGATTTTTCATAGGACGGTTCATCCCCACGGCTGTGGGGAACGCGCATCCCACATGTCGTTCGCCGCCTGTTTGGCCGGTTCATCCCCACGGCTGTGGGGAACGCAGATACCCCTTACGTGTCGGAGTCATCATTCGCGGTTCATCCCCGCGGCTGTGGGGAACGCTTTGTACTGAATCGTTTCGTTATTTTCTTTCGCGGTTCATCCCCACGGCTGTGGGGAACGCGATGGGCGCGGGACATCGATGGCAACGCCCTGCGGTTCATCCCCACGGCTGTGGGGAACGCGACCGACGGGCGTTGGCCCTCGCCGTGGTTTGCGGTTCATCCCCACGGCTGTGGGGAACGCGCGCGGCCCGCTGGTGGATATACGACAAGCAGCGGTTCATCCCCACGGCTGTGGGGAACGCGATTGGCGGCGGGCGGGTGTGGAACCCGCAGCCGGTTCATCCCCACGGCTGTGGGGAACGCATGCTTATGGAATTAGCCATTGGTTTAAAGGACGGTTCATCCCCACGGCTGTGGGGAACGCGGGCTGGTGGCAAGGAATGCGGTGCAACCCGACGGTTCATCCCCACGGCTGTGGGGAACGCAGCCCGGTTTCACACCGGGCAAACACAGCAATCGGTTCATCCCCACGGCTGTGGGGAACGCCCGCCGAATGATTGCGCCGCCCGTGACAACCGCGGTTCATCCCCACGGCTGTGGGGAACGCATCCATGCCGGGGGGGTGTATTCTTGCGATTGCGGTTCATCCCCACGGCTGTGGGGAACGCATGCCAAAAACCGTCATCAATTGATTATATTCCGGTTCATCCCCACGGCTGTGGGGAACGCCATGACCGGACCTTGGACATGAGCAACCCCTACGGTTCATCCCCACGGCTGTGGGGAACGCTCCGACTGGAATCTAGGCATAGCCCCATTCAGCGGTTCATCCCCACGGCTGTGGGGAACGCGAAAACGAGATTGATTTTTACCGCACAGAGTCTGGTTCATCCCCACGGCTGTGGGGAACGCGGGCGATTGGATTGAAACAGCCCCGGCATAATCGGTTCATCCCCACGGCTGTGGGGAACGCCTCCAAACAACTCCCGGCGTAATGCTCCATGACGGTTCATCCCCACGGCTGTGGGGAACGCATACGAACCCGCGACAAAGCCCATGGCAGCTACGGTTCATCCCCACGGCTGTGGGGAACGCTTAAAGCAATGTTGAGTGCGTCGGGGTTCCTGCGGTTCATCCCCACGGCTGTGGGGAACGCTGCGGTAGCGTTTGCCGGTTGCGCCATTCGGTCGGTTCATCCCCACGGCTGTGGGGAACGCTGCGGCGGGGTGGCTGGACCGCAAAAAGTTCACGGTTCATCCCCACGGCTGTGGGGAACGCCAGCAGATCGTGATACACGGCGCAAAGAGGGTCGGTTCATCCCCACGGCTGTGGGGAACGCTGCCAGTGGGAAAATGGCGGCTTGTGAACCTTCGGTTCATCCCCACGGCTGTGGGGAACGCACAATATTCATACCGTAGCCCCCTGTAATTGCCGGTTCATCCCCACGGCTGTGGGGAACGCGCTGAACGGGGACGTTGGGCGAATTTTAAAAACGGTTCATCCCCACGGCTGTGGGGAACGCACCCACGCGGCTGTTGGTGGGGTGTCGCCAGCCGGTTCATCCCCACGGCTGTGGGGAACGCACAAGCCCAGAATTAGAGGAAACACGCAAGAACGGTTCATCCCCACGGCTGTGGGGAACGCGAAGACTCGGCCAGCCCGTAGACCGGCATCATCGGGTTCATCCCCACGGCTGTGGGGAACGCGTTTTCCCCTACGACCCGGCAACGGGCCATCCCGGTTCATCCCCACGGCTGTGGGGAACGCTATTACAATATTTCCATTCGCCATTTTCCATGCGGTTCATCCCCACGGCTGTGGGGAACGCTTGCCGCCTACAAATCTGACTCTATTAGCCCCCGGTTCATCCCCACGGCTGTGGGGAACGCTTGAACCGATTGAAGACACGGCCCATTCAAGACGGTTCATCCCCACGGCTGTGGGGAACGCGTTGCCGGATTCCGCCATATGGATCAGTGCGTCGGTTCATCCCCACGGCTGTGGGGAACGCGGCATAAGTCAACGCTTGGTCATACCATAGCAAGGTTCATCCCCACGGCTGTGGGGAACGCAGCCATTGCAGGGCATCGACCTGGTATTCGCGCGGTTCATCCCCACGGCTGTGGGGAACGCTAGCGTATGGGGTTTTTTAACGACTGCATTTCCGGTTCATCCCCACGGCTGTGGGGAACGCAGCTGGACAGATGACACACATACTACGAAACACGGTTCATCCCCACGGCTGTGGGGAACGCCTGTGCCCCCGAGGATAGTTTGTGTGTCCAAGCGGTTCATCCCCACGGCTGTGGGGAACGCATTACGCGCCATCAAATTGGCATTCGCCGCGTCGGTTCATCCCCACGGCTGTGGGGAACGCTTGCAAGTCTTATTTTCTCAGAATCCTCATAACGGTTCATCCCCACGGCTGTGGGGAACGCACAATATCCGAAAACCCCGACATTTTTATGTCCGGTTCATCCCCACGGCTGTGGGGAACGCCAACAGCAGTTTCAGTTGCAGCATATTGACTCCGGTTCATCCCCACGGCTGTGGGGAACGCGATGGAACTGCCTGCGGTTATTGACTATGATATGGTTCATCCCCACGGCTGTGGGGAACGCGGAGCAAAATCCACGGGACTCTAAATCTGATACGGTTCATCCCCACGGCTGTGGGGAACGCGTTACTTCTACATGTGCTGGTAATATATATTCTGGTTCATCCCCACGGCTGTGGGGAACGCGCTCGGCAGAGGGTGTGACATAGCCAAACCATTTGGTTCATCCCCACGGCTGTGGGGAACGCCTGCATAATGGTGAAATATTATGATGGCTGCACGGTTCATCCCCACGGCTGTGGGGAACGCATTTGCAAACAATGTGGAGTATCGGATTTAATCGGTTCATCCCCACGGCTGTGGGGAACGCCTTGGCGCAATTCTTAGGGCTTAGATACCGGTCGGTTCATCCCCACGGCTGTGGGGAACGCTGGGCCGCATCTTGCAAATAGGCAATGTAATTCGGTTCATCCCCACGGCTGTGGGGAACGCTGTTGGCTGAGCCTGCGCATACCAAGCCGGTTCGGTTCATCCCCACGGCTGTGGGGAACGCGCATCCCCATAAGCCACGATCTGGAAAGCATA
>QJPH01000115.1 GCA_003242955.1 Candidatus Methylumidiphilus alinenensis
CAGGGGTATCACCTTTGATGTTGGGGTGATTACTCCATAGGGTTTTAAATGCTGGCATCGTGAAATTCTCCTAGAGAGTGAAGCCTAACGCCCGCGTTCAGCGCCCCGCGCCACCCCACGAAACCTGAAAACACCAAGGCGCTTAGTGGCGCGGGTGCGCTGGAACGGTTCGTTAGGCCAGTATGTTGGTTGGAAATGTTGGGATTCCTCACCCCAACCTACGGCCCTATTTTGGCTCAAGATAATACTGTCGAAAAATATATGTAAGCATGAGCGAAATAACAAATGATGCGACAAATGACATTATTCTAAAAGCCGATAAAGTGTTAATTAAAAAGCTTGGGCTTAGAATATATTCAACAAGTTTATCGGCTTTTCCAATTAAATAGCCACTAGCAAAGACTGACACCGCTTTTGTAAACGAGGATACATATTCGCTTTCTCTATTGTTATAAGGTGTCATAAAAGTGCCGCAAAGCCAACCCAACGATAGCCCAAGTATCATTATCGTTGCATTCATCGGAATCACAACTGGTTCAGTTGTAATGTATAGTGCGGCCATTGCAAGAACGGTAAACATTAGCAAGGCCACACTAGTGGCAATATAAAGAAGTACCTTCATTAGTTTTGCTCAATAAAGTGGAATTACCTGTCACTAGATTAACCTTGCTTTTATAGTCCTCTGCATATAGAGTGCTACTCATATATAATGGGAGTATTGGTTGCCCTATGTCTGTAGATATCAACTCCGCTTTGTACCTGGTAATTTACCATGCCATCCAAAAAACAACACAAGCATGGGTGTTCCAATATATATCACCCACAAAATTATACCTATAGCGGTTTGAGCGGCTTCTGACCAAGAATTCATATCTAGCGGGGAAAGAATAATGAGGTAAAGATACCATGTTACGACGGTAAGAACGATAGTCCAAAACACAATAGCAGCGAATCGTTTCATAAATACCCCATCACTAGGATGTCTAACAATTTTATAGAGCTTAACACTGGGATAGGCACACAAAATGGTGTCTATCCCAATAATAAGGGCCAAACGGGGCCATCCGTGGGGCCTAACGCCCGAGCTAAGGGGCGCGGGCGGACCAAACTAGGGGGAAACAGGCCAAAGTATAACCCCGCGTCCCCTTGAGCGCCGGGTTGGGCGACGGACTGGAAAAGAGTGGCTCTTGCTCTTTGCTTTTCGCTTTTAAACATCCGGCGCTATACGCGGAGTACCGCTATTGCGCACCTACAACTGCTCACGTCCAAAGTGGAGGACGTTCTCGCCAAATACCGAGACAGCCTGCTCCGAAAACGACTTTGCGAGCAACCGGAGTTCAATGAGGTCGTTGCCGAAATCCGAAATTTCATCGGGGTCATCCGACTGCGCGCAGAGTTGGCCCCACTGCGTTTCGAGTGATGCAATGGCCTCTAGGAGCAGCTTGCACTCCGATTCCGCAAGTGTGCAGTTCAATGTTTTCATGCGCGTGCCCCCGGCTTTTGGAAGACCCTGGTGGCTCTTAGTGCGAGTTCTTCGAGAAGGCCTTTGTACTTGTCTATTGGCATGTTCGACATCGGAGCTATGCAATAGTGGTGTGGCTTATCTTGCACAAGTTTCAGCCCTTGGGGCATGGAAGTGGTTGCTGAGAACTTCCACACCCAACCCGTCATCGGAGAGAGCTTGGATGCCATCAATGTCAAACACGCTTATTCCCTTGCCATTTGCAACCACAACGGTAACACCGTTGATTTCTGTTGTGTCAACGTCTCTAGCGCGGACATTGGACAGTCTTGGGCCGCCCACATTGCCTAGACGGTAGATGTCTTCCGGAACGATGTAGAAGTCGAGTGGTTGCATGGAATCTTATTGGTGAAAGCTTGTGTATGCCCAACGCTTGCCTTCAGCGCCCCGCGCCCACCACTGAACCCGAACCCAAGACGGCAAGCGATGGGCGCGGGTCGGCTGGTACGGCGGGTTAGGCTGGTGGACAATGAGACAACGCCGGGTATTCATGGATTTTGCTCTTTTTATTCATTCGGCGCAATACGCGGAGTGCCGCTATTGCGCCTTACCGCGCTGCAGATAGGCGAGACTTGAGAATATATCCGTTACCATTACAGACGCAGCAACGCGGCATCTGTTCATGCGCACCACAAATGGCGCAATTGAATCCATAGACGCTTACTTCCCTTGTTGCTTCATCATGATCAGAATCGATGTACGTTTCCATTTTAGTGCCAATATACCCTTGCTTTCCCTGTTTACATATACCCGTTCCAGCGCAGTGCCCACAAGTTAATGCTTCGTCGTTCATTTCATATCTGCCTTAAAGACTGTTTTAACATGCCTGCCCAACGCCCGAGCTAAGCGGCGCGGCGGAAAAGCCCCACTACGGAGCCAAAACGTAACCCCGCGTCCGCTTGAGCGACCGGTTGGGCGGCCGGGGCTGAGAGAAAAAGCCGAGGTTGCATGGCTTTTGCACTTTGCTCCCCCCCATTCGGCGCAATACGCGGAGTACCGCTATTGCGCCTTTTGCTGCGTTGCCGTTAACACTTCAGTAAAAGCATCCAATAAGTCATGCAGCGCACTGAGGGCGCTTTCTAAGTGGAAAACCATTGAGCCAAAATCTTCAGCATGTAGTTTCATTTCAGCCATCTTAAGATTGGCACTCATAACGGATTTTGTGAGTTTGTACTGTTCAGGGGAATAGCTTGCCAGAATTATGTTTGGACATCGTTTCCCGTCTTCGCAGAACCATTCATACGATTGTTGGTAATTCTTTAGTGCTCTTTCCAATATGCCACGATTATGCGGAGCCGCTGGTTGTTCCAGGCGGCGGTATTTGGTTATAGCATCTTCGTTGTAACTTATTGCGAGGCTAGCCCAGGCATCACAAGCCTCCTGCTCGACCTCTGGCCTTATCTTAAGAATTTTGTGACAACGAATAGGATCTGCTGGGTTATGCCAGGAGAAAATGCCAATATATTGACCAACAGGTAAGTATGCTCTTTCTCGGGGATGCTCGAAGATGCGTTGGTGAAGTCTAATCTTTCGAGAAAGCGTATGCAGAAAGCTTTCTTGTGGAACGCCAAGCATCTTGATATCAGCTTCTGCCTCCTTGAGGTCGATAAGGAATGATTCTCCGAAATGATTGCCCCGTGGAAAGACTTCAAACAAGATACCTTTATCGACCGAATGTTCCGCTCGTCTGGAAAGGACAACTTGTAGTTCCCCGGGTCAATTCTTCGGCAAAGAAACATGCCTTCGTAACTGACTGGTGCTTGAAGTACTGTTCGTAGAACTGATGAACAAATTCGATTGCGGCTTCATCATCAGTCGAACCAAAAACCGTCATCAAATATGGAGCAGTAACGATCAGATCAGGGATTGCATCTGCCGAAAAGCAACACATAAATATGGCCGCTTTTAGGTCTGGCTTGGTCTTTGACAGCAGAGATGCAATGCGTTTGGCAGTAATCAGTTCCCCCTCATCATCAGATTCTCCTTCTACAGCGTTTTCTATATCTATTAGTTACTTACTTAGTGTATATCCATGTCGGCAAAGGGTTGCCGACCTACTGCGTAACAAGGGTCGTAGGGCGGCAACCCCTTGCCGCCAAAGATAAACAAAGTAATCAATCGACATTAAAAACGCTGTAAGTATATTCCGTTAGACGACCCATGCCCTGAGAAATGAAAGATCGAGAACTCCGTATCTGCAAGAGCAGTCACCAGATCATTAAAAGTGGTTGCGTGCCTACGAATGACAATGTCTGTTGGGAGGCAGCTAGTCAATAAAGCCTGATCAATCGCACGATGCTCTTTGTCGAGCCTAATTCGGTCGGTATCTGCGGGGTTGGCGTATAAGACTAGAACTCTTTCCATGACTATTCCTGTTTTGATAACTGATTCGATATTGTCCGGCTATTCGCTATTCAACTGACGGCTGGGTACTGAAGGTCTGAGGCCCAACGCCAAAGCTAAGGGGCGCGGGCGGACCAAACTAGGGGAAAACAGGCCAAAGTATAACC
>QJPH01000517.1 GCA_003242955.1 Candidatus Methylumidiphilus alinenensis
TCGCTTATATCCTCAACATACCCCTGAATAATTTATTCCATATCAAAGTCGCCCACGCGGGCATCACCCGCATTGAATGTTTGGAGCAGGGCGACGAGTTTATGGGGCAGTTGGTGTTTCACGGGGGGGTGTTGTGATATTTTTTGGATACAGCGTTTTTTTGTTTCAGTTACTTAAGAAATGAATCCATATAATGCGTAGGAGCGAGCCATGCCCGCGAATTTTTGGACCCAGCTCGCGCATAGGAGCGGGTCATGTCCGCGAATGATTGGGTACTCAGCAATCGTGGTTAGTTTCTCGCGGGCATGGCCCGCTCCTACAGATTAAAGCTAAATGAAACCTCTGCGACCGACTTATACCGCCCTATTATTGAAAGAACTGGATAAGCAATCCTTGAACGTGTATGGCGAACGCGGACAGGGGCAATGGCGCTTGCTGATGGATTTGCAAATCGTGTTGCAAGAACAAGGCGATGTGGTGTTTTTGGTGAACATGAAAAACTACGCAGAGAGTCATGCCGGTTTTATTGCCGATTTGAAGAAACAATTGGCCCAGTCATTCCCGGATGCTGCCGTCAAAATTGCAACGGGCTTGGCGCAGGTGTTGACGGCTTTGGAAAAGTGCGCCGAGGGCAAACGGATTGTGCTATTGCTGCATGATTTTGATGCCATCTTGAACAATCCGCAGATTGACCCAAAATATGGCGTGGAGTTTTTCAACCACCTGAATGCCTTGCGCAATCAGGGCAACCGCTTGGTGTGCATCACCGAAAGCCCGCATAGCCAAGCACAGGTTTTTGTCGATCAGAAAGTTCATGGCAATTCTTGGCTGGACTTGAAGAAGCTGGATTTGCCGCCTTTGTCCACGGTGGAATTGAAAAACGAACTATTGGGTTCTGATTTGAATTTGGATGAAAGACAAATCAATTGTATTGTTGACGCGGTTAAACAAGAACCCCAAGCTTATGCGTTGTTGGAGTTTATTCTGACCAAAATACGGCAGGATGACAGTGCCGGTTTGAAATTCAACAAGCGTTTGAAGAAATGGCATAAAATCTTTGTGGCACAGGAGAAAAGTACGCTTTTTAAAGGCTTGCATGGGTTTAATTTGTGGGTAAGAAGGTTCGCCATGGTGACAGGCTTGAATAAACTAAAAACTCCGTTTTCGTTATTGGAAAAAGTGGTTAATAAGTTTATCGGCAAAACTTAGGATATTTGAATCCTGTATCGTTCCCACGCTCTGCGTGGGAATGCCGTCGGCGACGCTCCATCGTCGGAGGTATCGAACCGCAGGAGCGGTAAAGGCTGCATTCCCACGCGGGAGCGCTCGCCGTTATACACAAGTAGATCGAAGCCCGTCATTTCGGCAGGGATGCCGAAATCCAGCGTCCAAGGATGGCAAACTCTGGGACACAACAGATGCCCTTGTATCCACGGACGGGAAACTACGGTTTGGCAACTCTCTTGAATCAAGCACTTGCACAACTGCGGATTACCGTCCATGGCCTGGATTTCGGCATCCCTGCCGAAATGACGGATTTTCCGGCTTGCCCGAACTTGTGTATAACGACGAGCGTGGGAACGTGGGAACGATAAACGCGCTTTTTTTAATCAGGAATCAGTATAGCAAACCCATGGACCCAATCTCCGACCCTGACAGCGTATTCCATAAACCCGACAAACCCAAAAATTCCTTGCAGCTAATCAGTTGGGCAATTTTTGAACCGCTGTTGCTGCACCGCTATAGCGAAACCTTAAGCAGAAAGCAGGGGGTTGTTGAGTTATTGAAAACCTATCCATGGTTGATTTTAATTGCCACGCTGGTTTATCATCTGTCGGCTGGCATTATCCTAGGGCTGGACTTGCCAACTAGCCACCCTGATTGGTTTCAGCCTCACTTAGTCGAGAAATTAACCGAGTATTCCAGTATTGAGGCGAAGACTATCGCCTATATACAATACACTGCCATAAGCTTTTATAAAGCCTTGGCTTACGGTTTGGCTTACGGTTTGGCTTTCGGTTTGGCTTCCGGTTTGGCTTACGGTTTGGCTATCGCTTACGGTTTGGCTATCGGTTTGGCTTCCGTTTTGGCTATCGGTTTGGCTATCGGTTTGGCTTCCGTTTTGGCTATCGGTTTGGCTATCGGTTTGGCTTTCGTTTTGTCTATCGGTTTGGCTAACGGTTTGGCTGTCGGTTTGGCTATCGGTTTGGCTATCGGTTTGGCTTCCGTTTTGGCTATCGGTTTGGCTAACGGTTTGGCTAACGGTTTGGCTGTCGGTTTGGCTTACGGTTTGGCTATAGTATTTGGCTTTTATATTACCTACTTCAGATTACCGTTTTACCCTTTTTATTGCCTCCAAAGAGTCAGTTTTAAACAATCGCCTTACCATGGTGATGCGGTGATCTGGTTGCCGATCTGGCGGGCCAAGCAACGCTTGTGTGATTTAGCCATGACTGACCCGCAAACGGCCCTGAAATTTGTCGAATTTTTACGGGAATATCGGCCTTTACAACAGAAACTGGCGGACATCCTCACTTATGCGGCACTGGCGGGGTTCTGGCGGCAACAGCCTTTGCAATGGGAAGCAATTGCCGAACCGATAGTCGAAAATGCCAAGCTCCAAGCCAGCAAGGATTGGCTGGACAAACTCAAGCAACTCAAAGCAGAATTACAAAGCTATTCCCTGCAAAGCAATATCAGCCTCAAAAAAGCCAGCTTTGCGCGGTTTATAGAGCAACTGGAAAATTTCAAACAACAAACCTTGGTGGAAAACCGACAGTGGCGCGAATATTATCTGCAAGCCGTGAATGACTGGCTAAAACAGGCTCAAGAGCAACTACGGGAGTTGGACCAGCAAGCCCTGACACTAGAACCTATCACAGCCAATGTGTATGTGCCAGGGGAAGCCTTGCGCCCGGATATCAACCGTGCGGTGTTTTTAGGGCGCACCGATTTGAAAGATCAATTCGCCCGTAAAGTCTTAACCGCCCCTTCCATGCCCTTGTTCTTGATCCACGGGCAACGGCGCACCGGCAAAACCAGTTTGTTGAATTTTTTGCAGCCTTTGCTGGGCAGCGGGTTTAAAATTATTTATCAAGACTTGCAAGACTCGAAGTACACCCGCATCGGCAGTTGGCTTGAGGATTTGCGTGGCAAAATTGCCAAACTGCTCGACTTGCCAGCCCCCACATTTCACATAAGCGTTCACTCTCCCCTGCCTATTGCTGGGAGCGCGGCCATCTTGGCTGCCATTTCAGCAGGCGAGACGCCCGCGTTCCCAAGGGGTGGTGAACGCTTACCATTTCAACCGGACGATTGGCTTGCCGATTGGCAATTCACTCAGGATTGGCTCACGCAAATCAGCGCAGGGCTGAATTACAAATTGATCCTCGCGTTTGACGAATACGAATGCTTGCATACCCTATTGCAACAGAACCCCCAACAAGGGGGGCGCTTGTTAGCCGCGTTGCGCAGCTTTTCCCAACATCAAAATAAAGTGGTGTTTTTATTTGTCGGCGCGGCGTTCTTTTCGGAATTGGACAACCCCAATTGGAACGAATATTTTGTCCACGCCCAGCGCTTCCCTGTCGATTACCTGAACCATGACGACTCGATTAAGCTGATTACCGAACCGGTCAACTTAAACTATCCGCAAGCACTGAGCGAAAGAATGTACCAGCTTACCCAAGGCCACCCGGCTTTGTTGCAACTGTTGTGTGAAAAAATGGTCGATATTGCCAACCAAGATGGCAAAAGAACCATGGTCGAAGCCGATTTGGAGTCCGTCGTCAACTCCGTCGTCAACGACCGCGACACCGCCCCTATGTCCATCTTTTGGACGCAGTTTTGTCAAACCCCAGCCAGCAAGCACACCGTCAAACAAATCCTCAACGGGGAATCACCCCCCGCATCCCTTGCGCTATTTCGCTTGGAAGAGCATCAATTCATCGTTAAACGGAATGGGCAATGGCAACTGCGCGTCCCCTTGTTTGAACAATGGTTGCGGCGTTTTCGATAATA
>QJPH01000233.1 GCA_003242955.1 Candidatus Methylumidiphilus alinenensis
CCATCGTAGATTTTCAAGTCAACGGTTTTGCCTTCGCGGCTCTCCCAGTTGCCAAGAATGCCGGCCATCATATCGTTCATGCGGTAAGGGTTGTAGACCCAGCCGAGCAGTGCCGCCCGCCTCTGCGCGACCGTTTCCACCGTTGCCCCATTGCGATAGACGGGGGCATACATGAGGGTTCCCGCCTGGACTTCAGTCTCGGTCTCCTGCACCAGCTTGACCTTGCCGGACAGTGCCGCCTCGCCGGTGTCGCACGCCTGTTGCATGGCAGCCCGCCGGACCGGCTCGGTGTACATGTCGTAACCGAAGGCGCGCAGGTTGCGGTCGCGGAAGGGTTCGAGGTAGATGATGGACGTGTACAGGGCGCGCTTGCCGAGCGGGCGCACAGTGTAATCGGGGAATCCCTCGCTGCGTATCTGTGCAATGTGGGCGGCAAGCCGATCCGCTGGAATGACTTGAGAAAACCCGATCCCTTGTGCGCCGGGAACACTTTGCCATGCTCGCAGATTCCCGACAAAGGCTTGCCACTCTTCGCGCTCTACAGCTTTTGATGCTGCAAAAAGGGCGACACCGCCGCGAAGGATCAACGCGTAGGCTTCCAAGCGGTCTTGTATTTTAAGGGTGACCTGATCGCAGACAAACGCGAACTGTCTCGCCCTCTCTTGGTCGATGCCCTGCTTGACCTGAAGGCTGGCGAAAACGGTTAGCAACAACCCGACCAGCAATGTGACCCAGGCAATCCATGCTTTCCTAGAAAGGCTGGATTTCAGGATAGGACTTACGAACACTGCACGAAGCTTGGCCCATGCCCACCCGCTTCGACGATTGTCATGTTTCAATGTTCAGTGCCTTCTTGATGATGCCATCAATCCATGCCATCCATGGAGCCTAGGTTCCGGCGATCCCTGCCGGAACGACGGTGTTTTGAGTTTGGCTGAAACAACTTGCCATATACGGCAGTAGGATCGTAAATGTAGTGCCTTTCCCCTCGCCTTCGCTTTCAACCGACATTTTGCCTCCGTGTGTTTCTATTATACCAAGGCTAGTGGCAAGGCCGAGACCGACACCATTGCCCGCACTCCAACCAGAACTGAATGGCTGAAATATTTGTGGTAACTTTTCTTTGCTTATACCGATGCCTGTGTCATGAATTTCGATGCGGAGTTGGGTTTCGTTTGCCTTTGCAATCGTGAATGTCAGGTTGCCCTTTTCAACCATGGCCCGCTTCGCATTGAGGATAAGGTTGATAAAGACTGAGAGCAGAGCATCCTTGTTGCCGATAATTCCAATGTCTGACGGCAGATTAGCATTTACCGTCACGTTGATACCGCTTATGTCGTATTGATAATTGGCTGCATCAACTGCCTCCCCGATTAATTCAGGCAGATTGAGGGGGCCTTCTGTCCTGCCGATGGTTTTGCTATAGATCAGCAGATTGCTTAAAATGGTCTTACAGCGTAGGACACTCTTCAATACGGTTTCCAGCTTAGCTTTGAACGGTGCCGACTGTTTGTCCATATGACCAAGCATGAGTTCGATTCTGCCGATGACAATCGCCAGGGGATTATTGAGTTCATGAGACACATCTGCCATGAGCCGGCCCATGACCGCCAGTTTTTCAGAAACCTGCAATTTCCGCTGTAATTCTTTCTGTATTGAAATATCCATCATGATTATACCGATATGCCTGGGGATTCTATCGGCATCGCAGATAGGGAATATTGTGTGGGAAACCGGAATGCTATTGCCGTCAATGCGCTTCAGCATAGCTTCGCCAATCCATTCTTCGCCATTGAGGGCATCGGAGATCAATTTATCAGTTGCACTGGCGAAGTTTGTCGGTTCGACGAAATCAGTGATGATTTTGCCAGTCAGTTCATTAACTTGGTTAGCCCCGAGCATTTTTGCGCCACCCGCATTGATATAGATGAGCTTGCCATCCAAGTCAGCCAGTGCCACTAAACCAACATAGGTTTCAATGATGGCAAGCTGCTGTGCGATGATATCCGCCGATTCCCTTTCTTTAGTCAAATCGCGGAAGACCAGCACGACACCGGTTATCGTATTATCTTGGTCGAACATGGGCGCGACGCTATCGCCAATCCAGCGTTCGGTACCATCGCGGGCAATCAACAGGGTATGTGATGCCATTCCTCCCTTGTTATCATTATGCAATATCGAAGCGGCAGGACTATCAATCTTGGCGCGTGTCTCTTCGTCAATAATGCAAAACACCTCCTCAATGGGTTTGCCTTGCGCTTCATACTCGCTCCACCCGGTCAATTGCTCGGCAACCGGATTCATTATCAAGACACAACCGTTTGCATCCAGCGATATAACGGCATCGGCAATGCTGTAAAGCGTGGTTCTCATCTCCGCCTCGCGCCGGGCAAGATCATCCACGGCCCGCCTGAACGCGGTGATGTCGGAAAATAGTGCCACGTAGTTCTGGGTTTTACCCTGTGCATCCAACACCGCGCTGATGGTTTGCCTCACGAGGTAGAATTCGCCGTTCTTGTGCCGGTTCCAGCTTTCGCCACGCCACTGGCCTTCCTCAATCAGGGCGCGCCATAGGCCGGCGTAGAAGTCTTTTCCCTGACGGCCGGAGCTAAGGATGCTCGGGTTATGGCCCTGGACTTCGTCGCAAGAGTAACCGCTGATGCGGGTGAAAGCATCGTTGACATCAACGATCGTGCCGTCGGCGGTGGTGATCATGATGCCTTCCCTGGCATGGGTGAAGACGTTGGCGGTAAGGCGGAGTTTATCATCGGCTTGTTTGCTCTGGGTGATGTCATCGTAGATACCCAGCAATCCGATCACTTCATTGTCCTGATTCCTGAGCGGGACCTTGGAGAAACGAATCCAAACCGGCAGGCCACCCGGCGTTGTCAATGGTTCAACATAGGCAAGCTTGGCGATGCCCGAGGCCATGACGGCCCGGTCGGCGGCACGATAAAGCTCCGCATTAGCCACCCATCCCAACTGATAGTCGTCTTTGCCGATCACATCCCTCGGATGCGCCATCCCGACATCCTTGGCAAAAGCCATATTGCAGCCGAGATAGCGTAAGTCGCGATCCTTCCAGAAAACCCGTACCGGTGCGTTGTCAATGACCGTCAACAGCAGCTTTCGCGATTGGGCAATCTTATCCATCATGGATTTTTGCCCGGTGATGTCCAAAAAAGAAACCACAGCCCCAACAATCACCCCGTCGCGGGTTTGCGGGTACGACCAATACTCGGCAGGAAAACAGGTGCCACCAGCACGCCAAAATACTTCGTCGTCCACATGAATGTTTTCCCCTTGATTGAATGCTTGGAAAATGTGGCATTCTTCAACGGGAAAGAATGTCCCATCGGCGTGTTTTCCGTGGATCTGCCAGTGCATGTTCTTGCCGAGCAATTCGTCAGGGTGCCGGTATCCCAGCAGCCGTAGACAAGCATTATTGCAAAAAGTGCAGTCACCATTCATGTCTATGCCATAGATCGCTTCGGCAGTGGAGTCCAGCAGAATACGGGTTTTTTCTTCGCTCTCCTGCAACACTGCTTCGCGCCGCCGGCCTGCTTCGGTCAGCTTGTCGGCAATGCGGACAGCATAGTTTCGCGTGTTGATAATCGAAAGCATCAACCCGAATAGCATGCCACTCAGCGCGAAGCCGCCAGCCGCGACAGACCCTGCAGATACGTAATCCATGGCGGGAGCCTTCGAGGTGCGATCAAACGCCAGTAGCCATTGCCGGCCGTTGAAGCCGACCGTCCGCTGCAGGAGGGACCGCGAATGCACATCAGCCAGATGGGCGGGTTGGCTGTCGAACAACAGGTTGGCTGGCGTTGCCTCATCGCCATCGTAGATTTCCAAGTCAACGGTTTTGCCTTCGCTGCTCTCCCAGTTGCCAAGAATGCCGGCCATCATATCGTTCATGCGGTAAGGGTTGTAGACCCAGCCGAGCAGTGCCGCCCGCCTCTGCGCGACCGTTTCCACCGTTGCCCCATTGCGATAGACGGGGGCA
>QJPH01000305.1 GCA_003242955.1 Candidatus Methylumidiphilus alinenensis
CAACGACATCAAAGAAAAACTGATTGGCCGCTATGCCGAACGCGAATACTGTGTCCAGTACCGCGAGACCGACTTCAATTTCGTCAGTCGGTTGATGGAAGAAGAGGGCATCTACTTCTACTTCACCCACGAAAACGGCAAGCACCATCTTGTATTGGCGGACTCTCCCAGCGCCCACGATAAATTCCCCGGCTATGAACAAATTCCCTACCACCCCGAGCAAGGTGGCATCGACAAATCCCGCGCCGACCACATCCACGAATGGACGTTTGCTAGGGAGGTCCAGCCCGGTGTCCATGTGCTGACCGATTACGACTTCAAAAAGTCCAAGGCAGACCTGCTGGTCAAGTCCTCCATCAAAATGCCCCACGCCCACGCAGGCTACGAACGTTTTGACTATCCGGGTCATTTTGTCGAAATCGGCAATGGCGAACACCTTGTGCGCAGCCGCATGGAGGAACGCCGCGCCCGCTTCGAAGGCTTCGAAGGGGATTGCAATGCCCGCGGCCTGGGCGCGGGGTACTTGTTCAAGCTTACCGGACACCCAAACGACAACCAGAATCGCGACTACCTCGTCACCTCCGCGAATTACCAGCTTAAACTTGACAGCTACATCGCCTCCGCCAACCCGGTCGGCGAGGACGAGATGTTCAAATGTAGCTTCACTGCCATCGAATTCGCCCAGACCTACCACCCGCCCCGAAAAACCCCCAAGGCACAGATGCTCGGCGCACAGACCGCTGTCGTCGTCGGCCCGTCGGGCGAGGAAATCCACACCGACCAGTATGGTCGGGTCAAGGTCCAGTTCCACTGGGACCGCTACGGCAAGAAGGACGAAAACAGCTCCTGCTGGATCAGGGTGTCGCAGCCTTGGGCCGGTAAACACTGGGGGATAGTATTCCTGCCTCGCATCGGCCAAGAAGTCGTCATTGATTTCCTTGAAGGCGACCCAGATCAGCCCATTATTACCGGCAGCGTCTACAACAGCAGCCAGATGCCGCCCTACGCCCTGCCCGACAACAAGACCCAGTCAGGCATCAAGTCGCGCAGTTCCAAGGGTGGGGGTCCAGACAACTTCAATGAAATACGCTTTGAAGACAAAAAAGGGCACGAGGAAATTCTGATCCACGCTGAACGCACCCTGACCACGGTGGTCGAGGCGAGCGAAAGCCGCAGTGTGGGGGGGGGCCGCACCACCTCCATCCACAAGGATGAAAAACTGACGATCAAAGACGGTCATCGCACCGAGACGCTGGAAAAGGGCGACGACAAGTTAACCGCCACCTTGGGCAATATCACCATCGAAGCCCCGTCCGGTAAGTATGGCTTGTCGTCCAAGGACGTGGAAATTACCGGAGCCACCTCGATCAAGCTCGTCTGCGGTGCAAGTACGATAGAAATGACCCCAGCCAGCATTACCATCAAATCGCCGTTGGTCAAAATCAACTGATACCCTTGGGGGGATAAGATGAAACCTGCTGCTCGCGTTGGTGATGGTCGTTCCATTCACTAAGTTAATTTAAAGTCAACGAGGTCAACGTATGGGACAACCTGCGGCACGAATAAGCGATATGCACACCTGCCCGATGTCAACAGGTCCAGTCCCCCATGTGGGAGGACCGATTGCGGCAGGTGCGCCCACGGTCTTAATTGGCGGGCTGCCTGCTGCCAGAGTCGGTGATATGGCAACCTGTGTGGGTCCTCCTGATACCATCGTCAAAGGCTCTGCGTCAGTTTTAATCTGCGGTATGCCAGCTGCCCGAATGGGCGACTCAACTGCACACGGAGGGGTGATTGTGGCTGGCTGCCCTACGGTGCTTATTGGGGGTGTACGCGATCTAGTAAACTTACTCACAAAAGATGAAATTCGCAATTTACCCTCGGCAACACGAAATTGGCTTATGCGTGAATTATTGTCTGACAATCTGTCGGATGATGACAAAAAAGCTCTTAAAAAAATTTACTCTGTTAAATTTACTGATCCTGAATTTGAGAAACTCGATGCGCAAAAGCGAGCTGATATGGTTGAAAAGCTTAAAAATGACAAAGATATTGTGGATGCTAAAAAGAATTGGGCAACCATGAGCAAAGAGGAACGCTTCAAAATATTGCAGAAAGCAGCCGCTTATCAAGATGAAGCATACGGTACTAACAAAACAATATTGGCAGAGTACGATCAAGCCCCCGAAAATGGATCGATTGAATACGGTTATTATCAACATGGCGATGGCAAGTTACATATAAATACAAATCCAGCGGCACTTGATGATTTTAATGAGTCTTTAGACACTGTCATTCATGAGAATGGTCACCATTATCAGTACATGCTTATTGATGACCTCAATGCGGGTAAGATTAAACCAGGTGATCCACTTTACAACCAAGCGGAAACTTTCCAATTAAATAATCAATACTATACACTTGACAACCCAGAATATGAGACACAACCGATGGAAAATCACTCGCGAACCACAGGCGCGGCGGCGGCTGGAGCAATCCCATGATAAGAGCAGTGCTTTTCGCTATAATACTTACTTTCCTAATGGTGTTGCAAATACCGGCAGCACCATTAGCTCATCACACACTATCTAAAATGGAAGATAAAAGAATGATTACTTTAATAGTATCCAAACAAACCATTGCAGAGACTGTTCCGGTTGGAACGATAGAATTTAATGATAACCATCAAGGTATATTAAAACTTATACGCACGGATGAACTTGGTAAGCAGCTTGAATTAGCGTGGCAGGAAATTGGCAAACTCAAAGAGCTTCCTCTGACTGAAACCCGTATCATTGAACGCGATGGTGAAAAAATACGGGCTTATGGAAAACGCATGGTTGCCCAGACCAACAAAGATTTTCCTTGGGCTATATATGACTATCTTGAGAAGAAATATAGATTTGTGGTTGATGTAAAAGATTGATTTCACATTAGCTTTTACGTTGAGTAGGTTTGTATTTGCTTAACTTAGAGGAAAGGTATTGATCGACCGTTTGAAATCTGCCGGTCAACTCGGTAAGGCGCATTAGCTTGCGTAGGGCGCAATAGCGTACTCGCGTATTGCGCCGAATGGCAAACGCTACTCATGCGGCGGAATACCGCCGATTGCGCCATACGGTCCTAGGGCTATGACCAGTCACGTAGGCCGGGCGCGTTTTTCGCATTGTGCCCGACTTTCGATTTTCGGGCAACGATGGAGCTGTTGCCCGACCTACGGGCTATGCACTTGGTCAAGGTGTTACGCCAGGGATTGTTTTACGCGCTGCTATAAAGAAGCACTCCAGCCCCCGGAAGGTTGGCAAGCCTGCCACAGTGACTGGAGCAAATCCCTGTTGGCATTGCGCCACCCCAAATTCCAGCGTAGCATCCACTTGCAAATTCATGAGTCCAGTTCAAACTATGAATTTACCCTAAAAGCCGCCCCGCTGGACAAGGCAATTTCTCTTTACATCACCGTGCCTTTGCACCTCAATGAAAACCGCATAGCAACCTTGTTAAACTACCTTAAAGCCTGGTGCGTAAGCTTGGAACCCGCAACTAGCGCGACTTTTCGCGCCGCGATGACGGCCGCACAAAACCCCGAGGAAGAATCTTATGCCTAAAGCAAGCCGCAAAAGCGACCTAGGTTCGGCCCACGGTTGCTTTCCGCCCAGCCCCTCCATCGAAGGCAGTGGCGATGTCATCATCAATGGAATGCCCGCGCTGCGCGTGGGCGATGGTTTTATAGCCCACGGCTGCGGTCAATGCCCACCGCACGGCAGAAAAGCGGCGCAAGGTTCGGCATCGGTCAACATCAATGGCAAAGCCGCCGTTCGGGTCGGCGATGCCATAGACTGCGGCGGCACACTGCAAACCGGCTCGGGCAATGTGTTCATTGGCGACTTAAGCTGGAGCGGTGCCGCAAGCCTACCCGCCAGACCGAAAATAAAGCTCTACCTGACCCAAACCCCCGGCAACCAAAACAACCCCTACACCTATGAGCCATACAAACTGTAT
>QJPH01000113.1 GCA_003242955.1 Candidatus Methylumidiphilus alinenensis
TGGGAACGCCAAGCACCAGCTTGGCACTGGGAACGCCAAGCACCAGCTTGGCACTGGGAACGCCAAGCTCCAGCTTGGCACTGGGAACGCCAAGCTCCAGCTTGGCACTGGGAACGCCAAGCTCCAGCTTGGCAACAAAGGGCCGGAATGCCACAAGCCAAGCTGGAGCTTGGCGTTCCCAGTTGAGTAATACCTATACCACAGTTAACGGAACATGAGTGATAAGCAAAAGTCTCACCAATCAACTATTCATTCTCCATCAATACCGCCGGGTTACAAACAGACCGAGGTGGGAGTGATACCGGAGGATTGGGAGGTGAAGCATCTTAAAAAAATTTCGCCTGTTCAATCAGTTGGACTTGTAATTAACCCTTCGTCATATTTTGATGACAAAGGTACTGTGCCAATTCTTGTTGGTTCAAATATTAGTGAAAATAACATAAACTGGGAATCAGCAAAGCGGATAAGCGATGCCAGCAATAAGTTAATACCATCATCGCAGCTTACAGCAGGAGATATTGTGACTGTTAGAGTTGGTGAACCTGGCACAACTGCGGTAGTGCCGCCAGAACTCAATGGTTGCAATTGTGCATCAATGATGATTGTTAGGAAGCATGAATCATTCGATTCGGCTTGGCTTAGCTATATGATGAACTCGCGAGTTGGATTAAAGCAAGTGGAGCATGTGCAGTATGGTACTGCGCAAAAACAGTTCAACATTAGCGACGCAATACATTTTAGGTATCCTGTCCCATCTCTCACCGAACAAAAAGCCATTGCCAAGGCGTTGAGCGATGCGGATGACTTCATCGAATCCTTGGAGCAACTCATTGCCAAAAAACGCCACATCAAACAAGGGGCCATGCAGGAATTGCTCACTGGCAAGAAACGACTGCCGGGGTTTAGTGGGGAGTGGGAGGTAAAGAAATTAGGTGATTTATTTGATTTTAGTGGTGGATTTACGGCCTCAAGAGATCAGCTTTCAACTAACGGTTACCTTTACTTACATTATGGCGACATTCACACATCAAATAAAACATTTATTGATGTAAAGTCAGATGGTCATGAAATACCAAGGCTTGAAGTTTCATTAAAGAGAGTTTCTCCAAGTTCTCTCTTGAACGATGGCGATATAGTTTTTGTTGATGCATCGGAAGATGATGAAGGGACAAGCAAGCATGTAGTCATCATTAACGAGGATATGATCCCTTTTATTTCCGGTCTCCATACTATCGTTGCAAAGGGAAAATATAACGAACTGGATCACACATACCAAAGATTTTGCTTTCAGACAAACGATATTAAAAGACAGTTTCGTTTTTTCGCTGTTGGAACCAAGGTATCTGGTATAAGCAAAACTAACATCACCAGAATAACGCTTCCGGTTCCTTCCCTATCTGAACAAACCGCCATCGCTTCCATCCTCTCCGACATGGATGCCGAAATCGACGCTTTGGAAGCCAAGCTAATCAAAGCCCGCCAAATCAAGCAAGGCATGATGCACAATCTGCTCACCGGAAGGATTCGGCTGGTATGAATATATTAATGGAACGCCAAGCTCCAGCTTGGCGATTTTGGCGTGGTGGGGCTTGCCAAGCTGTGGTGTGCCAAGCTGGAGCTTGGCGTTCCGGGCTTGGCGTTCCGGGCTTGGCGTTCCGGGCTTGGCGTTCCGGGCTTGGCGATCCGGGCTTGGCGTTCCGGGCTTGGCGATCCGGGCTTGGCGTTCCGGTGATCCCGTGAAAGCCAAGGGTTGGTACAGCCGGGGTTATTTGCCGCACTTTGATGCACCGGGGGCTTTGCAGTTTATTACGTTTCGCCTTGCTGATTCATTGCCCCAGGACGTACTCGATAGAATAGAGAGGGAATTGGAGCAGATGCCAATAACTGAGCGTGAGCTTGAGCGGTATAAGAAAATTGAGCGGTGGCTCGATAGCGGCTTGGGTTGTTGCGCTTTGCGACACCCACAAATGGCCTTGCTGACCCAAGAAGCATTGCAACATGCAGACGGGAAAAGTTATCGCCTGATTGAATGGTGCATCATGCCTAATCATGTGCATGTGTTGATTGAGCAAAAGATCAGCTTGCCGAAAATTTTACAGTCTTGGAAATCTTTTACCGGTCGCTGGGCTATGGCGCATAATGCCGAGCTAGGGCTGGGCGTTCCGCCGGGGCATTTTTGGATGCGCGAGTATTGGGATCGGTTTATCCGCGATGAAGACCACTTTAATCGTGTGGTCAACTATATTCGAGAAAATCCGGTTAAGGCTGGGCTTTGTGACAAGGCCAGTGATTGGCCTTGGTCGAGTGCCTATAAAGGCTTGTCGTTATGAATAAAACCCGCCCAGTTTGCCGCATCATTGCGGGGCCGAATGGCGCGGGGAAAACCACCTTCGCACTGAAATATCTGCCGGAAGTGGCCCATTGCCGTGCCTTTGTCAACGCCGATTTGATCGCGGCGGGTTTGTCGCCCTTGGAACCGGATAAACAATTACTGGCAGCCAGCCGCTTGTTCCTTGGCGAAATCGAGCAACATATAAATTCACGCCGCGATTTCGCCTTTGAAACCACCTTGGCCGGACGGGGATATTTACGCCTGATTAGAAGCTTGCGGGAAGATGGGTGGCGGGTGGAATTGCTCTATCTTGCCCTGCCGAGCGTGGAAATGTCTGCTCTGCGTGTTGCCGAGCGGGTTGACCACGGCGGGCACTCAATCCCACAAACTGACATTGAACGCCGCTTTCCGCGCAGTCTGAACAATTTATTCCATGCCTATGCGGACGCAGTGGATTTTACCGCTTGCTTCCTCAGTAGTGGGGAAACGCCGCAACCGGTTTTCATGCAGGAAGGCGTGACTCGCACCGTCCTTCAACCCGAACTATTCCAACAATTATTGAACGAGGCCAAATGATGGAGAACATTTCACCCGATGTTTTAATTATTTTGGATTCCCTAAAAAAGGCGGTGGCCGAAACCTTGGACCGCAAGCAACGCTTAGGGCAATATGCTGTCGTTTGGCGGGATGGCCGACCAGTTCTTATTGGTGAGGAATTGCCGCAATCACCAATGACTGAGGACTTACGTTTTGTGTCGGCTTTGATGTGTTACAAGAACAACCGGCTATCGCTAGGCAAAGCCGCTGAATTGGCAGGGTATGCAAAATTGGACTTCATTAAGCGGATGAAACTGGAAAACGAACCACTATTTGATTACACCGAAGCCGAGATAGCTGAGATTTTCGCAGATGCTGACAAGTTGCCATGAATTTGTCGTCAACACCACGCCGAATGATTTAATATATACTTTTATATATACATAAGCGGGAGAGAATGCCATGCAACCCACCACAGCGAAAGTGTTCACCAGCGGCAACAGCCAAGCCATCCGCCTACCAAAGGAATTTCGGCTAGATACGGATGAGGTTTTTATTAACAAATCGGGTGAAAAGCTCATCATAACCCCGCGCATGAACTCATGGGAGGGCTTTGTGGATGGATTCAGCGGTTTTAGCGATGACTTCACGGTCACGGACGGCTTGTCCACTGATGCCCCCAGAAAGGCTTTTGAATGATCCGCTATATGCTGGACACCAACGCTTGCATTGGTGTCATCAACAGCAATCCGCCTTCCTTGCGGGAACGGTTGATGCAATTTCCCCCCAATGAAGTCGCCATTTCGCAAATTGTCCTGTATGAACTGGAATTTGGCGTGTGCAATTCCAAGCATCAGCAGAAGAACCGGGCCAACCTGACCCACTTTCTGAAATATGTCCAGGTACTGGATTGGAGTGACGGGCAATCCATCGAAGCCGCGCAAGTCCGTTGTGAACTGGCCCGCAAAGGCCAACCGATAGGCCATTACGATACCCTAATCGCGGCTCACGCCCGTTCGCTTAACATCCTATTGGTCACGCACCGTAGGCCGGAATAAGCCCGTTTACGGGCGTTTCCGGCAAGAGCATCACCCGGACAAGTGCGGCTTACTATATCGG
>QJPH01000480.1 GCA_003242955.1 Candidatus Methylumidiphilus alinenensis
TACCCGAAATTTTCGACGGCAAATTTGATTTGTCGTTGATATACCCAGAGCGAACCCGTTACCATGTATCCGAGTTTACCGGCTTTGCAGGCGTGATGTGTGCTTATTTTGCGTCCATCGGTAAAACGGAGACTGCGCACGTATTTTATAAAACGCTGCTGAAATTGGCGCCGAATGAAGGTACAACTCGTTTCGCGGCGAGTTTTTTGTTTCCTACTGTCATGAGCAAGCTAAAAAGATTGCTAGGGACTTAGATTGTTGCTCGTTCCCAAGCTCCCGCTCTCGCCGTTATACACAAATGTTGGAGTGCCGTCATTCCGGCCGGGATGCCGGAATCCAGCCACAAGGACGTGAATCTCCGGGTTGGCTCATTGCCTAAATCAAGCACTTGTGCAACTTACAAGTTACCGTCCTTGGCACTGGATTCCGGCATCCCGGCCGGAATGACGGTTTGCTTGTTAGCTGGGACTTGTGTTTAACGACGAGCGCGGAGCGTGGGAACGATCAAAAGCAACAAAGGGAAAAAGCATTAAGAGCAAAGTGTTATAAGTCCTGGGCAAGACGAAAACCGAGGAGGCTACTCCGGGAGTCCGTGTCGTCCCTGCCGCGGGTGGCCGAGCGGAGGTAGCCCGGTTCGAAGACCCAAGGACCCCCGCGAATCACCCGCCGGCTACCCTTGCCGTCCTCCCAAGCAGATCCGTCGCCGGGCGCATCATGGTAATTGTCGTGCCAACGGTCTTGCTGCCATTCCCAGACATTGCCAACCATGTCATGCAGCCCAATCGCATTGGGCCGTTTTACCCCGACCGGATGGGTCGTATTTTGGGAATGGGCATAATGCCAAGCATATTCGTCTGCGTCGGTATCAGACTTCCCCCAGAAATACCGGCTGGTTGTCCCCGCCCGAACGGCGTATTCCCATTCAGCCTCGGTCGGCAGCCGCCCACCCGCCCATTGCGCAAACCGACTAGCTTCTTCCCAGTCCACGCCAACGACGGGCTGGCGAGCTTGGTTGAACCGCCGGTCAGCCCAGTAGGCGGGTTGTTTTTCATTAGGGTTGGCTTCCAGGTACCGCGCATACTCTTCATTGGTGACAGGGTATCTACCCAGATAAAACTGACGGATATCGACTTCGTGCGCAGGATGTTCGTCATCACGTCCTTCACCCACGGGCGAACCCATCATGAAACGTCCACCGGGTATCAGGATCAATTCCACACCGCAGTTTTGGGTGATGAGACTGGTTGGGGATGCGACCACCCTGCCAGTTATGGAAGCAATGTCGCGCCTTTCGGTGGCGGCGAGAACACCCGATATCGGTTGTAAAGTGGCTACAAGTTTTGCTGCTATGTGTCCAGAATTAATCAGCGGCTTAATCTCGTCCGGGGCTAAACGCTGCAACACCCGCAACGCCGCTGCTTGGTTTGCCGATAGCACAGGGTTGGCATTGGATTCTATTGCGGTTGAATCAAGCCCATCTCCCTCCACTGCTGTTGACACACTCCTTCCCCCCAATACTGTTGAATTAAGGGGTAGGCCTGCATCACTATGCCGACTGGGTACACGGCTTGTCTCGGCGGCAAAGGGTTGCCGCCCTACGATTTGGTAGGTGAGTGTGCTTAATTCAACAGTATTATCTTCGTCGTTCTGGCTGGGACCGTCGGAATCTAAGCTACTTGGATGTCCTAGGTCCGAGCCATCCATGGAATCTGGATTCCGGCGATCCCTGCCGGAATGACGGTTTACTTCATCCCTCGCAAAGGCGGGTTCGGAACCCGCCCCTACCCATTCCTGATTGGGGGTATCGGGCGTTTGCCGTAACAACTCAACAAAAGGAACCGCCGAAAATTCAGCGGTTTCTTCGAGGATTAAATCCAGAAACGCGCTGTCTTCGGCAAAACGGGCTTGTTTCAATGCCTCGGTCATGAACGGCGCGAACAGCGACGGGTTGCCTTGCGCCAACAACAATAGGATGACCTCGTTCCACCAGCTTTCACCATAATGCCCGGCCAGTGTTGCCAAGGTATCGCGCTTGCCGCCATCCAACGCTTCGGCCAAAGCAAGCCGGCGCAGTTCGCAAGCGGCGAGGTATTCCTGAAAACCCAAGTGCATGAAGCCATATGTCCCATGGCTCCAGCCGGTCAACAAGCCGCTTTCGTCGCGGAGGGTCTGTAAAAATTGCTTGGCATCGCCGTCTCGCCATTGCGCGGCTTTCAGGGCCGGTTCCAGCACCGGGATCAGTTCCTCGGCGTTGGCGCGGGTGCGGCTTTCGACACCATGCAACCACAACGCGGCGGGTTGCAAGGCGCGGCGGCCGGTTTGCGCGGGGATGCTGACGCTCAAGCCCTTGCCTTGCCCGATGGATTTGTTTTGCCGCCACAGTTCCAGCAACACGGCGACGCATTCGTCATAAAGCTCGTGCCGTCCTTTCGGCAGGATGCCGCCCCGGTCCCTATGCACCAGGCACAAGTTCGCCAATAACAAAGGATTGCGGGTCATTTCGGCCATGCGGGTGGAGCGGGCATCCGGTTCCCGCAGCCGTTCGATCAACTCTGCGGCTTTTTCTGCCGCCTTGATGGCACCGGAAGGCGTAGGGTCCAGGCCAGTCTCCACGGCTTTGTACCAGTTGCGGATGAAGCTTTCCGATTGCTCTTGGGTCATCGGGCGCAGATGCAATTCCAAAAAGTCTGCATCCAAGCGGCTGGCCTCGTCGTAACCGGCAAACCGGCAAGTGACCACACTGATGCAATCAGGCCGAGCCTTGACCGCGCCTTCGATCCAGCGGGCAACTTTGGCGCGTTGCTTGGGATCGCTGACCTCGTCCAGCCCGTCGAACAACAGCAGCAAACGGCCCCGTTCCAATAAACGCTTGCCAAAGCCTTGCGGCATATTCAAATGAGGGCTGTCTAGGG
This sequence comes from Candidatus Methylumidiphilus alinenensis, assembly GCA_003242955.1. GTDB lineage: Bacteria > Pseudomonadota > Gammaproteobacteria > Methylococcales > Methylococcaceae > Methylumidiphilus > Methylumidiphilus alinenensis. Next base: position 2,913 of record QJPH01000480.1, read on the forward strand.
TTTTCTCGATAAAAGCATCAATGCCTTGGTGCAAATCCTCCAACTCGCGTAGCGGCAGGAACACCGGCAAGATGTCATCGGGCAGGCCCAGCCCATCCGGGCCTTGCCGTAAACAGGCCAGCACTAGCCGTTTTAGGTGGGTGGTCTTGCCGGAACCGGGATCGCCCAGAATCACTAAGTTGCGCCGTTTCCGGGCTAGTGCCTCGTGGAATGCGTCAATCAGGGCGATTTCGGTCGCACCCTGCCCACCTAGCTTGAACTCGGCATCAGCGGCATCGGCAAACTGGGCATCGCCCGTCCCGCGCAAATCGAGCATGGCTTGCAGCGGCACATACAGTTCTTCCAAGGCAATAGGAACCCGTAGCCGGGTCTTAAAACCAGCCAACGGGATTTCCTTATGCTGGATTTCCACGACTTCGCGATAGTGCTTTATTTCCGGTTCTAGGCCGACGTTTTCAGGCTTGGAGGTTTCTGTAGCCGTATTGCCGCCTTGCTGTTGTTTAAGCCAATCATGCAAAGCTTGCACAACCATGCCGCTGAGTTTGTTCTCTACAAACCTCGTAGGCATCTGATCCGCCGCGTATCGGGCTTTGAAGGCATCGAGTTTATCTTGTTTGGCCCCTCGTCCATGGCCTTGATCGAAATCTTTTTCTGGGTAAACAGGTACCGATGAAGCAATCTCGAACATCAGCCTAGGCCGTTGCGCTTCTTTGGCTGCGTCATATTCCAGTTCGGTGATCGAGACCAGATAGCCATCGGGTATCCAACCGTAGCGGTGGGCGATGATGCCTAAATACACGTCACACTCCCGCGCTTGCCTCTGACATTCTTCGACAGTAGGGTTCGCACTCGCGGTGAAACGTTCCATGCCGACCGGGTGCATCCCTGCACGGAGAATGGCATCTTCGACCAGTTTTCGCCGCTCCTCGTTGTCGAGAAAACTGCTGGAGATGAAGACGGAGAAGGCTGCGCCTAAAGATGGGCCATCACCTCTCTGTAAATTTTTTATGTTAGGACGAGATAGGGTTAATTGGTTACTCACTGATGTTACGCACCGTGCAATGGAATCTC
>QJPH01000545.1 GCA_003242955.1 Candidatus Methylumidiphilus alinenensis
ACCATCAGGGTTCCAGCCTGGACTTCAGTCTCGGTCTCTTGCACCAGCTTGACCTTGCCGGACAGTGCCGCCGCGCCAGTGTCGCACGCCTGTTGCATGGCAGCCCGCCTGACCGGCTCGGTGTACATGTCGTAACCGAAGGCGCGCAAGTTGCGGTCGCGGAAGGGTTCGAGGTAGACGACGGGCGTGTACAGGGTGCGCTTGCCGGGCGGGTATATGGTGTAGCCGGGGAACCCTTCGGCGCGAATCCGAGCAATGTGGGCGGCAAGCCGATCCGCTGGAATGACTTGAGAAAACCCGAACCCTTGTGTGCCGGGAACACTTTGCCCTGCTTGCAGGTTCACGACAAAGGCTTGCCACTCTTCGCGTTCAACCACTTTTGATGCTGCAAAAAGGGCGACCGCGCTGCGAAGAATCAGCGCGTAAGCATTCAGGCGGTCTTGGATTTTATGGGTGACCTGATCGCAGACAAAGACGAACTGTCTCGCACTCTCTTGTTCGATACCCTGCTTGACCTGAAGGCTGGCGAAAACGCTTACCACCAACCCGATCAGCAATGTGACCCAGGCGATCCAAGCTTTCCTAAAAAGACTGGATTTCAGCATAGGGCTTACGAACACTGCACGAAGCTTGGCCCATGCCCACCCCCTTAAACGATTGTCATGTTTCAATGTTCAAACGCCTGGCCGATGATGTCTAGCAATTCATTATTCCCAAATGGCTTGCCTAAATACTCGCTGACATTAAGGTCTGACGCGTCTCTGATGGTATCAGGACATGCATAACCTGTCAGGATTACAACAATTACGTTGTCATCGGCTTTGCGGATATTCCGCAAAGTCTCAATACCATCCATTTCAGGCATGCGCAGGTCAAGAACAATTAAATCTGGATTCTTCTGTTCATTAAGCAGAATTCCGTCGGCACCATTGGAAGCGCAGAAGACCTGATAGTTTTCTTCTTCCAAAACGTCTCGCATTAGCTCCAGAAGATCCGTTTCATCATCAATGATGAGTATTTTCCTATGTGGAAATTCATTTTTCAATTTTCATTGCTCCATTTTGTTGGGACCGAATAGGAGATGCGAACCTCTCAATGCTGTTGACACAGCCGTCATACCGGCAGGGATTGCCGGTATCCAGAACACAGGGAGGTGAATGTAGATCGCCCTCCATGGCGACTGGGTTCCGGCAATCCCTGCCGGAACGACGAGCAAAAACCTGTGTCAACAGCATTGTGCGCGCATCTTCCCCCTTTGCAAAGAGGGTACAACAATTGGATGGTTTAACATACCTGTCTTTCATTGGCAATCAGTTACTCGTTTAATGGCGGCGTGAAGCATCGGCCGTTGATTCCAAGGTCTCGCAACGCAACAGCATGGACAGAATCTTCAACCGTTCGGGAAGCGTAACAGCCTCGATTAATAGTTGTCGTTCCGCCACTTCCAAGGGCAACACGCAAGTCAGGCGGTTAATCAGATCGGCCACACCGACATGTTCCAAAACTGGCCACTCAATGTCCAGACGCTTGTAATCACAATAGTCTCGCAACTGCCGCAAAAAATTCCCCCGTTCGATTTCAGTGACTGAGTCCTCTTCCATGTCGCAGCGGAACCGTGACCAATCCGCTTGAAACCGCCGATAAGCTTGCGTTGTCGGAATTTCTTCCTTGAGGTCGAAACGGCAAACGCCGGTCAGTACGATCATCAACCTGTTATCGGTTGTTTCATTGAAAAAAGTGATCCGTCCAGCCGTCCCTGTTTTGTAAATAGCCAACGCTTTTTCATCGGAGGCGGATAGTTCCGGTTGAACCATTCCAATCAAGCGTCGTTCGGCCATCGCGTCAAAAACCAAATTCAAATAACGCGGTTCAAAGATATTCAACGGCAACTGGCAACCCGGCATGACCACCGCGTGGGGCAGGGGAAAAATGGGCAGTGAAGCCGGTAGCTTTTCAAAGGGTAGGGAAAAAAATGGGGGGGGTGGCATGTCGAAAAGTTCCTCTTCAATTAAGGATTTAGTTGAAATTTTGCTCGTTCCCAAGCTCCCGCTTGGGAATTGGGTTTTTGAAGCTCCAGCTTCCCTAAGAACGGCCAAGCAGGAGCTTGCAAGATAAGGGTTCCCAAGCCGGAGTTCTCATCGTTATACACAAGTGTAGAAAACCCGTCATTTCGGCAGGGATGCTGAAATCCAGCGTCCAAGGATGGCAAACTGGGGGCCACCACCGATGTCCCTGCAACTGCGAACATGAAACTGCGGGTTGGCATGTTACCTGATTTAAGCATTTGCATAACCGACTTATTACCGTCCATGGCCTGGATTTCGGCATCCCTGCCGAAATGACGGCTATTCTTATTTTCCCAGACTTGTGTATAACGACGAAAGCCGGAGCTTGGGAATCAGCCTGACTTCTTTCGGGAGGTCGTTTTTGACCAAATCCTTAGTGACTGATGATGTTACACAAAGCGTAGGCCCTAGCCCGGATGAAGCCCCTTGGGGGCGCAATCCGGGAAAACGTGGCCACAAAAAAAACGGATTGCGCCGTAGGGGCGACCGGCCGGTCGCCCCTACTTCATCCGGGCTACGATACTTCAATCGGGTCATCATAAATGGCATCCATGACCAGTAGCCCACTATAAGTGTTCATCTCATTCTGCTCGATATAAAGTTCTAAGAGGCACCTTTTGTAAGCCAGCCATTTTCCGCCAACGGAAAAGCCTACGGCAACCCGGTAGCATCCCGGCGTGAGTGACATGAAAGGGATGCGTATGCAGATTCCCCCCCTGCCCGCCTGGAGTCGGAAATCCTTATTGCCTAGGCCAGAATCGACTGAAGCCACAAGCATTTCGGCTAAATTCCTAAAATGTAGTGTCAGGTTGGCATCCAATACTTCTTTCTTCGCTTCGTATTCCACAATCCACTCTACGCTATCCCCGGTTCTCATGCTTAGGCTGCCTTGGTCCAACCCGGTGGTACGAATACGTTTAATAGTCACAAGGTCACTGTTATGAATGACGGTTTGCGTCATATCCCCCAAAGGTGCCAAACGGTTTTTTAGATAGCCGATAGATTCGTAATATTTATAAAACAGGGCATCGGGATTACCCAAGGCAATTTGCCGACCATTGAACAGCAACAAACAACGGTCGGCGACGTGTCGGACATTCATTTCCGAATGGGATACGAAAATGATGGCCGACCCATTTTGCTTGATCTGGTTCAAGCGATCCAATGCGCGGATTTGAAAGGCTATATCGCCTACTGCCAACACTTCATCAACCAGCAAGATATCCGATTGAACACTGGTGGCGATGGAAAACTCCAAGCGTGCGACCATGCCATCGGAATAGGTCTTGACCGGCGCGTCAATGGCTTCCTCCAAGCCTGCGAAGGCGATGATTGCATCAAGCTTGGCATCGGACTCCTCCTTGCCCAGACCCATTTGCTGGCAGCGTATATGGATGTTTTCCCTACCGCTAAATAAGGGTTGCAGGCCCGAATCAATGCGGATCAGGGATTTCATGGAACCCAAGGCCAGGATGCGTCCTGAATCTGGGCGGTATTCGCGGTGGATCAGTTTCAACAAAGTGCTCTTGCCCGCTCCGTTAGGGCCGATCACCCCCAAACATTCGCCGCGTTGGACGGTGAAGGAAATATCCCGCAACGCCCAAAACTCATCTTTGCCCAAGGTTTCGCTTCGACGTAAGCGCAACGTTTTACGGGCCAAGACAGACAGGCTGCGGAGGAAAGCGCTGGAAAGGGTCCGGTGGAATTTTTTGCCGACTCGGTCGACAAGGATGATTTCTTCTGGCACGGGTTCAACGACACTACCAATCTGGCCGGGGCAGGCGGCTAACCAAACCATCCCAGCAGATGGCGATTCCGGGCAACACCCCAACCGGGGTTTCGCCCGACAATTCCCCCAT
>QJPH01000172.1 GCA_003242955.1 Candidatus Methylumidiphilus alinenensis
GCAGCGCAAGGACACGCCCAAGCACGTCACCCTGGGCGAATTGCCCGAGGCCGAGCGGTTCAAGCAACTCGGCACGCAAAGCAAGCACCTCGTCGACACCCTAAAAATGATCGCCTACCGGGCGGAGACCGCCATGGCGAACAGCCTGCGCGAGCAAGACCGACTGGCCCGCCCCGACGAGGCGCGCAGCCTGTTGCAGGCGCTTTACAAAACCGAGGCCGACATCCTGCCCGACCACGAGGCAGGCACCCTCACCGTCCGCCTGCACCACTCGGCAAATGCGAGCACGGACGCGGTGATCCAGAAACTCTGCGACGAGTTGAACGAGACCGAAACCCTGTTTCCCAGGACCAATCTCAGGCTAATTTACAATGTGGGATAATCGTAAAATCCAAGACATCAGGAGTTCTGAATGTCCGTCGGCAAGTGTTCTCGCAAAAATTCCAATGTGGCTAGGCTTTCGGTGAAGATCACCAAACGATCATTGGCTTGCTTGGGGTTCCAGCCCAAGGAAGATGTGCCATTGTGACTTAGCAAATCCACAAGCTTTTGATACTTGCTGAATTCCGCTGGCTTGATGGCTTGCATACACAATCGCAAACCTTCCAGCGTACTGATGTCTGCCAGTATCTCATTGTTTTGCGTTCTGGCCTTGAGTCGCTTTAGCCGGTTTTCGATGGTGGATAAACAGGCATGAGGGCTGGAAAACAGGGCTTTTTCCAAAACCGTGCGGAAAAGTTGCCCGGCCCCTTGTCCATCCAAGGTTTGGAAATTCGCTCTGCCGAGTTGCTCATAGGCGATTTCTTCAACCGCGCTCGCAGGGGTGCTGATGATATCAATTTCCCGTTCGGGAAAGCTTTCTTTGAGTTGCTCCCGCACATCTTTCTTGAAACGTCGAATGACCAAGCCTTTAAGGGTTGTGATTGGACGGAATACGGTTACTCACCCGCTGTAAACCCACCGAATCGAGCCTGACCAATGGAATCGAAAAACGATTCCAAAACTCTTGCTGGAACTGGGTCAACATGGACTTTACCGCAAGAACCAATATGCGCTTGCCCCTGCCCCGGACGATCAATTCGCTGACCAATATTCCTGCTTCCAAGGTTTTGCCGAGCCCCACTGAATCTGCTATCAAAATGCGTTGCCTTGGCTGGCGCAGGGCTTGGATGGCGGGATCAAGCTGAAAGGGCAGTTGATCCATGGCTGCGTGTTGGGCGGCATGAATAAATCCGTCTGTCGGCGGTGTTTTCCTCAGCAAGGTATCGAGGTAAAGCAGACTTGCGCGGTAACCGCTTGTGGTGTCGTCCACCAGTTTTGTGGTTGCCGGATCGAGAATGCGGATGCCGGAGCCGCGTTCTTCCTGTTTGGTCAAAAACAAGCTTTCTCGGCCTCGAACCAATTCGGATAGGCCCTCACAAGTCAGAAGGTTGCCACCATCGGAAGAGTGATCGACCCGCTTGATGCGCCATTCAGCATCACGGACCTCGACGCGAAGTCCCGTGGCAAATTGTTTGTTCATGTTTTATTAAGGCTATTGATTGGCAATCCGTAATAAACAATCAGGTCGGACATGCCAAACTTCAAAGGAAACCCAAATGAGAATAGTCCCCCGGCACTAGATCTGGCCCAGTTTTCAGTTTCATCCCATATTACCCATATTCTACAGATACAGCGTTTTCTATATCTATTAGTTACTTACTTAATGTACATCCATGTCGGCAAAGGGTTGCCGACCTACTGCGTAACAAGGGTCGTAGGGCGGCAACCCCTTGCCGCCAAAGATAAACAAAGTAATCAATCGACATTAAAAACGCTGTAATGGACTTATATGATTGCCTCGACCATCACCTTCGGCAAATGGCATGAGTGATTTTGGGTGTCAATTTTCGGCGCTATGGAGCCTGTGGGCCGAACGACGGCAAAGGCGTAATTGTTGTACAAGGATGGGTGATCAGAAAAGGTAGAATGGGGAGTTAACCACAACGTCCGACATCCGAACCGGATTTGACCATGCATGAAATCATAGCAACCCTAAGCACTTTGAGTCCACACTTGAATCGGCGGACCCTGAACCAGTTCGCTATCGTCGTTGAGGCCATGCTGGCGATGACGGGTCGCGTCACCATGCTGGGCCTGTCCCGCTGGGCCGAGAAGGGTCACTGCCATTAAGTTAAGCCAAAAGACCCTCTCCCCCGGCCGGCTTCGCCCCCCTCGCTTCGCTCTCCCCTGCAAGGGAGAGGGGAGAAAAGCCCCTCCCCCCTCGGGGGGAGGGGTTGGGGAGAGGGGGTAACAGGCTCAGCAATACCTTAACTTAATGGAAGTGCCGAGAAGGGTGGAAGCTATCGGACAGTGCAGCGTTTTTTTGGCGAAAAAATAGAGTGGCCGACGTTGCGCTGGCAACTCATCAAGCAGCATTTGAACGGGACAAAGGGGGTTTGGTTGATGACCGGCGACGAGGTCGTCGTGACCAAGTCGGGCAAGGAGACACATGGGCTGGGCATTTTTTTTCTTCGATTTACAAGAAGGCGCTCCCCGGCCTGTGCTTTTTGAACCTGTCATTGGTGCAAGTCGAAACACGCGCCTCTTACCCTTTGATCACAGAACAACTGGTGCGCGAAGAGGTTAAGGAAAGTGCGCAGAAAGCCGTCAAGGAGAAACCCCCCAAGCGGGGCAGGCCCAAGGGCAGCGTCTATTTTGTGTACGACGGCGCATTTTTGGCGAAGGTATTGGTTTATTTTCAATATAAATCAGATAGATAGGGAATTTATTTAATGCTCGCAAATACTTTTTTCCAGTAAAATTTGCATATAATCAATCTATGTGACTGATTTTAAATGATATTCAATCAGGAACAAGTCTAATCACCTTGCAAGAAAACTAATACCGAAGGCAGGACTCGCACCAAGTCGCAATCGCCATCTGACAAATAATTTAAACTATTGAAATATAGAGACAACATGACTCCGGATTAAGCCTCTCAAGTGGAGAGCGAATTAACGCTATCCCGCCATTTATGCGCCTGAATGTCGGATTGCCGACAAAACATGGAAGCAGATTTTTATTTCACCAAACTTAACACGCTGAATTTGCCCAACTCTGTATTCCGTCAATGCTGGCAACGATCTTGCTGCACCGAAACGAATTGAACAATCACGGCTACTTTTATGAAAACCTTTCTCGACTGGTCGTCCTACGAGGACGCTGGCATGGGCGATGCCTATGCCGACATCCCCAAGGCAGGCGGCAATTTTGCCAAGGCCGTGGCGGTCTGCATCAACAGCAAGGCTTGCGAAAGCCACAACGACAAGGGTGTGATGTGCCCGAGCTACCGTGTGACCAGTGAAAGCAACCTGTCCACGGGTGGGCGGGTGCGTCTGCTGAAGGCTGCGCTGAACGGAGAATTGGGCGATCAACCCTTTTCTGACCCAGTGCTGGGTCGGGCCATGGATTTGTGCGTGAGTTGCAAAGGCTGTAAGCGGGAATGCGAAAACGCGGTGGACATGGCCCTGATTAAGGTGGAGTATCTGGCCCAACTGAATGAGCAAGATGGCCTGTCGCTGCGCACCCGTTTGTTTGCCCACACCCCGATCTGGCTGCATCGCTGGCCTTGGCTGCGGCGGCTGGTTGCATGGCGAAATAAATCCAAAACTTTGGCGAAGCTGGGTGAAATGTTGCTGGGAATCGCCGCCAGCCGCCAACTTCCGATGCCTGCTGCGCGAGCGTTTCAAGCACCTGCGGCACGGCCTGATGTGTTAGTCTTTGGCTCAACCCCGGCACAAGAACCCCAGCCAAAGACCGCTGCGGTTTTGGAAACCGCGTCGGTCCCGGCGCGGGAAGTCGTGCTATGGGTGGACACCTTCAGCCGGCATTTCGAGCCGGACATCGCCGATGCCGCAC
>QJPH01000111.1 GCA_003242955.1 Candidatus Methylumidiphilus alinenensis
AATTTATCTTAGACGACGCCATGGACACGTTCACCTATGCCGACGGGCGCGACCTGACCGGCTATGTAGACGGCACTGCCAACCCTAGCCCGGAGGAGAGTCCGGCTGTCGCACTGGTGGCATCGGGCGAAGGCTTGGCCGGTTCTAGCTTTGTCGCCGTCCAACGTTGGGAGCATGATCTGGCCCGTTTCCGTGCCCATAGCCAAACCCAGCGTGATTTCATGATCGGGCGGAGCATCGAAAGCAACGATGAACTGGACGATGCCCCCGCGTCTGCACATGTGAAACGCACAGCCCAAGAGGAGTTTGAACCCGAGGCGTTCATGGTGCGCAGATCCATGCCTTGGGCCACGGCGCAAGCCCAAGGTCTTGAGTTCATCGCCTACTGTAAGTCGCTGGAAGCGTTTGAGCAAGTGCTGCGACGGATGGCGGGGCTTGATGATGGCATTGTCGATGCGCTGTTCACGTTCTCGCGCCCGGTGACTGGCGGCTATTATTGGTGTCCACCCGTAAAATCCGGGCGGCTCGACCTGTCCTTTGTCGGGCTGTGACGGTGTTTGCAAGGCAGTCTATTTCTGAGGAAGACATAACTCTTTGAAAACTGATGGGCGGTATAGGGATTGAATCTATGATCCCTGCCGTGTGAAAGCTGTAGTGATTGCAGATTGTTGTTTTTATTAACGTTTATTCTGGTCTTTTGTTGCAAAAATGCCGCACAATGCCTAACAGTACACATATGCTGATAGGGAATTTCGTTGGCTATCCGTGCATTTCTAAGCTGCCTTTGCGGAAGGTAATGCTATGCGGGTTATTGGTAAATTTTATAGTTATTTCTAAGCTGCCTGTGCGGCAGGTAATAGTTGGAAAATCCGCCCGTCGAGTTTGTCATCTTTCTAAGCTGCCTGTGCGGCAGGTAATTTCTTGGTGTGTCCGGTTTCGTTGTATTTTGTTTTCTAAGCTGCCTGTGCGGCAGGTAATTTTGAAATTGCCACAAGAGCCTGTGTACCATTTTTCTAAGCTGCCTGTGCGGCAGGTAATCGTTCGCCCGGTTCGCCTATATTGTCCTCGTCTTTCTAAGCTGCCTGTGCGGCAGGTAATTTAATGCCAAACCGCATAAAACCGTTTTGGTATTTCTAAGCTGCCTGTGCGGCAGGTAATGGCTTTCGTGCGCGGCATCAGCAAATATCGAATTTCTAAGCTGCCTGTGCGGCAGGTAATAGCCGAAGGCGTAGAGCTGGTGGTGAGCGTATTTTCTAAGCTGCCTGTGCGGCAGGTAATGACCCGGGTGGCACGGGTACGGTGCATTTTGCTTTCTAAGCTGCCTGTGCGGCAGGTAATAGCAGCTTTTATAGTTTTGCAGCCAATCATTTTTTCTAAGCTGCCTGTGCGGCAGGTAATATATTCGGCGCATACACTGATTTCTCTTAGTCTTTCTAAGCTGCCTGTGCGGCAGGTAATGGATACCACAATGGGCAGGTTGGGCCTTAAACTTTCTAAGCTGCCTGTGCGGCAGGTAATCCGCATTTATAACCGGTGCTGAGGAATATTATTTACTAAGCTGCCTGTGCGGCAGGTAATACTGCAAAATCGTCGAATCCCCGCTCGTGCTTTTTCTAAGCTGCCTGTGCGGCAGGTAATATATCCGGGACGTTTAAAGGGGGTTCTACATCTTTCTAAGCTGCCTGTGCGGCAGGTAATTGCTAGGCGTTTTTTCGGCTTTGTCTTTAGATTTTCTAAGCTGCCTGTGCGGCAGGTAATCACAAGAAAATCGTCATACCGTGGTGTTCGCTTTTCTAAGCTGCCTGTGCGGCAGGTAATGGGGATTACCCTATCCCCAAAAAGCCACAAGATTTCTAAGCTGCCTGTGCGGCAGGTAATTGAAATAGGGCGTTCCGGTGGCTGGGTTAGTTTTTCTAAGCTGCCTGTGCGGCAGGTAATGCTGCAATGCCATCGATGTCGCGCACATATTTTTTCTAAGCTGCCTGTGCGGCAGGTAATTTGAAGCATTCCGGCTGCTGATGCGCGGCAATGTTTCTAAGCTGCCTGTGCGGCAGGTAATGTGCGGAGTTCCTTTATTTTCGCTTGGAGTTTTTTCTAAGCTGCCTGTGCGGCAGGTAATAATCGCGTTCTGTCAGGGCAGAATAATCAGCATTTCTAAGCTGCCTGTGCGGCAGGTAATTATTTCACACCCAGGCCGGTTTTAGCCATCATTTTCTAAGCTGCCTGTGCGGCAGGTAATTGCACATCCGACTACAAAGCGCCCTACAGTCTTTTCTAAGCTGCCTGTGCGGCAGGTAATATGGGTGAAACTGGCAAATGACGGCAGGTATATTTCTAAGCTGCCTGTGCGGCAGGTAATTGAGATTTATGATTCTTCAGAGCGCAATGGCTATTTCTAAGCTGCCTGTGCGGCAGGTAATATTTATACTCGCCAATGTCGGCAATACTGTATTTTCTAAGCTGCCTGTGCGGCAGGTAATTTCGTACCTACTCCATGTTTCTCGCCTGATTTTTTCTAAGCTGCCTGTGCGGCAGGTAATCTCCAATACCAAAAATATCGCTGGTAGATGCTTTTCTAAGCTGCCTGTGCGGCAGGTAATTTTGGTGCTGGCAGTATTGCTAGCTCTATGATTTTCTAAGCTGCCTGTGCGGCAGGTAATCTACTAGAATCTCTTGGAGTTGATGAATCTATTTTCTAAGCTGCCTGTGCGGCAGGTAATAAAATCGGCGTAGGGGTCCAGTCATTGAGCCATTTCTAAGCTGCCTGTGCGGCAGGTAATGAACAGGCGAAGGGCGAACAGGCTGACGCAAATTTCTAAGCTGCCTGTGCGGCAGGTAATCCCCCTACCCGCGTGGGCAGAATTTTGGAGACTTTTTAAGCTGCCTGTGCGGCAGGTAATACAACAACGCCCATCGCCCGCGTAAACGAAGTTTTCTAAGCTGCCTGTGCGGCAGGTAATACTATCCGGCGGAAATGGATTTATCCAATAATTTTCTAAGCTGCCTGTGCGGCAGGTAATCCGGATCTTCGCCGCTAGATATTCAGTATTGTTTTCTAAGCTGCCTGTGCGGCAGGTAATCAACTACTGCAAAAATCCGGCAAGCTCTCGCTTTTCTAAGCTGCCTGTGCGGCAGGTAATTAGAGATATTTACAATCTCAATTTCCTGCAAAGTTTCTAAGCTGCCTGTGCGGCAGGTAATGGCGATTACGGATTCGATGGCGTGGAGATAGTTTTCTAAGCTGCCTGTGCGGCAGGTAATTTCGTAAAGCCAAGCGCAGGCATAGCTTCCAATTTCTAAGCTGCCTGTGCGGCAGGTAATAGACATATCAATTGATAAAGCCCGTGATTTATTTTCTAAGCTGCCTGTGCGGCAGGTAATAAGATAGTAACGGAAATATAGTGGGGCTACAATTTCTAAGCTGCCTGTGCGGCAGGTAATACGAGTAAACGATTCACATACGACATGGGTTATTTCTAAGCTGCCTGTGCGGCAGGTAATTCGGCTTCTCCCTTCTCGTACTCGAATTTTTCTTTCTAAGCTGCCTGTGCGGCAGGTAATTTTTCAGTTATCCACCGTGACTGGACTCTATATTTCTAAGCTGCCTGTGCGGCAGGTAATGAGATTGTCACTGCTGACAAAGCCGCAGTGCTATTTCTAAGCTGCCTGTGCGGCAGGTAATAGCTAAATGGCTAATGCAGCACAAACTTATCATTTCTAAGCTGCCTGTGCGGCAGGTAATAAGCCGAGTGCAAATCCGGCCCAACGCTTTCCTTTCTAAGCTGCCTGTGCGGCAGGTAATCAATCCCGTTGTTTCTGCTTGTTTGTGTTTCATTTCTAAGCTGCCTGTGCGGCAGGTAATCTTTGCCGCGGCCCCCTCGTCTGGGCAATATC
>QJPH01000392.1 GCA_003242955.1 Candidatus Methylumidiphilus alinenensis
ATCGCACCGACAAGCTGCACCTGTTCGAGGTCGCAATTGCTAATGTCAACGTTATTGGCTACGACCAATGCAGGCCCGCCATCCTCGGCTATGCCATCAATTTCGCTTTCGCTCATGTTTCTACTCAGATAGGTATTATAGTATGATAAGTATACAATTGATGTTACGCGTCGGTAAGTGGCAATTCCCACTAGGCGTAAACCGTGGGGACAAGGATGCCCCGAATGCATCCGGCATCCAAGCTAATTGGAACTTGTCCAAGGGGATGTCAAACTTCAGTTTATGGCGGACCTTGTAGATTCTGCTTTGCTCTTAACGTTGCGTAACATCAGTTAAACAATTAATTAAAACGAAATCCATCACGGGGACACGGTGGAAGAAAAAATCTCCCTTTCCGAACGATTTGGCCTTTGGCTTTCGTTCCATCCATTTACCCAAGACGAATACTTGGAAATTGTCCATTATTGGCTGGTAAACCTGCAAGCCTTGCCTGTGGACTGGAACGCCGCCCACCCGTTGGCCTTAAGGTTTGCCTTGGAAAGAGGCTCGCGCAGTGGGCGGGTGGCTTGGCAATTTGCGCGTGACTGGGCGGGTAAGACCGGTTTGGAGCATTGATTTTGTGACTAGCAACAGCAATAAAATTATCGTCATCGGTTCTGGCCCTGCCGGACTGTCTTGTACTATGGCCCTGCTAAAAAAAGGCATCCAAGTCACACTCTTGGATATTGGGGTGAGGAAACCGGGGGATTCAGTCAAGGCCAATACAAGTGACCTGGATTGGGACAATGCTTATGAAAGGCTAGTCAACCCACAGGGCATTCCGCTGAAGACTACATTTGGCTCTCTTCACCCCTATAATCAGAATATCTCAGTCAAGCAAACAGGCTGCATGCTGGTTTCTAGCCAGAGTGCGGGAGGGTTGTCCGCCGTTTGGGGCAGGGCTTGCCTACCCTACACCGATTTGGAACTAAGCGGTTGGCCGGTGCGGTATGAGGAATTGCGGCCTTACTACCAATTTGTCGAACAGGAAATGATGACTCTGCATTGCGCTAATCCTAGCCAATCGGCGTTTCCCTATCATTCACCGACGGTCAAGGCTTTGCCTGTCCCGAAATCACTCGGGCGCATAGCTAAAAAACTTCAACAATATTTTGAAGTCGTCAGCGCACGCATTGCTTTGAACAAGAACAGGGAACACGCCTGTTCGGGCTGCGGCCACTGCCTTGCCGGTTGCCCGGAAGATGTCCTGTTAGATTTCTCCGCCACGATCAATCGGATCAAGGAAATGTACCCAAACTTTTCTTATGTTCCTCATATAAAGGTCAACTCCTTTACCGAAACCGAAGAAAACGTCATCGTACAGGGGGAGAGCCTGAAGGGTGAAGGTGAAGCGGTATCAATGCCCGCCGACAAACTTTTTCTTGCTTGTGGGCCATTGGCAACCGCCATCATTGTTCTGGGTAGCCAGCAAGAAAAGCAAGACGTGGAAATCTTGGATAGCCAATATTTTTTCATACCCTTTATTTCTTTAAAGCCATTACTTAAAACCGAGGAATTGGCAAATTACCACAGTTCTTGTCAATTGATGGCGGAGCATTTGAACAGTCGGCCTTGGTCATCGTTCAGCCCACCCAATGTGGAGTGCGGCGACTCGTCGCCGCTTTCCGAACCATGCGGCGACGAGTCGCCGCACTCCAAAAACCCACCCATCGGGCTGAACGGTGCAAGAACCACAAACCGGACCCATCTGCAATTTTATTTTTACAATGAAATTTTTGAGCGTGTGGTTTTTCATAAGTTACCCTTTATGAAACGCTTCCATTTTGCTTTGATGCCAATTTACCGCCGCCTAGGATTAGTCCAGGGGTTCATCCATTCGGATTCATCCGCCAAGATGTGCCTAAAAAAGGCCGAGAACGGCGGCTTTGAATTGTCTGTATCCAAGAAGGCTCCGAGTGGCATCAAGATTCTGCCCCCTATTTTATGGAAACTTTTAAAAGCAGGGCTAATTCCAATTCTTCCAGGACTACAATTCAAACTTCCGGGTCAGAGTTTTCATAATGGCGGTTCTTTTCCGATGCAATCCTCTGGCGGCTTCTTGACGACGGAGGCTAATGGCAAGCTGCGTGGATTCAATCGGGTTTATATCGCTGATTCAAGCGCCTTTCCAAGCATTCCGGCGACGACAATTACACTCACCATTATGGCGAACGCTTATCGTGTTGGAGATATCAACGCATGAAAAAATGCCTTGCTCATCGTTCAGCCGAAACATGGAGTGCGGCGACTCGTCGCTGCTTGGCACAAAAGGCGGCGACGAGTCGCCGCACTCCACAAACTCAGTCAATTTAGCTGGTGAACGATGGCCAAAACCAAAAAAAACGTACTGATGACAGGGACAAGCGGGTATCTGGGAAAATTTCTGGCTAGTCATTTACAGCATGAAATTAACGTGATCCCTCTGTTGAATGACCGAGGCTTGCCTTGGCGGCTGGGCGATGCATTGGATTCAGACCAATTGCGGGATGCCGACGCACTATTGCATGCGGCCTGGGATATGAATATCGAAAATTGGGATGAAATTATTCCAATCAATATTCGTGGCTCCAGGGTTCTTGTCAAACAAGCCAAAACCCATGCTGTGCCGGTTGTATTTATCTCGTCAATGAGTGCGTTTACGGGATGCCGGTCTAAATATGGCCGGGCCAAGCTAATTGTAGAAAAGACCGTGGTCAACAACGGTGGGAAAATCATCCGCCCCGGTTTGGTTTGGAGTCAGGGGGAATTAGGCGGGATTCTAGGGAAAATTGCAAAACTAGTCAATTGGTTACCGATCATAGCCATCCCTTCAACGGATACGCAAAAATTGCACATGACAAATCTTAGCAATCTTGGGGATATTATTTTGGATATGATCCAAGGCAACTTGGACATCAATTGCCACCCCGTGTTTGCCGAACTGGAACCCATTACCCTAAAAACCATTGTTAAAACGGTGGCGAGAAAAAAAAATAAGCCAAGCCTAGTGTTTGCGGTCCACCCTAAGTTTTTTATTTGCGCTTTGACCATGGTAAACCGGTTATTGGGTTCCAAAAAAATTAAAATTGATTCGCTGGTCGGACTTCTTCATGCCGTTGAGAAGCCGGAGTTTTGTGGCACTTTCCCTGAATTGCGTTTTTTACAAGATTTTTAATTTTCCGATTTTACGCAGTGCCTTTGCCTCCCCTTTTGAAAAAAGGGTACTGAGGGGGATTTTTAGAACGAGCCACGCAATCACACGCCGCCTTGTTCAGCCATGATTGTCCGTAAACTGGTCAACGCCTGCGGAAAGTCAAAGCTTTCGATCTGCCGCCCCAATGCCGCCAGCCTTTCGTCGCCCAGCGAACTGGCTAACAAGGGCCGAAATTCGCGCCAAATCCCACAGGCATTCATGTCGTCTTGTTCCAACTGCGTTTCCAATTTCGCCAGCAGATGCCTGACCTGCGCCGGATCCACCTCCACTCGCGGTGCGTCCTTAACGTCTAGGCCCATCGCCCGGATTTCCGTGCATACTTCTGCCAGCATTTCGCTTAATGCGGTGATTGTCTCCGCTAATTCACCATCGTCCGCACCGCCACGAATCTTATGCTCAAGATCGGCTGCAAGCTGCCTCACCCCCTGCATACCCAGCATGGCTGCCAGACCCTTGAGCGAGTGGGCAGTGCGTTCCGCTGTGGCACGGTCGCCTGCGGCAAGCGCGGTTTGCAGGTTGGCCGCGTCTGCCCCGTGCCGCTCGGCGAACTTGGCGAGAACCCGGTGATAGGCGGACAGTTTGCCGTTAAAGTACTTAAGTCCGGCATCCGTGTCGATTTGGCGGGTGACGGTCGCCTCCGGTGAATCCCCCTC
>QJPH01000127.1 GCA_003242955.1 Candidatus Methylumidiphilus alinenensis
TCAGAATTTCCTAGGCTTTACTCGGAAAGAGAGGGCAAGGTGGATGTATCTGTTCAGCTTACGCGTAAAGAGTTGAATTGCTTGATGGTCGGACAGTCAACCATCGATAGTAAATCGGAAGGCGGAACGCCTAAAGCTGAAGAAGAGCTATTTAAGCTTTGCAATGTGAAAGACAAGATCGTCGTCGGTGGAAACAAAGCCGCTATAATCAAATTCTACAGCTTGCTAGACACCTTCCACCCCGACTTCCCCTTAGTCACCCCGATACCGGTTAGTACAACTGAGGCAAACAGGAATTTAGCTTCGAGTTATAGGGCACTGAGGAATTAAAGATACATTAAGTTCCCTCGCCCCACGGGAGAGGGCTCACTGCCATTAACTTAAGGAAAGAACCGTCGTTCCGGCAGGGATTGCCGGAACCCAGTCGCCATGGAGGGTGGGCTAGATTCACCTCCCTTTGTTCTGGATACCGGCGAACCCTCGCTTCGCTCTCCCTGCCGGTATGACGGCGTTTTAGCCAAAAAGAGAATTGCTGGTCTGCTAGACAAATTATTTATCGTTCCCACGCTCCCGCGTCACTGCCATTAAGTTAAGGTATTGCCGAGCCTGTTACCCCTCTCCCCAACCCCTCCCCCCGAGGGGGGAGGGGCTTTTCTCCCCTCTCCCTTGAAGGGATAGGGGCCGGGGGAGAGGGTCTTTTTGGCTTAACTTAATGGCAGTGACGCAGAGCATGGGAACGATACATTTGGAATGGCGTCCCGCCCTTCACCGGACGGGCTTTTCCGACAAAACGTGAATGCTTGGTTAAAAATCTGCTAAACTAAAACTCACGTGTGTGGCGTTCGCATATTTCATGCTGGCAGGAGGAAAAGATGGCTAATGGCATCATAAGGCCCGGGCGTGTCGAGCCGGGTTCGTGGAAGAAGTGGTTGCGGCAAGGGCTGGAACTAGTCTGGCGCTTTCCGCTGTTTTGGCTGGCGTTGATGGGCGTTCTCGACTACGCGCTACGCTATGGCGGAATTTTCCAGCCCATCCTGCTATTGTTTACATTCTCCCTCGGTTTCAATGCGGCTGTCGCCGTGGACCAAGAGGCTGGAATAGCCTCCATATTGCAGCGTTTCTACGCGCTGGGTTCGTGCGCAACCTTCTTTTCCCTACAGATAGGCGCAATGGTATTGGCGTTGGCGCTGCCGGTACTGGCATTCCTGCTGCTGACCCAGGATGCCATGGCTTTAATGCTTA
This sequence comes from Candidatus Methylumidiphilus alinenensis, assembly GCA_003242955.1. Taxonomy (GTDB): domain Bacteria; phylum Pseudomonadota; class Gammaproteobacteria; order Methylococcales; family Methylococcaceae; genus Methylumidiphilus; species Methylumidiphilus alinenensis. The sequence continues at coordinate 1,243 of QJPH01000127.1, forward strand.
ATTTGCGCATCCCTTTCAATACCTTGGCGGAACTAAGCGAACACTTGAACCATTACCTTCGCGACGTGGGCGATGGGCTGTTTCTGTGGGGCGGCTTCGCCGTGGTTGGCTATGTGTTCATCTACCCGTTGCGGACCATGGGCGTGGAATTCCCCTTGGCCTTGGTTTACGCGGTGAAAGCCCATTTTTTGAACCTGCGCGAATTCATCATGATCGGTGTCTCGTGCGCGGTTTCGGTGATCTTGGCCGATGGCTATGGCTTACAGTTTTTGGAGCCTTTGCTCTATGCGTTCTGGATGGCCGTCAACTATGTGATGTTTCGCGAAGTCTTCCTAGGGATGGGTGAAAACTGCTGCCATGTCAAGCAGCGGTTGCCGCAACTCCAGCCCGCCGTGGCTGTTAAGTGCCAGCAATTATAAACCCGACTGGCAAGTTGTTTCAGCAAAGCCCAAAACGCCGTCATACCGGCAGGGATTGCCGGTATCCAGAACACAGGGAGGTGAATCTGCGGGCAGTCGATGGCATCTGACAAGGCTTAACGCAACCGGTGCATTGCCCTCCATGGCAACTGGGTTCCGGCAATCCCTGCCGGAACGACGAAGTGCCGTCATACCGGCAGGGATTGCCGGTATCCAGAACACAGGGAGGTGAATCTGCGGGCAGTCGATGGCATCTGAAAAGGCATAAAGCAACCAGTGCATTGCCCTCCATGGCAACTGGATGCATGAGGGACATCCGTGTCCCTCACCCTTCGGGCGGCTAGCCTAAGCAAATCGGCTATCCTGCCGATTTGTCCGGCAATCCCTGCCGGAACGACGGGTTTCCCCTTAACTTAATGGCATTGACGCAGAGCGTGGGAACGATAAAAGCCCCCTGCATGGATCAATGCAACTGTGTCATATCTCATACGCCATATCACACAGCCGCTTTCCGATGCCAACCCCGGATCAAGCCCAATATATCCTTATGTCATTGTTTTATATAGACTACACAATAGTGGCACGGATCATGTATATATAGACCCAAGCGAAACCTTAGCAAAAGGTCGGAAGAGTTAGCCAGTGAGGCATGACAGGAAGTCAAGGGATGCGATGAAAGCCAACGGAATTATAGGAGTTCGGAATGTGCCGAGGTAGGACCGACAGGCAGAACCCCAGGCGGGGCATTGCGTGATGAAATTTCGCTGACCATGCAGGCGGGTCCTCGCGCTTCGCCTGTACATCGACAACATTATTAACACTTGGAAAAAAATGAACACAAACAAACAAATTAAAACCCTCGGTCGCCAACAAGGTATGACCCTGATCGAACTGGCCGTGGTGCTGTTGGTGTTGATCGGCTTGGCTGGCTTGGCCATTCCCTACGTCACCGGCTTCATCGGCAAGACGCACAACTCCACGTCAGCCGACAGCGGTGCTTCCCTAGCATCTTCATTGCAGCAATACGCTTCACTAAAAGGCGGCTACCCGCAGAACTTGGATTCGTTGATGTCGAGTGTATCGGCGTTGATTACGGATTTGGATGATCATGTATTCACCGGTGGAAAGACGACTTTCGGGACTGTTACCACTACAGGTACAAATATTGTACCCTCTTTGAATGCGGCAGGTATTCTCAGCGTTGCTTGGAACAGTGCTGGATCTCAAAGTTTGGCTGCGGATGGCACACCGGTCAACACGATCAACCCGACCTTTGACCCGGCTGTTACACTGAACAAAGCTTTGAGTGGTCAAACCGCATTGGCTACCTCTGCTGATGCCACTGGTACAGCCGATGGCGGACTCACTATCTACCAACTGTTTTATCCGGCCGCTACGGCACTGCCTGGCACTTCGAAGGTCGTTGTATTTGGTGTAGGTCAGAGCAATTCAGCAGTAGGCACTACGCTGACTAACGTTCCGGTGCATTTCGGCGATACCGCGTTTAACAAACAGAATGTCACCTACGGGCGTTTCTTGGCTGCATTCTTGGTGGATGGTTCAACCCCCGTTTCTGGCACTCCTGCCACTCCTGCACAGTTCCTTGGCATAGTGCATGCGCCGGACACCAATGATCGTTGGGAATCCTTGGGTTCCAGCATAAGTAACTTTTAAGTTTGCCTAGTAGTCGGGCGCGCCTCATTGCGTTGCGCCCGACATTCGGGGTTCCGTCTGCGTAAATCGGGCAACGGAAAAGAGTTTGCCCGACCTACCGAACTGCCTGGTTCCAAGGAAGAAACAACCGGGCCAGTTCGCTGGAAATGAAAATCAAAGCGGCGCACAGGACGTGCGCTGCTTTGCCGTTTCGTAAAACCCTAATCCAAGCTTGATGCTCGCCGAGCCGGTTTCGACCAGGTTTTTTCCTCCGTCATACCGGCAGGGAATGTCGGTATCCAGAACACAGGGAGGTGAAACTCCGGGCAATCGATGGCATCTGAAAAGGCATTACGCAAGCGATGCATTGCCCTCCATGGCACCTAGATTCCGGCAATCCCTGCCGGAATGACGGGCCTTTGACATTGGAACGAACCTGCAAGCACCGTCATACCGGCAGGGAATGCCGGTATCCAGAACACAGGGAGGTGAAACTCCGGGCAGTCGATGGCATCTGAAAAGGCATAACGCAACCGGTGCATTGCCCTCCATGGCGACTGGATT
>QJPH01000160.1 GCA_003242955.1 Candidatus Methylumidiphilus alinenensis
AGTGGCTGAAAATAACTTCCTTGTTGCTCGTTCCTAAGCTCCCACTCTCGCCGTTATACACAAGTGTGGCGATACCTGTCAGAACACATGAATGTTCGACAATTCCAAAGAGCAAGTTTCACGCAACGGCGCAACGTGAAACCTGATTAGCAAGATTGTTCAGCCAATTCATAACTACTAGCCGTATTCGTCATTCCGGCAGGGATTGCCGGAATCCAGTCGCCATGGAGGGCAATCCAGATTCACCTCCCTGTGTTCTGGATACCGGCGAACCCTCGCTTTGCTCTCCCTGCCGGTATGACGGCTGTGTCAACAGTATTGACCCGGTTGCCATGAAAGTACGGATAACATCCCTAGGAGGGATGTTATCCGTGGGTTGCCGTATGGCAATTCATCGTCAGGGGCGTCGATACGTACCGACATGAATGTTGGGGGCAATGCCATTAAGTTAACAGTTAGTTGTCCCGCCTTCAGGCTGAAAACAGCAGCAAAGGACCGGCTGAAGCCGGGACTACGAACCTGTTTAACCTATGCGCCCGTGGTGCGGGGCTGGTAAAATCCTCCTCCATCCCATGACCCTATGCATTCAGGAACCAGCCCCATGTCGCAACCGGAAAACCTAGCCCTAGCACTGATAGAAAAAGAAAAACAGGAGAAAACCGGGTTTCTGGATTTGGGTAACTGTGGACTTACCGAAGTGCCGGAAGAGTTAAGGGAGTTGGTTTGGTTGAAGGGGCTTTTTTTTGGGAATGGATATTACCTGCACACAAACAAATGGCAGACATCTTCTAATATTGGTGAAGTCAATACCATCGCAAGATTGCCTGAATGGTTATCGGAATTATGCAGCCTGCAAGAACTTTTCTTGAATGATATCGGTGTGGTTGACTTGTCGCCGATCATCGGAATGGCTAGCCTGGACACATTTTCTTGCCACAACAATCAAGTGTCCGATTTATCTCCATTAGCCGGGTTGCCATGAAAGTACGGTATCCAAGTAGTACCATTGTAAGCCCTTGAAGGTACGCACAGCGTACCCTACTTGGTATGGCTTTCATCTTCGGGGGTGCAAACCAATTTGCATGAATGTTAACTGGATTGTATACGCTCTATTGCTACAGTAACCCTATAGCTAACTTGTCTCCTTTGTCGGAGTTGTCCAGTCTTCAACAATTCTATTGCCCATATACCCAAGTGACAGATTTATCCCCGTTGGCGGGTTTGACCGGACTACACACGCTTAATTGCTCCAACACCCAAGTAGCAGATTTATCCCCGTTGGCTGGTTTGACCGAGCTATACACGCTCGATTTTTCCAACACCCAAATAGCAGATTTATCCCCGTTGGCTGGTTTGATCGAGCTACACACGCTCAATTGTTCCAACACCCTAGTGGCTGATTTGTCACCACTTACTAGAATGGGCGGGCTACAAAGGCTTTATTGCTCAGATACCCACATAGCCGACTTGTCGCCATTCTGTCACAAAATTCGAGCGGGTTGGCCTGAAATATGGGAAGACTATATCCTTGAAACTGGCATTGACGTCACGGACTGCCCCCTCATCATCCCCCCGGTTGAATTCGCCATCGAAGGACCGGAAGCCGTCGTGGAATATTTTGAGCAACTAGGCGAGGACTCACGGCCTTTGAACGAGGTCAAAGTGATTTTCTTAGGCGAAGGCGCGGCGGGCAAGACTTCGCTGATTAAACGCTTGCGCGGTGAAGGCTTTGACCCCGAAGAAAGCCAAACCCATGGCATCCGCATCCAGAAAACCCCGTTCAACTTCGACGGCGAAACGATTACTGCGCATTGCTGGGATTTTGGCGGACAAGAGGTGAACCATGCCACGCACCAGTTTTTCCTGTCGCAACGCTGCATTTATGTAGCTGTGCTGAATAGCCGTAGCGATGATAAAGCGGAGAAATGGCTGAAACATGCCGCTAGCTTCGGCGGTCGTTCGCCGGTGTTGGTGGTGTTGAACAAGATCGACGAGAACCCCTCCTTCCAAGTCAACCAAAAACTATTGAGTGAAAAATACCCGAATATCCTTGGATTTCATCGGCTGTCCTGTGGAACTGGCCAAGGGGTGGAAGAATTCCGTCTAGCTTTGACCAGTCAAATTGAACAAGCCGATGCACGGCGTACCCCATTTCCCGCCGCGTGGCTGGCGGTGAAGGATCATTTTGCCAATATGACCCAGGATTACATCGATTCGGCGCATTACCGGGCGGTATGTGAAATGAACGGTGTGACGCGGCGATTTAGCCAAGATGTGCTGCTGCAATTCCTGCATGATTTAGGCATCGTCATCAACTTCCGCAACTTGAAAAACTTCGATACGCAAATCCTCAACCCGCTGTGGCTGACCAACGGGGTGTACCGCATCATCAATTCCGAACGAGTGGCAAACGCGGGCGGCTTATTGCATGAGGCGGATTTCGATGCGATCATCAACGACCCGCGTTGCGCCAAGGGCGGCGAACCGGTGTTGCACTATCCGCTGGACAAGTTGAATTACATCGTCCGCGTGATGCAGGAATTTGAACTGTGCTACCAGTGGGACGAGTGGTGCTATGTCGTGCCGCAATTATTGCCGGTGTCAGAGCCGTATTTCGCTGTCCATGGCAAAGCCTTGCGTTTCACAGTACGCTTTCCTGAGTTATTGCCGGATAGCATTTTCCCGCGTTTGATGGTGAAGTTGCATAGCTTCATTCTAGGCGAGTTGCGCTGGCGCACCGGCATGGTGTTGCACAAACCCAGCGTGTTCGATGCCATGGCGCGGGTGCGCGAAGACAAAGAAGAGCGGGAAATTCAAATCGACATCTGCGGTCAGGAACCTCGCCGCTTGTTGAGCTTCATCCGCGAGACAGTCAAAGAGATTGTCGCCAGCTTCGCCAATTTGCCGATTACCGAATGGGTGCCAGTTCCCGGTTGCGAGGAATTATTTGAATATGCGTATCTGGTGGATGCGGAGAAGGCCGGGGAGAAAGAGGTATTCGTCAGACAGTTGAAAAAGCGCATCGCCGTGGCGGATTTGCTGGACGGTGTGGAAGAACCGGCCATGCGCGACGAACTGGCGCAAACCCCGGTCAAGGCGTTCGTGTCCTATTGCCGCAAGGACAAGGAACATCGGCTCGACCTTCGGGCTGCGCTGTCGCCCTTAGTGCGTTTGGACAAACTGTCCCTTTGGGATGACCGCGCCATTGATGCCGGGGAGGATTGGAACAAGGTGATTTTCCAGCAACTCGCCGAGGCCGATGTGGTGCTGTGCTTGGTCAGCGCAGACTTTATCCAGTCGGATTTCTGCTACACCCAAGAACTTAAAACCGCCTTGGAAGCCCATCAAAAATCCGAGAAAACCCTCGTACCGATTCGTTTGCGAGAATGCCATTGGGAAGACCTGCCCTTGGCAAAGATTCAAGGCTTTCCTGTAAACTGGATTGCCTCGGCATCAGACAAAGACAAAGCTTGGACAGAGCTTGCCAAAAGCTTGGAACCTGTCATCAAACAAGCCAAACAGCGTAAAATGAAGCAAAGGCGTTCCTGATTAGGAAGATTCTTCAGCCAAACCGACTTGTACGTCATACCGGCAGGGATTGCCGGTATCCAGAACACAGGGAGGTGAATCTGGATTGCCCTCCATGGCTACTGGATGCATTCGGGCGGCGGAGCCGTGCAAATCGGCTATCCTGCCGATTTGCACGGCAATCCCTGCCGGAATGACGGCGTTATGGGTTTAGCTGAAACATCTTCCTAATCAGGCAAGTTTTTATAGTAACGATTTGATTTTGAAAACGCTTAAACTCAAGGTTGTTTTATGCCCGAAAAAATAATTTATGCTTTGAT
>QJPH01000402.1 GCA_003242955.1 Candidatus Methylumidiphilus alinenensis
TGACGGACAAATTCGGTAAGCCAGTGGTGGACAAAGACGGTAAACCAGTTAGGGACGAAGAGGGTAATCTGGTAATGGTGGATAAACCCAAACACAGAGCCGCGGATGGAAGGGCACTTGATGACAAGGGAAATCCAGTCGTAGACGAAAAAGGCAAGCCAATTTTGGACAAAAATGGCAACCCGCTCAAACCAGATTATACCAAAGATTTCAGCTTCAAGCTCGGTGGGCGGATTCAGGTGGATAGCCAAATCAACTGGAACGGCAACGGGCCGTATGGCACCGACCTTGCAAACGGCGTCGGTTTCCGCCGTGCGCGTATCTACACGGAGGGTGTCATGTTCAGGGACTACGAATATCGGTTCGAGTACGACTGGGCACGCAACAATGGCGGCACCCAAGGCATCACCGATGCCTACCTGAAATACATTGCCATCCCCAACTTCGCAGTCACCGTCGGACAGCAGAACGAAGGCAAGTCGATGGAGTCGGTGATGAGCAATAATTACCTGACCTTCATCGAACGTTCTCTGCCTAACAACGCCTTTATTGAAGCAGGTCCGAATAGCAAATACCAGATAGGCATCACCGCAGAAACGTGGAACAAGTTTGCGTTGGACAAAGACTGGGCAATGCCTTACACCGTGCGCGGTGGTTTAACCACGGAATCCGTCGGCGCACCCGGACCCGGCAATAGCTCTGGAAATTCCCAAGGGCAGACAAACAATGCAGGCGGCACCAATTCCAATGGCACCAACATCAACCGCAATGCTTTCAGTGGCGACACCAGCTATCAAGTGGTGGGTCGAGGCACGTTGGCACCCTTCTACCAGAAGGATGTCGGCGTACTCCACACGGGTGTGTGGGGTTCTTGGCGTAGTGTCAACAATAATTACAATACCGACGGTACGCTCAGAACGGGCGGATGGGCTTATCAGAGTGCACCTAACACCGACGTGGATCGAACCAATTGGATCAATACCGGTAACTTGAGTTCAGCCAAGGTCTGCGCGGTCACCATCAAGGGAACTTGCACGGCTTATAAGCCGGTCAAACAGGTCAATAACGTTGCCATGTTCGGTGCGGAACTTGCTGGTGCTTATGGTCCGGTTCACTTGTCAGCCGAATACATGCAGGCGCAGATTGCAGGCTACGGCTATTCCGGCTCCGATACCTTGCAAGGTTTTTCCGTCCAAGGGGGGGTGTTCCTGACAGGCGAGACCCGTCCGTATGATGTCAAGAAAGGCACATGGGACCGTTTAGTGCCGAATAATAGCTTCGTCGGCGGTAGTGGCTGGGGTGCATTCGAAATCGCAGGTCGCTACGATTTGATGGACATGAACACCTTGCATATCAATGGAGGTAGCATTAACACCGGCACCTTGGCAGTGAACTGGTACCTTACGCCGCGTATTCGCTTCATGACGGACTGGGTGCATGTGTTCTCCGTCAACAACAATAATTCCTTGCGCGCCGCAGGTGGAAAGTGTGCATTCCCCGCCCAAGGTTCGGGCGCTGCCATTGGTTGCTTTAGCGGTTTAAGCCCCGATATTTGGGAAATGGCCGTACGCTTAGACTACTAAGCTGTTGCCACCAACGCCTGGGGAATACTTCGGGCGTTGGTGATTGGGTTCCTACTCAAATCAATACTATGAGGTGTCATGTGAACAAGAAATTAATCATCCTCGGCGCGACTGCGCTGGGTTTAAGCTTGGGCGGACCTGCCCAAGCCGAAGGGGGGCGCGACTATCTGAGCATCGTCGGGTCATCCACTGTGTATCCGTTCTCCTCGGTGGTGGCGGAGCAATTCGGCAAAGCCGGCAAATTTAAAACCCCCAAGGTTGAATCCACTGGCACTGGCGGCGGTTTCAAGCTGTTTTGCGGCGGGGTGGGGGTTGCCCACCCGGATATCTCCAATGCATCCCGTGCGATAAAGAAATCCGAGTTTGACGCTTGTCAGAAGGCTGGCGTCAAGGATATTGCCGAAGTGAAAATCGGCTTTGACGGCATCGTCCTGGCTTTTTCGACGAAATCCAAGATTAAATACGAACTCACCCTAAAGGAAATTTACTTGGCATTGGCAAAGCGGGTTCCCGACCCCGCCGCTCCAGAGTCTGAAGTCTTGGTTGAAAATCCTTATAAGACTTGGCATGAAATCAATCCTAAATTGCCAAAAACCAAGATTGAGGTGCTAGGGCCTCCGCCCACTTCCGGCACTCGTGATGCCTTGGCGGAATTGGCTTTGGAAGGCGGCTGTCAAAGTTTTGCATGGCTAAAAGCCAAGAAGGATTCCGACAAAAACTTCTTCCAGAACGTTTGTATGACGGTTCGTCAAGATGGCGGTTATATCGAGGCGGGTGAAAACGACAACCTGATCTTGCAAAAACTCGGTGCAACCCCAAGCACGGTTGGCATCTTTGGCTACAGCTATCTGGAGCAAAATAAGGATAAAGTCAAGGCCGCCACAGTCGAAGGCGTGGAACCTAATTATGAGAACATTTCCAGCGGCAAGTATCCGATTGCGCGTCCATTGTTTTTCTATGTGAAAAAAGGCCATATCGGTTTGATTCCGGGAATCGTCGAATACGTTGCCGAATTCACCAGTGAGAAAGCCTTTGGTGAAGAAGGTTATTTAGCCGATAAGGGGCTGATTCCGTTGCCTGAAGATGAGCGGAAGAAAGTCACTGCCGAAGCCAAACAACTGAAGTCGATCACGGTTCAATAAGTTTAAACTTTCCCAAACCCCTACTTAAAGCCCATGCGATTTTTGGCATGGGCTTTTTTTAGTGTTACAGCGTTTTTAATTTCAAATGATTACTTGTTTGGTTATACTGCTCTCATTTGACTCTAACAATAGATAAAAATGCAGGACATGCCGAGGAACGAGTCGCATCATTCGCGTTTTCAGACCCGCATGGTTGATGGGCTTCGCAAGCTCAACCCAGCTTATATCACATAGATATTTTTCTTTGTTAAGATAAAAACGCTATAGATATCAACCGTCCACGGCTTCTAGCTACTGCAATCCCTGTAGGAACGACTGCTTTGCAGTCGGTAGTCCCATGGAGGCTACAGGTTCGGGTATTACAGCGTTTTCATCTTTAAAATGGACCTAAAAATGAATATTCAAGCAATCTTTGATTGAAAAAAATATCTAGCACAACTATACGTCCTATCAAGTAACTATCCGATGTTGAAAACGCTGTAGCATGCTCACCCTTTACGGCATTAAAAACTGCGATACCGTTAAAAAAGCCCGGCAATGGCTGGATGCACAAGGCATCGAATACCGTTTCCACGACTTCCGAAAAGACGGTTTGGACTTAAGCCTGCTGGAGCGCTGGGAGGCTGAGTTGGGTTGGGAAGCCTTGTTGAACAAGCGCGGGACGAGTTGGCGCAAGCTGGAAGAAAGCCAACGAGAAGGCGTTGATCGTGCCAAGGCTTTAGGGTTGATGTTGGCCCAGCCCAGTCTCATCAAGCGCCCGGTGCTGGAAACCGGGACTAAGACCTTGATCGGGTTTATTCCCGAAGAATACTCAAAAGAACTATTTGATTAGGAAGATGTTTCAGCTAAACCTAAAACGTCGTCGTTCCGGCATGGACCGCCGGAACCTAGGCTCCATGGACGGCGCGAATTTTGGGGCATCCCTGCAATCTGGATTCCGGCGATCCATGCCGGAATGACGGAATAGCTGAAGCATCTTACTAATCAGGAAGAATTATGAGCGAAACCTTGGCACTGACCCAGGAACTGATCCGCTGCCGTTCCGTGACTCCGAACGATGCGGGCTGCATGGATTTGATCG
>QJPH01000177.1 GCA_003242955.1 Candidatus Methylumidiphilus alinenensis
CGCCCCGACGAGGCGCGCAGCCTGTTGCAGGCGCTTTACAAAACCGAGGCCGACATCCTGCCCGACCACGAGGCAGGCACCCTCACCGTCCGCCTGCACCACTCGGCAAATGCGAGCACGGACGCGGTGATCCAGAAACTCTGCGACGAGTTGAACGAGACCGAAACCCTGTTTCCCAGGACCAATCTCAGGCTAATTTACAATGTGGGATAATCGTAAAATCCAAGACATCAGGAGTTCTGACCCTGTTCTTTGCAATGGTCTTTGATTGCTTTGCTTGAATCGACATAGCCGAGGATGGCGCAAACATCCTTGGCGATGAACCACGGTTCGCTGTGTTCGCCGACAATCACACGCAGTGGATGGGATTGGAATTCAAACGGGGTGAGTCCATTGGATGTGTTTGACAAATCGTTGGTTGAATTTTGGGTACTGCTATTCATGGTGGTTCCTCTGTGTAAGTTGAGAACCGCCACATTCAGTTGATCTTCTGAATAAGGTGGCGGCTGGACACAGGGAGATCAAAACCGGCACAAAGGAACCGGCGCATCCGAGGATGCCCCCACGCCAGCCGCCATAACTCTGAGGAGCAGGCGTAAAAAAAGCACCTGTTTCCGCTAAGAATGGCGCTGTTGCGCCTTTGTGTTCCGGGTTGATCTTCCCGCCCCTTGCCTGTTGCAAGGGTAAGGCAATCATAAGCCCGGAAAAGACTAGATGCAAGCGGTTTGCCGTTTTTGGCTGTCCCATGGCGTTGCATTCCTTTGGACTGTGGAGTAATATTCCTATACAAGTTTTTATATATTGACGAACATGAAACCCCTCAGATTCCTTGGAACATCCCGAAACGACTTGCGCGGCTTTCCCATGGAAACGCGCCATGCCGTCGGCATGGAACTTAACCGGGTGCAGTGCGGCGGCATGCCGTCCGACTGGAAGCCAATGCCGACAGTCGGAATTGGCGTGTATGAGCTTCGTATCCGTGCGGGAGGGGAATGGCGGGTGATTTACGCCGCCAAATTTGCCGAAGCAGTTTATGTGCTTCACGCCTTTCAAAAGAAGGACCAACAGACCCGCCAGTCTGACATTGATATTGCCAAACGGCGCTACAAAACCCTTGGAGGACCAACCCATGCATGAAGAACTTACCCCGGAAGATGCCCGCATCACCGAATCGTGCGGCAACGTGTTCATTGACCTTGGCTTTCCACCCCACGAAGCCGAAATCCTCCAATTGCGCTCCGACCTGATGAACGGGCTGGCACTGTGGATCAGGGACGGCGGCATGTCCCAAGTCGAAGCCGCAGAGCGGCTCGGGGTGTCACAGGCCCGCATCTCCGATTTGGTGCGCGGCAAATGGAAGAAATTCAGCCTAGAAATGCTGCTGACCTTGGCGGCAAAGGCCGGGATGCGGGTACGGCTGGAAATGGACAAGGCGGCTTGATGCCCCGAAGAAGGCAGGAGCCGACGACCCCCGCGAGTAAGCCATTGGCGACCAGACAGGGCAGCGCGGGCCACTGTTGTGATTGTCGCCGCCGTTGAAGTTCGGACTGCCCACCCGCTCTTGGTTTTCAATGCCTGTACTCATAGCCGTCCCCCCGTTGGATCAAACTGAAATTCTGGTGGCCGGAAGTGATTTTCTGCCCGTCGGCGCGGATGTCGAAACGACCGTCCGCCCGGATGCCGGCCAGCCGCCCGACATGGGTCCCGGCGTACTTGCCCTTCGGTTGCACCAGGCGCACCAGGTCGCCGGTCTGGAAGCCTTGGACGCGCTTGCACTGGCCCGCCGCCCCGCGCGGGAACCCGTATTTGTCGGTGCGGACCACCTGGCGGGTGCCGCGCCCGGTGGCCTTAATGGAAAGCGGCCTGAAGTTCGCGGGGATGTACACCGCCGCGCCGGACTCGCCCACGCAAGCCGCGTCGGCCCATTTCCCCCAGGCGTAACCTTGTGCGGTGCGGTTGAGCTTGGTCCGCCCGTGCGACCAACGCCGGGTGTCAAGGCCGGAAGCCCCGATTTCATTCCCCAGCGCGAAGCGGGCGGCGTTCAGCGCGGCCACGTCGCGCAACGGCGCTTTGGCTTGGGCCTTGATCTTTTTCAACACGTCGGGCCGGTCGGCTAGGAATTGCGCCACCGGCTGCGCGGCCTTCTTTTCGTTGCAGGGGCGGCAGGCAATGGCAAGGTTGGATACGCGCCCGGTCCCGCCCAGGGCGATGGGTTGGATATGCTCGATCTGGAGCGGGATGCCTTGCTTGCCGCAATAGGCGCAAGTGCGCTTGAACTTTTCAAGCAGGTACTCGCGGACCTCGTACCCGGCGAGCGTCCCCTGCTGGTACTCGATGCCGGAGATTTCCGGGTTTTGCAGCTTTTGCGTGTCGAAGCGGACGGTCTCGACGTGGGCGCATGCCACCGGCGCGAGGCGGGCCAGCCGTGCGGACCAGACGGCGGCGTTATCGACGCGGCTTTTGATGCTGGGGGGCAGCCACTTCCCGCCGCAGTTGGCCCTGCGCGAGCGTTTGGCGAAATTCGGACGGGGTTGCCGGTAGCGGGTCTTCCGCCCCCGCCGTCCATGGCGCAACGAGCGGCGGCTGTCCAGGCTGGCGCGGACCGCCGCGCCCCGGTGGGCGATTTCCGCGCCGAACAGCAGCCTCGCCCCGGAGCGGAACAGGCCGACCAGGGCAATCCCGGTGGCCTTGCCGCCGGGGCTGGCCTTGAATTCGATATCCTGAACCTCGCCGTCTTCACGGCCGGACAAAATGATGGTGAACGGTTCCATCCGAAACACGGCGGCCTTGCCTTTCCTCAACAATTCCCGCGCCCTCGCCGGGTGGCAAGGCATCAGCGGCTTTTTCGTGGAACCCAAAACAAAGACTCGGTTCATGGCGTATCCTGTTAAAATTAGTCCGGTTACCCGGAAGTCTGATTGCTCGTAAAGGTCTCCTCGCCCGGTTATTCCGGCTTGTCATGCCGCCAGCACTGCCGTATGCCACATCGTGCTGTTTAACTGGCGGCGACAGAGCCTGGGACTGGAGAAGCATCCCAGGGTGTCGTGACCGGAATAACGTCTGCCCTTGGCAGGGCGGGCTGGTTGAATCTCATGTGGAACGGTCACAAGCTGAACGGATTCAGCGAGTTTGTTGCCACAGGCGGCGACTCAACGGGTGGTCTCACGCACCCGGGGCTTTTTCTTTTTGTGCTTTTTCAACAGCCTGCTCTAGCAAAAAAATAATTTCAGCATTTCTGGAGCGGTTGTTTCTTGTTGCCATCCGTTCAATCTCGTCCTTTAAATTTTGCGGCATCCTGAAACTGATTTGCGGATCGGACCTGGATGGAATGGTCATGACGAACACCTCGTGATAAAATAGCACCGTACTAGCAAATAAAAGACTATCACCGTACTATCACAAACGCAAGAATTTTTTATGGCAAGAACAGACCCCCAATTGAACATCAGGATTCCGTCCGAACTCAAAGCCCAATTGGAAGCCAGCGCGAAGACTTCAGGGCGTTCCGTGACAGCCGAGTTGATCGTCCGGCTTGAGGAGTCCTTCAGGTCGGAAAGCGAATTGAAAGAAAACTGGCTAACGCAAAGCCAAGAAGCGCAACTCGCCGAATGGAGGCGAGAAAAGGCAAGCGAAAACGCAAAGCTTTTGGAAGAGCTTAAAATGCATATTGATAAAAGATGGAATTCGCCGAAGAGCGAATAGCCCCCGGGTTGATGTATGCTCAGTGAACGACTCAAGGCCCGTTTGGACAAAGACCGCCCCATGACTTCAATCACCCTACGGATTCCC
>QJPH01000216.1 GCA_003242955.1 Candidatus Methylumidiphilus alinenensis
TACATGAGGGTTCCCGCCTGGACTTCAGTCTCGGTCTCCTGCACCAGCTTGACCTTGCCGGACAGTGCCGCCTCGCCGGTGTCGCACGCCTGTTGCATGGCAGCCCGCCGGACCGGCTCGGTGTACATGTCGTAACCGAAGGCGCGCAGGTTGCGGTCGCGGAAGGGTTCGAGGTAGACGACGGGCGTGTACAGGGTGCGCTTGCCGGGCGGGTAAACAGTGTAATCGGGGAACCCTTCGGCGCGAACCCGGGTAATGTGGGCGGCAAGCCGATCCGCTGGAATGACTTGAGAAAACCCGAACCCTTGTGTGCCGGGAACACTTTGCCCTGCTTGCAGGTTCACGACAAAGGCTTGCCACTCTTCGCGTTCAACCGCCTTTGAAGCTGCAAAAAGGGCGACCGCGCTGCGAAGAATCAGCGCGTAGGCATTCAAGCGGTCTTGGATTTTATGGGTGACCTGATCGCAGACAAAGACGAACCGTCTCGCCCTCTCTTGTTCGATACCCTGCTTGACCTGAAGGCTGGCGAAAACGCTTACCACCAACCCGATCAGCAATGCGACCCAGGCGATCCATGCTTTCCTAAAAAGACTGGATTTCAGCATAGGACTTACGAACACTGCACGAAGCTTGGCCCATGCCCACCCGCTTCGACGATTGTCATATTTCAATGTTCAAACGCCTGGCCGATGATGTCTAGCAATTCATTATTCCCAAATGGCTTGCCTAAATACTCGCTGACATTAAGGTCTGACGCGTCTCTGATGGTATCAGGACATGCATAACCTGTCAGGATTACAACAATTACGTTGTCATCGGCTTTGCGGATATTCCGCAAAGTCTCAATGCCATCCATTCCAGGCATGCGCAGGTCAAGAACAATTAAATCTGGATTCTTCTGTTCATTAAGCAGAATTCCGTCGGCACCATTGGAAGCGCAGAAGACCTGATAGTTTTCTTCTTCCAAAACGTCTCGCATTAGCTCCAGAAGATCCGTTTCATCATCAATGATGAGTATTTTCCTATGTGGAAATTCATTTTTCAATTTTCATTGCTCCATTTTGTTAAGTCCGGATAAGGTCATGCGCACCTCTACCACCTTTGCAAAGAGGGTACAACAATTGGATGGTTTAACATACCTGTCTTTCATTGGCAATCAGTTATTCCTTTAATGGCGGCGTGAAGCATCAGCCGTTGATTCCAATGTCTCGCAACGCAACAGCATGGACAGAATCTTCAACCGTTCGGGAAGCGTAACGGCCTCGATTAATAGTTGTCGTTCCGCCACTTCCAAGGGCAACACGCAAGTCAGGCGGTTAATCAGATCGGCCACGCCGACATGTTCCAAAACTGGCCACTCAATGTCCAGACGCTTGTAATCACAATAGTCTCGCAACTGCCGCAAAAAATTCCCCCGTTCGATTTCAGTGACAGAGTCCTCTTCCATGTCGCAGCGGAACCGTGACCAATCCGCTTGAAACCGCCGATAACCTTGCGTTGTCGGAATTTCTTCCTTGAGGTCGAAACGGCTAACGCCGGTCAGTACGATCATCAACCTGTTATCGGTTGTTTCATTGAAAAAAGTGATCCGTCCAGCCGTCCCTGTTTTGTAAATAGCCAACGCTTTTTCATCGGAGGCGGATAGTTCCGGTTGAACCATTCCAATTAAGCGTCGTTCGGCCATCGCGTCAAAAACCAAATTCAAATAACGCGGCTCAAAGATATTCAACGGCAACTGGCAACCCGGCATGACCACCGCGTGGGGCAGCGGGAAAATCGGCAGTGAAGCCGGTAGCTTTTCAAAGGGTAGGGAAAAAAATGGGGGGGGTGGCATGTCGAAAAGTTCCTCTTCAATTAAGGTTTTAGTTGAAATTTTACTCGTTTCCAAGCTCCCGCTTGGGAATGGGGTTTTTGAAGCTCCAGCTTCCCTAAGAACGGCCAAGCAGGAGCTTGCAAGATAAGGGTTCCCAAGCCGGAGTTCTCATCGTTATACACAAGTGTAGAAAACACGTCATTTCGGCAGGGATGCCGAAATCCAGCGTCCAAGGATGGCAAACTGGGGGCCACCACCGATGTCCCTGCAACCGCGAACATGAAGCTGCGGGTTGGCATGTTACCTGATTTAAGCATTTGCATAACCGACTTATTACCGTCCATGGCCTGGATTTCGGCATCCCTGCCGAAATGACGGCTATTCCTATTTTCCCAGACTTGTGTATAACGACGAGAGCCGGAGCTTGGGAATCAGCCTGACTTCTTTCGGGAGGTCGTTTTTGACCAAATCCTTAGTGACTGATGATGTTACACAAAGCGTAGGCCGTAGCCCGGATGAAGCCCCTTGGGGGCGCAATCCGGGAAAACGTGGCCACAAAAAAAACCGGATTGCGCCGTAGGGGCGACCGGCCGGTCGCCCCTACTCCATCCGGGCTACGATACTTCAATCGGGTCATCATAAATGGCATCCATGAACAGTAGCCCACTATAAGTGTTCATCTCATTCTGCTCGATATAAAGTTCTAAGAGGCACTTTTTGTAAGCCAGCCATTTTCCGCCAACCGAAAAGCCTACGGCAACCCGGTAGCATCCCGGCGTGAGTGACATGAAAGGGATGCGCATGCAGATTTCCCCCCTGCCCACCTGGAGTCGGAAATCCTTCTTGCCCAGGCCAGAATCGACTGAAGCCACAAGCATTTCGGCTAAATTCCTAAAATGCAGTGTCAGGTTGGCTCCCAATACTTCTTTCTTCGCTTCGTATTCCACAATCCACTCTACGCTATCCCCGGTTCTCATGCTTAGGCTGCCTTGGTCCAACCCGGTGGTACGAACACGTTTAATAGTCACAAGGCCACTGATATCAAGAACGTTTTGCGTCACATCCCCCAAAGGTGCCAAACGGTTTTTTAGATAGCCGATAGATTCGTAATATTTATAAAACAGGGCATCGGGATTGCCCAAGGCAATTTGCCGACCATTGAACAGCAGCAAACAACGGTCGGCGACGTGTCGGACATTCATTTCCGAATGGGATACGAAAATGATGGCCGACCCATTTTGCTTGATCTGGTTCAAGCGGTCCAATGCGCGGATTTGAAAGGCTATATCGCCTACTGCCAACACTTCATCAACCAGCAAGATATCCGATTGAACACTGGTGGCGATGGAAAACTCCAAACGTGCGACCATGCCATCGGAATAGGTCTTGACCGGCGCGTCAATGGCTTCCTCCAAGCCTGCGAAGGCGATGATTGCATCAAGCTTGGCATCGGACTCCTCCTTGCCCAGACCCATTTGCTGGCAGCGGATATGGATGTTTTCCCTACCGCTAAATAAGGGTTGCAGACCCGAATCAATGCGGATCAGGGATTTCATGGAACCCAAGGCTAGGATGCGTCCTGAATCTGGGCGGTATTCGCGGTGGATCAGTTTCAACAAAGTGCTCTTGCCCGCACCGTTAGGGCCGATCACCCCCAAACATTCGCCGCGTTGGACGGTGAAGGAAATATCCCGCAACGCCCAAAACTCGTCTTTGCCCAAGATTTCGCTTCGACGTAGGCGCAACGTTTTACGGGCCAAGACAGACAGGCTGTGGAGGAAGGCGCTGGAAAGGGTCCGGTGGAATTTTTTGCCGACTCGGTCGATAAGGATGATTTCTTCTGGCACGGGTTCAACGACTCTACCAATCTGGCCGAGGCAGGCGGCTAACCAAACCATCCCAGCAGATGGCGATTCCGGGCAACACCCCAACAGGGGTTTCGCCCGACAATTCCCCCAC
>QJPH01000239.1 GCA_003242955.1 Candidatus Methylumidiphilus alinenensis
CGGTATGGATTGCCGGAAAACTACCCCAGCCAATCCTGACTGGAATCACGGAATTTTTCCCTGAGAAAATTGCCGTGGACGATCAACGCCTCGGTGTCGTTTTTGAGAATGTCCACCGCCAGTTTTTTCATTTCAGCATCCAACAGTTGCAATTGTTCGATGATTATATGCGTGGCGGTCTTGCCGTCTTTCAGCAGGTGCAGTCGGGCGAAGGCAGGCGGCAAGGCCAAGTAAGTTTCCAACATGGTCGGCAGGTATTCCATCGCGGTTTGCCGAATTACATAGGCATCGTAGGGTGTGCCTTCTTGCTTGGCTAAGAATGGCAGTATCTCAATAATGGATGCTGTGATGCCGTCCACCAGAGGGATGATTTCTTTTGCAGGCTTCTTATTGCGCACCGTTTTCGCCAGTCTCTCAAGAGCCGCCATAATGTCCGCCATGTCCGATTCAGAGTCGATTTTCAGATCAAGGCGACGGTTGGCTGGAGCCATAAGATACCCAAGCGCATACAACCCGGCGACGATGGCGAACCAGTAGATTTTAATAAGGCCGGAAAAAAATAGCCCCAAGCCAAGCAGCCCGAGAAAACAGCCAAAGATATTGGCGGGGCTGTATAGAAATAAGTAAAAACGCCGTCTTAAACCCATCTATTGGTAACCCCGAATGGTTTTGAAGGCTTGGCTCAGTGATTCCCTTCCGTCAAACAACTGTCCTCCGGTGATTTCCGCCAATTGTTTCATACCTTCTTGACTGGCTTCACCGAACAAGAGGGTGAAGGTCTTGATGCCTCGGTCTTGGGGGGGTAGAGCGGCGATGTATTGGGCGAATCCATCCTCGGAAAGCCCCGAGTTGTTCTCACCGTCGCTCATCAGCATAATCGAGTAGAAACGATCCGGCTCCTTGTGCCTCGCCTCTAGGGCCATGCGGTAGGCGACTTGCAATGCTTGGTAAATGCCTGTTTGCCCCCTCGGTTGCAGTAAGTCGATGTAGTGCCGCACCGCCTGCATATCTGCGCTCTGGCTGCTGGGATCGTTGATAGTGAAGGTTTGTGACGGGTAGACTTGGTTGTCGAAGGGAATGAAGGTCAGCGTTTCCCGGCTGCGGAAACGGCTGAAACGCCCGCTAAGCGTCTGGTCTTGGCCTGTCAGGTTTTTCAGCGCCGTTTGCAAGGATTGCATACGCGCACCCGCCATGGAGCCGCTCACATCCAGCACGAAGAAGGCATGGGAGGAACGCCGGTGTTTGTCTTGATAGGCGAACAGCAGCTTGTCGATGGCTGAAAGATCATTGGGGAAGGCCAATTCCACCAGCAGCGGGGAGGCGAACTCCGCGCTGAGCTTCACTTGCGGGATGACCGGGCGGCGCAGGGTCTGCTCCATCATCTTCTGCTGGAATTCGGGCGAGATCAGGTAAGCCACCAGCTTGTTGTAGACCTCGCGCTTCTGCCCGTTGATGAGCATCAGTGGATAATCGGCGGTGATGATGCCTTCTTTTGGGTAGATTAACACCAGACTATCCTCCACCCGTTTGTCCCTATTCAGAGCCATCAGCACGGATTCGTAATTGATGATCCCGTTGAGTCTGGCTTGTTCCTTCACATAAGCGTCCACCAGCCAACCCGAACTGCCGGCGCTCAGTTGCTGGCCGTTGAAGAAACCGCCGAGTTGGGCCTGGTTGACATCTTTGACGCTCAACGCGTCGCTGCTGCCGGACAACGCAGTGGCAACGCCCACCAGCGCGGTGAAGCCAGAGTTGGACGAGGTGGGGTCGGCCATCGCATAGCGCAGCTCGCCACTGGCCGCTTTTGCGGCGATGTCCCGCCATGTCAGGTTGGGGTTGTCAGTCCAGCCCCAAGCCTTGGCCGCGCTTCCCTTCACCCCCAGCACAATCGGCGACAGCATGATCTTTTCTTGGGCGAGAATCCTGTTCTTGTCCCCCTGTACAAGGGCGATGTACTTGCCGTGGGAAAACCAGGCCAAGTCGGTGGGTTCCCCGGCGATGAGCTTTTCCGCGCCGTCCAAGGTGCCGGAGTAATTCATCAGCAATTTGACACCCGTTTTCCTTTCAATGTCACCGAGCAATGGCTCAATGTCCTTTAATTCCGAACCAGCCAAAACGGTGAGGGTTTCGGGGTTTTTTTCAACGCAGCCGGAAATAAAAACCGCCGCAATAACAAATAGGATGGATTTCAACATCGACATGTCTCTCCAAAAATGTTTATACTTGAGGAAGATGGCATCGCTCAGTTCCCCTTATAGCGTTGTTCGATCATCACAATCATCTGCTCCAGTATCTCAAAGGTGGGGGGTTCGACGACATTCACCAAGGTGTCCGGCACTGCCAGATTATGGCTTTTAACGAAGTTGCGGAACCCGGCCGCATCACGGTTGCGAAACCCATGTTCGATGGCCAGCTTTTGCAGTTCGGGATCGTCGGCCAGCGCCGCAGCCAGCCGGTCCCCCTTGTCATTGAATGGAATCAGGATGTGCTTGGTGAAAATCGTCGGTTCCGGGTAAAGTAAGATCATCGCGTCGTTGAGCCCACTGCTGGCGCGGACCGCTTCTTGCAGATACTGGGCCTCGTAAATCATCACCAGCGGCGCTTTGCCCGGACCCATGACAAGATAGTCATTGAATGGTCCCGCGCTGGAGTTTTCCATGAAACCTTGGCGTAGGAAGAGCGACTCCAAAGGTTGGATGATCGGCCCGATTTGCGCCGCCGAATCCACGATATTGTTATTGTTCAAAATGTAGCTGGCCAAAGATAAGTACATCGCCGCGCTATTGGACTGCCGCACGTCGGTGGTGCCCATCAACAGGCTTTTCTTGACGTTATAGCCCTCGTTCTTAGCCAAGTCGCTCCAACGCTTTTCGGCGGCGATGGACTGCAATAAGCGGGTCATGTCAATGATGTAGTAGATGTTGTCGCGTTGCTTGACGATGCCGTTGGCCTCCAAAATGGTGGCGATCATTTTCCAAGATGCGACCGCCATAGGGGTGAAGAAGACTTCATAGGCCTTGTTGACTTTCGTCTCCCGTTTTATTTTTTCGGCGGCGGGCGCACCCGAGGGAAAGGCGAAGTCGTAGTCTTTCAGCTTGAACTGGGTGGCGATTTGCCGGGAACCGGCCTTTTCCACTTCCACCGTCAGCCCCTTTTTTGCCAAGGCTTCGACGACGCGAGGGTCGCGGAAGAAATCTTCCTTTTCCGAGCCGATCAAGCCGCGCACCGTGACGATGCGTTCTTTGCCAAGTTGCTCGTTGACCGAGACATAAATTCCGGCCCCCAAGCCCAGAACAAGCAGCAAGGTGAGTAATGGTGCGATAAGTTTTTTCATCTCTTACAGCGTTTTTAATATCGAATAGTTACTTGTTGGGTTATACCATTTTGCAAAGCACAGACACACAGGATAGTTTGAATGAGTGTCCTTTATTATTTTCCTTTGTTAAGAAAAAACGCTGTACATGAATGCAAATCGGGACTCCTAGCGGTGAAAAGAATGGCACATAGGCCGTTTTGACGGTCAACAAAAGACGTTGTCAAAACGACGGAACACGCCTGTTGCGCCCTACCGCGTTGAGGGAAGCCCATAGGTGCATTATTATACGCGTTTAAATGATTGGTTGGCATACATTTCTGCAAAAGGTATGTGAAGCATAGAGAAATCTTGATATACAGCATTTTCATCTTAAAAATATACCTAAAACAGACATTCCGTTAAACCTTCAGGTCAACCGAATAACCTGTGCTATCATACCCACTACCAAGT
>QJPH01000109.1 GCA_003242955.1 Candidatus Methylumidiphilus alinenensis
GATGTAAGCCTTTTTTATTTCTGTTGGGGTAACGCCGGGGTAACTTTGCAACCATCCTAGGCCATCATAAAACCCGTTTTCACCCATAAATCAAGCCATTCATCCTATTGTAGCCTTGTTGGTGCAAATAAATCTCTATCCCAAGGTGGTGGACTTCATCAAGGAAGGCAACCAGATGTTACAGGCTACGGCTTAGGCGGTCCACGCTCCAAGTGGCTATCACATCAAACCCTCGCTTATCCCTTCATAAACGCGGTCTATTTTCCCCACTGTCCGCTCGTGTGCTACCCCCCCTGAGTTTTCGCATTCTACGCCGTCGTAGACCACACTTGCACACAGGACACGCATTTGAAAATTGTTCCCAAAACTTCGCATTCATAAGGCGTGAACAGTCTGTTTACCCCTTTTGTACCTTTTGTATAGGCGTTTGTGGGTGTAGGGATGCATGGGGGTGATGTAGTTTTCTATCATATTGATATATATAATAATAAAAAACTTAAAACCATCTTTATTGGATCATAAGGCAAAACATACAAAAGCCCCCGGTCATAGTAATACAGACGGACTTTTGTACGGCTTTTGTCTGTGGGCAAAATAGACAAAAGCCCCCTTAGATCATGCAAATTTAATGCACTATCAAGGTGCGTGTAGGGCTTTTGTATTTGACATGGTCACACCCCCGCCAAGGCCAATGCAAGCCAAGCCGTTACAGTGCCTTTGGATTGACTTGGTGGTAAGCACTTGGCCGCCCGCCCGTTTCTGTGGTCAGTTCCCGGCTAATCACATACTGGTTGCTATTCCGGTGTTTTCCAGTTCAACCGCGCTTTGCTGTGATAAATCGAATAGGTTTGGATAAACTGGCCTGTAAAAGCCAGGCACACCCTCGCCCTTCCATGGCGCATAATGGCGGCTATAGTCTGCCTCATCGTCGGTATTGAAAACGCTGTGAATATATTCCTCACCAACAAATACAGACAATACTATTTTGGCGGTTGCCGCCAAGTGCAAGAAATCAGTTACCTTGCATTCCAGTCTATGAGCAGCTTCGTTCAACGGGAAATAGTCTTCAGCCATGCTAAACCCCCATTCATGGGCTTGTTCATTCAAGAAGGGAGCCAAGCCAGCCGGTGAATGATTCCGGCCTTTCACCCCGTCGGGCTAGGCTTGGCTTGTTCGATTGTAACTTGTCCGGCGATTGCCCACGTTGGTCGGTGGTTCGGTCGAAGTGATTGGCCGTACTACCCAATCTCAAGCGGTCCCGTCCCCCACCTCCTCAAAGTGTAATTATTGTTGTGGCACAACTCAGTTGGGTTTTCGATGTCCTTCTGCATTTCGATGAAGTCGCCTATTGCTATCCGTATGAGTTCCCTAGCTTCAATTTTCGTGAGTTCAGCCAGCCGGTTTAATCGCTGCTCCGCTTGCTCGTCTAGTTCGATGGTGTGTATAACTGTGCCTTTCAATGCCTCAAGCTGCCTTTTCTCGTGACGGGCCTTCAAGAACTCCACAAAGTCTAAAACTTGTTGCGCCTGTTGCTCAGGCATGGTTTTGACGATCTCGTAAATTTGTTCAGCGATACCCATAGGTTTAACCCCCTGCTCGTTTCAATGTGACAACCTCGGCGTTTCTGTTCATGACTCAAGCCGCCCTTTGCCGTTGGTTGCGCAACAAGTCAAGCAGGAACTCCGGTGCAAGGTCCGCTCCATTCGCCCAAGCCAAGGTCTCCATTTCGCCGTCCACGAAAGCGGTGGCGAATAGAGTTTTGTCCAGCAAGGGTTCAAACACTTCGCCCCATAATTCATGCTCTAAATCAACCTCCCCGGATTCCCCATTATTAAAAGCCAGCCAAAGCCGGTACTCATGGGTGTGTTTCGCCTCGGTGACATGCAAAAACATAAGTGTTGCTCCAATTTCAAGCCGCTTTCCTTGAAGGTGTCGGCAATTCGCGGCCTAAACTTGCCGCTGCCTGAATCCAAAGCCGCATAGCGGTTTCTATTTCGTGTACGGCTTCTTGTGGCGTGTCACCTATTGCGCTGCATCCCGGCAAATCCGGCGCAATGCAGACAAAAGCCTCGCTGCCCTCATCCCAAAACACTTCAAGCGGGTATTTGTATTCGTTCATGGTTTTTCCTCATAATGGTCTATCATGGCTATCAACTGCTTTGCTTGGTATTCTGCAATCAAGCCCCGCCTGTTCTGAAAGTTCAATATCATAGGCTCCCCTTGCTTGGCATAAACCCGGTGAGAGCCTTCCCCACCACGCAAAGCAAACCCCAGCGATTCAGCCGCCTTGCAAGCGTCGTCATAACGCACTGACTTGGGGTTATTCCTAATTGCCGATAACAGCTTTTCGCGTTTTGTCATTGCGTTTGACTAACCCCTTGCCTGTTTCAATGGAATGACCTCGGCAGTTTCCCTTGCCCCGGCGTTAATCAGTATGGAACCCGCCCCCGCTTCGATAGCGGCCCGCCTTGGGTCCGTGCCTAGTTGCTGGTAGCGTAACGCCATACTTAAGGTTTTATGGCCCATAGCCCGCGCCGTAGTGATGGTGTTCACACCCGCAGCCGCCATGTTGGAACCTAGCGTTCTTCTCAGGTCATGAATCCGTAGATCGGCAATTCCAGCCCGTTCCAATATGCGCTTCCATGCGGTCTTGGGTTCCGCCAAATGCCCGGTTTTGCCCTCGCCCGGAAAAACCCATTCGCTACTTTTTGCTTGACGGGCTTGCAACAGGCTAACCACTTCGGCCACAAGTGGCACGGTCAAGGGTTCGCCGTTCTTTGGGTCGGGAATGCGCCACTCCTTGCGCTCTAGGCTGATTTGGTTCCAGCGCATAGCCAGCACATCGGCCCGTCGCTGGCCCGTCAACAGGCAGATCATGAAAAAGTCGGCAAAGTCGCGGTTAGGCTCGTCTAGCAAGGCTTGCCAGAACGGCATCATTTCATCGGATTGGATATAGCGGTCGCGGGCTATTTCTTTGAACCGCTTAACCGCCCTGGCCGGGTTGTCGGTCAAGTACCCTTCATCTTGGGCAAAGCCCAAAGCCCCGCTTAGAACGGCTATCGCCCGGTTTGCGGTGGCTCCGCTGGATCTCTTGGCAATCTCGCGGTGCAGTGCCTTGCAATCCTCCTTGGTGATTTTGGATAGCTTGCGAGTGGCTAGGGTGAATAGGTAGTTCTTGTAAGTCTTTTCGTCTTCTTGGATGGTACGCGGCTTCTTGTGGACCTTTGAATACTGCTCCATGTATTCCAGCCAGAACTTAGCAAACGTCATTTCCCCCCGGTCTCGCCTTCTCTGGTCGTTGGGATTCTCGCCTTTGGCAATCAGGGCGTTCACTTCGTCCGCTTTGTCACGGGCTTGTTCGATGGTCACAGCAGGGAATTTGCCAATCGTTACCCGTTCCAGCTTGCCCCCCGCCTTGCGCAACACGCAAAAGGTTTTAACTCCGGTGGATGCCACGCGCACGGCTAGGCCGGTTTTCTTGGTGTCCCAATAGTCAGCCCGCTTGCCCGCGTCCGGCAATGGCAGGCTTTCTATGTTGGCTTTGGTGAAGTTGATCTTGTTGCTCATGGGTTGCTCCGGGGTAACTTTATAGATCAAATTTCGTTAAGCTTTAAGTTACCCCGTTAAGCAAAGTATAGCAATAAACAACTGTTTTGTATAGGATAATTAATTTTCGTTAATGTGCGTAAAAGCTGAAAAAAGCATAAACCCACACATTCGTAATGTGCGGGC
>QJPH01000197.1 GCA_003242955.1 Candidatus Methylumidiphilus alinenensis
AGAGATTCCGCGACCTTTCTACCGGTCAATTCATCCATCAGCACCAGTTTTGGCCGCCATTCTAAAGCCAATGCAATGACTTCAGCCTCGCCACGGTCAAGCGTGGGCAGGAGTAAGCGCACTTGTTGCTCGGATTGCACCGAAGCAATGCTGATCCAATTTTCCTTGGGCAAGGCGATAAGAGCCTTTCCTTTGCCTTGATAGTCTGAAATCTCACGGGATACCGCTTCGGGAATGATGAGGTTCCCAGCCACCTTACAGAGTAATTCAAGCCGGTTGATGCGGGCAAAGGCGATCAACGGCGTGGCATTGCAAATGACGGTCATGGGATTGAGTTCAATTGGTCAATGCCTTCCAATTCACCAACCAACATGGATTCATCGTAATCGAAAAGCACGATGCCTTTATCCGATAAAATATCCATGAAATCCAAGCGGCCCATCCCGGCAAACTCAGCCGCTTTCCCCAAGGAAAGTTTTTTTTCCCGAAAATAAGCGATGGCGGCAAGTAGGCGGATATTCCTTGCCAACTCCACAGTACCCACTTTCAAGGAGGCCAAGATAGTCTGCGGTATTTCGAAGGAGACGGTTTCGGTGTTCATGGGGTTTTACCTGTACAGCGTTTTCAACATCAAATGGTTACTTGTTAGAGTGTATGGCTGAACCCAGCGAAAAACCAGCTTATTGCCGGATAGGTTCAAGGATGGCATCGCTGCTACTCGCTACGGCGACTCCGCCCCGGCCATTTGTTTGAACCGAAGCGCGGCAGGGTTTGCAACCCTGCTGCTGAGGTTTTGACATCGTTCCCACGGTCTCCGTCACTGCCATTAAGTTAAGCCGTCATTCCGGCATGGACCGCCGGAATCCAGATTGCAGGGACGCCAACAATCTATTCCATCCATGGAGCCTAGGTTCCGGCGATCCCTGCCGGAACGACGAGTTTTTTCTTAACTTAATGGTAGTGACGCGGAGCATGGGAACGATCAAAATGTTACGGACGGGATTACAAATCCCGTCCGGCGGCATTGCCGCATTACGATCCCATCCGCTTACTGGGTTTCGTTGATGTACTCCAACCACTCTCGCCAGCTATCCGCATCAATACCCGCTTCTTGTCCCACCGCCGCCAAGCGCTGTTCGATTTGGCTGGCATCCAAGGACAGGGCTTCCAGCAACTGCCAATAATTGCGAAAAAATTTCCTCAATTTGGGATGTTCGTGACCAGTAACGCAACTAAATTTAAGCAATATCAGCAGTGCCCTACGCATCAGCGGCTCTGCCTCCGCCAGCCGGTTGGTGACATACAATAATGTGGCGAGGTTGTTGAGGCTAATGGCGACATTCGGATGCTCCGGCCCGTAGCTCGCCTCGCTTATCGTCAAGGCCCGGCGCAGCAGCGGCTCCGCCTCCGCCAGCCGGTTGGTGGCTTGGAACAACAGTGCGAGGTTGTTGAGTCGGTTGGCGACTTTGGGATGCTCCGGCCCGTAGCTCGCCTCATCTATTGACCAGGCCCGGCGCATCAGCGGCTCCGCCTCCGCCAGCCGGTTGGTGTCTTGCAACAACCGGGCGAGATTGTTGATGGTAGTGGCGACATTAGGGTGCAGTGGCCCATAGCTTTTCTCGAAAATCTCCACAGCTCGGCGCATCAGCGGCTCCGCCTCCGCCAGTCGATTGGTGTCTTGCAACAACTGGGCGAGGTTATTGAGTCGGATGGCGACTGTGGGATGCTCCGGCCCGTAGCTCGCCTCGTCTATAGCCCAGGCCCGGCGCATCAGCGGCTCCGCCTCCGCCAATCGGTTGGTGGCTCGCAACAACTGGGCGAGGTTGTTGAGGGCGGTAGCGGTTTCTGGATGGTCAGCCCCAAGCCGTTCTTCTGCCAAGCTTAGCGCCCAGCGGTTCAGCGGCTCAATCGTCGCATAACGGGCGGCATCATAAAACACCCGCCACCTTGCCCAAAACCAATCCAAAGCCGCTTGCGCATCTTGCACCTCCCGATGATAAACCGCCTCCCGCAATGCCAACTCATGTGCCGCCGTGATGTCTTTGGGCGATGCCGGTTGGCAACGGGCATCGTACCAGTCGAACAAGAAGTGCTTTAACGCGCTGCGTTGGCGTTCGTCCAGTTCGGCATACAGATGGTCGTCCATCAAGGCATGTAAGCGATGATAGCCATCGGCACCGTGCTCGATGAACGAATAGGCAGTGAATTCGGCATAGGCGGTGAGTGGGTAGTGGGTGCCGAAGTGTTGCACCAGCGCGGCGAACAGTGCCTCATCGAAGAAACGCGGGGCAGACAGCAACTTGAGGGTTTCCCGCTCCACCGTGCTGGAGTAGCGCAGGAAGCGGTCGATAATTTCGGTATACGTGCCGCCGAAGTCTTGCGGCGTGGGGGTCCGGCCCAGTGCCACGATTCGGCGGTAGGTTTTCGCTTCGATATCCAGATAAAACGGCAGTGCGCCACGTTCGCCGGTTTGATCGGCCCCCGGCACATCTTCTATGGGCAGAGACGAGTCTTTGCCTTTGGCCCCTTCGATCATGATTCGGCGTACCGCCTCCTCCCGCACCGGGATGAGTTGCAGAAAAGCGTCGGCATCGGCATCGGAAAGCCCGCCCAGCAGGTGCTGGTTGTCCAGATAACCGTCCCAATCGCGGGGAAAGCGTTGATCCCAAGTCAACTTGTCGCGCCCAAAGATCACAAACAACACGCTGGGGGATTCTGCCACCAGCCGCCGCAGCCAAGCATCGGTTTCGCCAGTGCCTAGGCCGGTCTTGATATTCTTGTCGGCCCACAGGGCTTCGTAAGTATCAATGAAAATGACCGGCGACGGAGCATCTTTGCCTTGGCGGTAAGCACGCAAATCCAAGCCCAGATAAAACGGCAGGTCTTGGAGTATCTCCCATTGTTCCCGCAGTTGCAGGCCGTATAGCACCGGGTAGGCTTTCTCAGCGTTCTCCTTGGCGCGTTGCTTCCATAGGTATTTCACGCCCTTTAAGCCTAGGCCGATGACCCCGCCTTCCACGGCCTCACCAAGCCAACCGGGTGCATTCTCCGCCACCGTGGACAATACGCCTTCATGCTGGCCGATAATGCCTTGCAGGGCCACCTCGATATTTTCGGTTGGATAGGCTTTTTCCCAATAGGTGGCGATGGCGTAATCAAAGGCGGGAAATTTTCTGCGACCGGATTGACCCAAACTTTTCCGTAACTGCAAGAGCCCTTGGGTCGGTTCGCGATGACTCACTGGATGCAGGTCAAGATGCCCCCACACCGTGTCGCCCGGTTTCCCGGCCTTCAAATTCGCCCGCAGCTTTTCGCAGAGAAGCGTTTTGCCCTGCCCGCCGACACCGTAAAACACCAAAATGCGGTATTGGTCCGGGGACAAGTCGGCGCGGGCTTCGGCAAACAGCTTCTGTGGCTGCTCACGGTCAGTGAACAGGTCGATGGCGCGGGGTTCGTTTCCGCCAGATTGGGGGGTGGGTTGTGGCATGGCAGATTTCTTATGAGGGCAAGTGTCGGCTATTGTGCCAGTATTGACAGCCAAACGACACTTGCTCTTCATTATGTTGACGAAAGCCGCCCCCGTCAACGGGGCGAACACTTCGGCCCGTTGAGCGGACACCAAGGCAAAATCAAGGAAGACGCGAAGCGCAAAATCCTGACCGCCTTCGCCTACGGAACTGGCTTGGGGCCAACCCAAATCGCCAAAAATGTCGCTG
>QJPH01000309.1 GCA_003242955.1 Candidatus Methylumidiphilus alinenensis
GTACAATTTGTATGGCTCATAGGTGTAGGGGTTGTTTTGGTTGCCGGGGGTTTGGGTCAGGTAGAGCTTTATTTTCGGTCTGGCGGGTAGGCTTGCGGCACCGCTCCAGCTTAAGTCGCCAATGAACACATTGCCCGAGCCGGTTTGCAGCGAGCCGCCGCAGTCGATGGCATCGCCGACCCGGACGGCGGCTTTGCCATTGATATTGACCGATGCCGAACCTTGCGCGGCCTTCCTGCCGTGCGGCGGGCATTGACCGCAGCCGTGGGCTATAAAACCATCGCCCACGCGCAGCGCGGGCATTCCATTGATGATGACATCGCCACTGCCTTCGATGGAGGGGCTGGGCGGAAAGCAACCGTGGGCCGAGCCTAGGTCGCTTTTGCGGCTTGCTTTAGGCATGGGCTTCTTCCTCGGGGTGTTGTGCAGCCGTCATCGCGGAGCGAAAAGTCGCGCTCGTTGCGGGTTCCAAGCTTACGCACCAGGCTTTGAGGTAGTTTAACAAGATAGCGATACGGTTTTCATTGAGATGCAAAGGCACGGTGATGTATAGACAAATGGCCTTGTCCAGTGGGGCGGCTTTTAGGGAGAATTCATAGTTTGAACTGGACTCATGAGTTTGCAAGTAGATGCTACGCTGTAATTTGGCGTGGCGTATACCCAGCAGGGTTTTGCTCCAGTCACTGTGGCAGGTTTGCCAGCCGTCCGGGGGCTGGAGCACTTCTTTTAGCAGCGCGTAAAACAATCCCTGGCGCAACACCTTGACCAAGTGCGCAGGCAAATCCGCCGTTTCTTCGGGTACAAACGGGTAACTGGCAAGCTGTCCCAACCGGTGTTCCATGGGATAGTTTGCGAGCGCGTCGTAGGGAAACATTCCTGAGAGTGCTTGTATTGAATGCACTTGCAATAAGTAGTCTATTAGCCCCAGCCGATCAGCGGGGGTTAGCCAATTCAGGGTTAAACAGGAACCCAGCCAGGGCAGTTTGGCTATCGAACATTGATGTTGATATTCCAGGCCCAAGAGTTTCTCCAGCCACTCGACCTGCCCCATGCCGCAATACACCAGCTTTTCCGCCTGAGTGCAATAATAGCGTTGATGCGTTTCTTCTGCTGCCCGCACCCAAAAATCCGGGAATTGCTGTTGTAGCCTCGCCAATACCACGCGCTGGGACAGTAGTAACTGGTCGGTCTGCCAAGTCCGTTGCAATCGGGTCATTTGTGCAGGGCTAAATGTCAGCATTAAATTTCCTTTCCTGATTAGCAAGATTGTTCAGCCAATTTGTAAAACCTAGCCGTATTCGTCATTCCGGCAGGGATTGCCGGAATCCAGAACACAGGGAGGTGAATCTAGTTTGCCCTCCATGGCTACTGGATTCCGGCAATCCCTGCCGGAATGACGGCGTTTTGGGTTTAGCTGAAACATCTTCCTAATCAGGTTGATCGTTAAGCCGCTCATGGTTCGAAATACATGAACCGGGCATCTAGTTTACCCTCCTGCATCTGGTAATGGATGACTTGGTTGTCGTATGCCAAGTCTTCTGCCCACCAGCCCAGTTGTGGTTCGAATAATGCAGCGCGTTGCTCGTCATTCAGTGCCGATAGGTAAGCCCGTGTGACCCTTGGATCATAAGCCCGTATCCAGTGCAAACACCCTGCCTCATCTTGGACGGTGAAAAAGTGCAGTAAATGCGCCGCTAACTCTGACAATGCCAAGGGAGTACCAAAAATCACGCCCCAGTATTTGCCTTGGCTTTCTTGTAAGTACCATTGGCTAAACAGATGATCCTTGCGTAGCTCAAAAAGCCAGGCCCGCTGTTCTGGGGGCAGGTCTTCGCGGTTTAGCAGCGCAACACAGGGCACTTCATAGGCTTGAAGATGGGCATAAATATAGTGGTTCATCGCGCCATCGGCCAAACCGTAGTAGTACGGATAAGGCTTCCCTTGCGCGATGATCTGCCATAAGCATTGCATTTTATAGCCCATCCGTCAAAGGGATGGTCGGCAGACCTTGGGTGGCGGCTTGCTTAACTTTGCCTGCCAGTGAATCTGGCAGGGCTACCGGTTGGGTCGCCGGCAGGGGGCTTAAATCCAAGGGCTGGGCATTTTGCGGTGCGTCAGGCGCTTCGGAACTCGGGGGATTGTTGACATCGGTTGCCAACGCGGCGTTTTTGGCAACATTGGCCTGAACCGGAAAGCCTGTGCCGGGTGAGCCGCCGGTGTTGATGTTGACCACTTTCCCCTGAATCGTGATGCCCGAGCCGTCGATTTTGATAAATCCGCCCGAAGACCGGATGGTTAGCTCTTGTCCGCTTTCCAAGACGATTTGCCGCCCTGATTGGAAAAACTGCGACTTTCCGGTGGTCAAATGGTAAGCATCACCGACTTTTACGGTCTGTTCCTCGCCTATAGATTGGCTCAGCTTGCGTCCCGTGGCTTCTGTACGGTCACGGTCAACTTTGGAAGAGGAGTCGTTGCGCACTTCTTCGGTACGGTCATTGTTCACGCGCAGATGGCGATCATGTTGAACCCATTCCCGCCGGTCATGTTCGACTATCATATCCAAGTCCTTTTCGGCGTGAAAATAAATATGCTCCTGGCCTTTTTGGTCTTCAAACCGCAATTCGTTGAAATTGGCCGGGGTGCCGTCTTTGCTGCTACGGCTCTTGATGCCGGTTTGGGTCTTGTTGGCGGGCAGAGTGTAAGGCGGCATCTGATTGTTGTTGTAGACGCTGCCTGTGATGAGTGGGCGGTCTGGATCGCCTTCAAGGAAATCGACGACGACCTCCTGACCAATGCGGGGCAGCGCAATCACGCCCCAGTTCTTGCCCGCCCAAGGTTGCGCCACCCTGATCCAGCAAGAACTGTTTTCGTCGCGCTGACCATAGCGGTCCCAGTGGAATTGGACTTTCACCCTACCATATGAATCGGTATAGATTTCCTCACCCGCTGGGCCAACGACAACGGCGGTTTGGGGACCGTGGACGAAGGTTTTTTGAGCTTTATACTGGGGACGGTAGGTGTGGGTGGCATCAATGGCAGTGAAACGGCATTGAAACATTTCGCCCTCGTTTACCATGGCGGTTTTGCTGGCAATGTAATCGTCGAGTTTGAGCCGGTACTCAGCAGAGGTGACGAGGTAGTCACGGTTTTGGGCTGTGCTTGGGTGTTTGTCGAGCGTAAATAGTTGGCCCACACCAAGGCCACGGGCATTGCAATGCCCTTCGAAGCTTTCATGGCGGGTGTTTCGCTCCTCCATCCGGCTGCGCGCAAGGTGTTCGCCATTGCCGATTTCAACATAACGCCCCGGATAGTCAAAACGTTCGTAGCCCGAGTGGGCATGGGGTAAATTGGTGGAGGACTTGACCAGTAGATTGGCCTTGGGCTTTTTGAAATCGTAGTCGGTCAACACCTGTGCGCCAGGTTGGACTACCCGCCCGAATGTCCACTCATGAATGTGGTCGGCGCGGGTTTTATCGGTGCTGCTCTGTTCCGGGTGGTAGGGGATTCGTTCATAGCTGGGGAATTTATCGTGGGCGCTGGGAGAGTCCGCCAATACAAGATGGTGCTGGCCGTTTTCGTGGGTGAAGTAGAAGTAGATGCCCTCTTCTTCCATCAACCGACTGACGAAATTGAAGTCGGTCTCGCGGTACTGGACACAGTATTCGCGTTCGGCATAGCGGCCAATCAGTTTTTCTTTGATGTCGTTG
>QJPH01000231.1 GCA_003242955.1 Candidatus Methylumidiphilus alinenensis
ATGGAAACCAAGCCGCGCACCCCGGTATTGTGGCTGCACGGGCTGGAGTGCACCTGCTGCTCCGAATCCTTCATCCGCTCCGCGCACCCGTTGGCGAAGGATGTCGTGTTATCCATGCTCTCACTGGACTACGACGACACCTTAATGGCTGCGGCGGGTTTCCAGGCCGAGGCTGTGATGGAAGACACCATCCGCAAATACAAAGGCCGCTACATTCTCGCCGTGGAGGGCAATCCGCCACTAAACGAAGACGGCATGTTTTGCATTGTCGGCGGCAAGCCCTTTGTTGAAAAGCTACGCTACGCGGCCAAGGATTGCGCAGCGGTGATCGCCTGGGGTTCCTGCGCGTCTTGGGGTTGTGTGCAGGCGGCAAAACCAAACCCGACCAAGGCTACGCCGGTGCATAAGGTCATTCTCGACAAGCCCGTCATCAAAGTCCCCGGTTGCCCGCCCATCGCGGAAGTCATGACCGCTGTCATCACCTATATGCTGACCTTTGACAAGCTGCCTGAACTCGACAGCCAAGGGCGTCCGAAAATGTTCTACGGCCAGCGCATCCATGACAAATGTTACCGCCGCCCACATTTTGATGCAGGCCAGTTTGTCGAGCATTGGGACGATGATGCGGCTCGCAAAGGTTATTGTCTGTACAAAATGGGCTGCAAAGGCCCGACCACCTATAACGCCTGTTCGACAGTGAAATGGAACGACGGTGTTTCTTTCCCTATCCAGTCAGGCCATGGCTGCATCGGCTGTTCCGAGGAAGCCTTCTGGGATAAAGGCTCGTTCTATGATCGCGTCACTCAACTCAACGTCTTTGGTGTCGAAGCCAACGCCGACAATATTGGCATCGTTGCGGCAGGGGCGGTGGGTGTTGGCATCGCGGCCCATGCGGCGGTTTCCGCCATCCGGCATAAGAACACCGAAACCAAATCGAAGGAAAATGTATGACTGCCACTCAAACACCCAATGGCTTTGCCCTAGACAACAGCGGCAAGCGCATCGTCGTCGATCCGGTCACGCGCATTGAGGGGCATATGCGTTGTGAGGTTAACCTTGACGAGAACAACGTCATCCGCAACGCGGTATCCAGCGGCACCATGTGGCGTGGGCTGGAAGTGATTTTGAAGGGCCGCGACCCCCGCGATGCCTGGGCTTTCACCGAGAGGATTTGCGGTGTCTGCACCGGAACCCATGCGTTGACCTCGGTTCGGGCGGTGGAGGATGCGCTCAACATCCAAATTCCAGAGAATGCCAACACCATCCGCAACATCATGCAATTGACTTTGCAAACCCAAGACCATCTGGTGCATTTTTATCACCTGCATGCCTTGGATTGGGTGGATGTGGTTAGCGCGTTGAAGGCCGACCCGAGGGCGACTTCAGAACTGGCGCAAAGTATTTCGCCGTGGGGTAAATCCTCGCCAGGATATTTTCTCGATATTGCCAGCCGTCTGAAAAAATTTGTTGAAAGTGGACAACTAGGGCCGTTCGCCAATGGGTATTGGGGAAGCCCTGCGTATAAACTGCCTCCCGAGGCTAATTTGATGGCGGTGGCGCACTACTTGGAAGCTTTGGACTTTCAAAAGGATATCGTCAAAATCCACACCGTTTACGGCGGTAAAAACCCCCATCCCAACTGGCTGGTGGGCGGTGTGCCTTGCGCGATCAATGTCGATGGTGTCGGCGCAGTGGGCGCTGTCAACATGGAACGGCTAAATCTGGTTTCCTCCATTATCGACCGCACGATTGAATTCGTCGAGCAAGTTTACCTGCCCGATTTGAAAGCCATCGCCTCATTTTATAAGGATTGGCTGTATGGGGGTGGATTGTCCGGTAAAAATGTCATGTCCTATGGCGACATACCCGAATATGCCAACGACCGCTCGCTCAAAAACCTGCTGTTGCCGCACGGGGCCATCATCAACGGCAACCTGAATGAAATCCATGACGTGGATTTGAAGGATGTCGAACAAATTCAAGAATTCGTGAATCATTCTTGGTATCGCTACGACAACGAAAACGCCGGCTTGCACCCGTTCCAGGGCGTCACCGAGCCACGCTTTGAATTAGGCAGCAAAACCAAGGGTACGCGGACGAATATCGAAAACTTGGACGAAAGCGCGAAATACTCTTGGATCAAAGCGCCGCGTTGGCGTGGGCATGCGATGGAAGTGGGTCCGTTGGCGCGGTACATAATTGGCTATGCCAAGGGCATACCTGACTTCAAAGAGCCAGTGGACAAACTCCTCACCGATCTTGGCTTGCCCATCAGCGCGTTGTTTTCAACCTTGGGCCGCACTGCGGCGCGGGGTTTGGAGGCCCAGTATTGCGCCCATTTGATGAAACACTTCCAAGATAAATTGGTGGCGACGATCAAGTCTGGCGATTTGAGCACCGCCAACACCACAAAATGGGAGCCTGCCACTTGGCCCAAAGAAGCTAAAGGCATCGGCACCACCGAAGCCCCGCGCGGCGCGCTGGGGCATTGGGTGGTCATCAAGGATGGCAAAATCGACAACTACCAATGCATCGTGCCAACCACTTGGAACGGTTCGCCGCGTGACCCGCAAGGCAACATCGGCGCATTCGAGGCGGCTTTGATGAATACCCAGGTCGCCAACGCGGAACAGCCTTTGGAAATCTTGCGCACCTTGCATAGTTTCGATCCCTGTCTGGCTTGTTCGACCCATATCATGGACAAGGACGGCAAGGAGTTGACGCGGGTTAAGGTTCTTTAAGGCGTATTCCAGAAATGTTTTTACCAGCCCCCCTTAAATGATGATACCAGTCCCCCCCTTTGCAAAAGGGGGGTTAGGGGGGATTAAAAAAGATTGGAGAAAATAATGTCTTACCCAATTTTGACGCAAACCCCTGTATATGTTTATGAAAAACCCGTGCGCCTATGGCATTGGATCAACGCCCTAGCATTGGTGGTTTTGGCGGTCACAGGTTATTTTATTGGCAATCCTCCCGTGGTGACGGGAGGTGAAGCCAGCGATCATTTTCTTTTCGGTTATATCCGCTTCACTCATTTTTCGGCGGGCTATGTATTGGCAATAGGCATGGCAGGCCGCGCTTACTGGGCTTTAGTCGGAAACCAATATGCCCACCGCTTGTTTGTGCCTGAAGTTTATAGCCGAACCTGGTGGCAAGGCGTGTGGCACGAAATCCTTTGGTATCTATTTTTGGTTCCCGAGGCGCGCAAGCATGTCGGTCATAATCCCTTGGCCGGTTTGGCAATATTTGTGTTTTTCGTGCTAGGATCATTATTTATGATAGTTACTGGCTTCGCGCTCTATGGCGAGGGCTTGGGTAGCGGCAGTTGGGCGGACAGGGGCTTCGGCTGGGTCATTCCGTTGCTGGGTGGCAGTCAGGCCACGCATAGCTGGCATCATTTGGGAATGTGGTATTTGGTCGTGTTCATGATGACCCATGTTTACATTGTGCTGCGCGAGCAATTTGTCTCCCGCCAGTCGATGACTAGCACCATGATTGACGGTTGGCGGACATGGAAGGACGATAGGCCGTAACCGGTGAGAACCCTGATTCTCGGCATTGGCAATATCTTGTGGGCAGACGAGGGTTTCGGTGTCCGCGTCGCCCAAGCTTTACAGGAAACTTACCAATTCCCGTCTTTTGTCAATGTCTTGGATGGCGGCACACAGGGGTTGGCCTTGATGCCTCTGGTGCAGGAAA
>QJPH01000572.1 GCA_003242955.1 Candidatus Methylumidiphilus alinenensis
CTAGGTTGGCAAATGATTCATAACGGGACAAAACGGAACAATCCGAAGGTAGATGGGTAGTGGGGTTACCACCCTTTTTAAAGTTGTCGTATGTCACATCCAAAATATCCTCGCGTTTTCCCTGTATGGCCGCGAAAATATTCCGACGCCCCCAAACCAAAAATTCCTCTGAAATTTTTGGTTGAGGGGTAAGTTTTATTGCGATATGGTAACGAAATTTTGTATTGTTAAAACGTGCATAAAACTCTAGTGAAAACTGGCCTACTCCTGCTATTTCATCAGTTTGATCGTATTTCAAACAACCCGGTAATCCACCTCTAACCTCAAACGTAGAACCGCCGCCACGCCCAATGTCGGTGATTTCATAAAGCGGGCGACCATGGGCTAATTGGGCCAATAATTCAACAGCCTCAATGACATTACTTTTTCCAGACCCATTCCTACCTATCATCAAGGTTAATGGTTTTAACAAATTTAATTCTGCTTCGGCAAAATTTTTGAAATTCTTTAAGACGTGCAATGCAATTAACTCCTACAGATGCCGTACACAATGACACAACATAAAAAGGGCTAAAACTTGGGCTGTTGCGTTAAATTTTTCTTTTGCAGAAAACATAAGTCCTCAAAAGTTATAAAAAACCTTTTGCAATCGACATCGGGATATTCGGGCTTTCCGGGTTCACGATGACCGCTTGTCGGGCAGGGGAAAGCAGGATGTCCATGTCTTCCATAGGCACTGCGCCCAACAAAACCTCATTGCCCAAGACTAACGCGCCAGTGAAGCAGCCTCGGTTTTCAAACTTCACTTCAATGGGGCCAACATAAGCGCATAAATGCTTTCCACCGTCTGCGGTCGTCACTTCCCGCTTATACAATTCTTCCAATTCAAGCTGGATGGCGATGTGTTCGGGAATGCACAAATGCAATGCCCAAGTGTCGGCCAAGGCTTTCACGGTCAACGGGTGAAGTGTCCGGTTTCTCGGGTTGGATAACTGAATTTCAGCGCAGATGATGCCCATATATTTCTCCTAATTCTCTAACCAATCATCATCTTGAGGCGGAACATCTGGAACGGCATTAAGATAATGCTCAAAGGCTTCCCGGCTTCCCAGTCTGGCTTCATTGCGCAAGAATTCCACACCCGCCATTGCTTCGTGTTTTTCGGTGTCGGGATTAGCTTGCTGCGTTGCTTTATCAGAGATCATCCCACTCCTCTCTATTGATTTTGGCTTGACGAAGAATCCTAGCCAAAAATTCCCGCCCTATATCGCCTTCATGAGGATTCGGTATCCTTAAGGTTATATTATTTTTAGACATGAAGGAATGCCTGCTACCGGAAAATGGACCTTGAAACCCAAGTGCCTTAAGGTAACGAATCAAGTCCCGCCTTGAAATCGGGCCAAATGTTGGCATTTATGCGGCTTCCCGAATGGAAATTTCGTATCCCTCAATTACCGGAATTGGTAAGTTTTTATAAACCCGAAAAAGCACCCATTCCTCTAGCACTTCCTCCAATTCATCGCGGCAGGATTCTAGAGTCTTGGCATTGGCGTACACGCCATTGCATTCCGGTATTTCCCCGTAAAAACTACCATCGTCAGATAGTATTTCATACCGGGCGTGGCGCATGGCGGCTTTAAAGTAGTCTAGCAACATGGCGTTACCTCCGCGTTAATTTGTCGGTCTACAGCGTTTTTATTTTTAAAGCGTAACTAAAACGGATGTTCAATCAAGCCTTTGATTTAAGAGAATGTCTTGCCCAATCATACACTTTATAGCAACCATTTGATGTTAAAAACGCTGTAATCCCTAATCCAACCGATAATTCGGCGCTTCCTTGGTGATGGTCACATCATGCACATGGCTTTCCCGAATCCCTGCCGAAGTGATGCGGACAAAGGTGGCTTTGGTGCGCATTTCGTCAATAGTACCGCAACCCGTATAGCCCATTGCGGCCCGGACACCGCCGATCAATTGGTGGATGATTGCGATCATGCTGCCCTTGTAAGGAACGCGGCCTTCGATGCCTTCGGGAACCAGCTTTTCGGCTTCGGAAGTTTCTTGGAAATAGCGGTCGCTGGAGCCTTGCTGCTGGGCCATCGCACCCAGAGAACCCATTCCCCGGTAAGATTTGTAGGAACGGCCTTGGAATAGTTCAACTTCGCCCGGTGCTTCCTCTGTACCTGCGAACAAACCACCGAGCATGACCGAATAGGCTCCAGCAGCTAATGCTTTGGAAATATCGCCGGAATAGCGAATGCCGCCATCGGCAATCAGAGGCACTCCGGTTCCCTGCAAGGCCCCCGCTATATTGGCGACGGCAGTGATCTGTGGCACACCCACGCCGGCGACTATGCGGGTGGTGCAAATCGAGCCTGGGCCTATGCCTACTTTTACCGCATCCGCCCCGGCTTCCACCAATGCCTTGGCGGCGGCGGCGGTGGCGATGTTGCCGCCGATAACCTGAATATGAGGGAAGTTTTGCTTGACCCAGCGCACCCGGTCGAGGACGCCTTGTGAATGGCCATGGGCGGTATCGACAACAATCACGTCCACACCTGAAGCAGCCAAAGCTTCGACCCTTTCATCTGTACTCGCACCGGTGCCTACCCCAGCCCCTACTCGGAGTCGCTCCAACTCGTCTTTGCAAGCTTGCGGATAATCTCTGGCTTTTTGAATGTCCTTTACGGTAATCATGCCGCGCAGTTCAAACTTTTCGTTGACTACCAACACTTTCTCGATGCGGTGCTTGTGTAACAAGCGGATGGCTTCATCCTGTCCAGCGCCTTCACGAACCGTAATTAAGCGGTCCTTGGGTGTCATTATTTTAGTGATGGGTTCTTCTAGGCGGGTCGAGAAACGCAAGTCACGGCTTGTGACAATGCCTACCAATTCGCCCTTATCCACGACGGGAACCCCTGAAATCCGGTTGGCGCGGGTCAAGTCGATCACTTCGCGTATGCTAATGGTCGGAGGTACGGTAATAGGGTCTTTGATGACCCCGCTTTCAAATTTTTTCACTGCGCTAACTTCATAGGCCTGGCGCTCGGCAGTCATGTTTTTGTGGATGATGCCGATGCCTCCTTCCTGTGCCATGGCAATGGCCAGTCGGGCCTCGGTGACAGTGTCCATCGCAGCCGACACCAAAGGAATGTTAAGGTCAATCTTTCGGGTGAGGCGCGTGGTCAGGCTCACATCGCGTGGCAGTATGTTGGAATACGCGGGAATCAGGAGAACATCATCAAAAGTAAGTGCTTCTTGTTCTATTCGCATCAGGTTCTCCTCAAACTGACTAAATGTCAGATTTTACGATTGAAATGTCCTATGTGCAAACCGTCTGGTGAGATGTGGGTGCTATTAAAACTGACAAACGCGCAGCGCCAGGGCGGAAATTGAAGTTACGCATGGAGTGCAAGGCTTGCCTTGCATGGCGACGGCCTTGCTAGGCAAGCCA
Organism: Candidatus Methylumidiphilus alinenensis; assembly: GCA_003242955.1. Taxonomy (GTDB): domain Bacteria; phylum Pseudomonadota; class Gammaproteobacteria; order Methylococcales; family Methylococcaceae; genus Methylumidiphilus; species Methylumidiphilus alinenensis. The sequence goes on from QJPH01000572.1 coordinate 3,455, forward strand.
TGCACCCGTGCATTAAATTTGCCCGTTGGTGAAATTATTTTCAAAAAAGTGTTGACGCGGGTGTCCTGAAGTCCCATAATGAGCGGCTCAAGTCTGGCGGGCCGTTTGGCGGGTCGGGCTTGGAGCGGCCCCGGAGGGGCGGTGGTTTTGCGGGGGGTTGACAACGCGGCGGGATGCTGTAGAATGGTCGGTCTCGTTAAGGTGGCTTGCTGAAGCTGGGCCGCCGGA
>QJPH01000582.1 GCA_003242955.1 Candidatus Methylumidiphilus alinenensis
GATCATGCTCAAGGGGCGATATGGTTTCTTGGCTCATTGGGATTCCCTATGGGGGTCAAGCACTCTCGTGCGGCGATAGGGCAGCAATGATGCCTCATTACCGGTCGCCAATCAATGCTTCAAAGAGACCCGAGTCCATCCCATTGTGAGGAAACGTCCGCGTCGATGAAAAAGTCATTGAGCCATACTTTCAGGTATATTCTTTATTGGATATCACCTAACCGTTCAGCCCCCGGCCTTTTTTGTATCGTTCCCTCGCTCTGCGTCATCGTTATACACAAGTGTTGGGGGTCCGTCTTTTCGGCATGGATGCCGAAATCCAGCGTCCAAGGATGGCAAACTGTGGGACACAACAGATGCCCTTGAATCCACGGACGGGAAACTACGGGTTGGCGACTCGCCTGAATCAAGCACTTGCACTGTCGGATGGTTACCGTCCATGGCCTGGATATCGGCATCCATGCCGATATGACGGTGTTTTCCAGCTTGTCGGCACTTGTGTATAACGGCGAGCGCTGGAGCGTGGGAACGATAAAACGATAAAAATGAGAATTGCTGGGTGTCTCATGAGACAGTGGTGAGACGGTCATTTTAGGGCTATGAGACAGGCATGAACCAACACAAAACCGCAACCGCTGGCGTTGCCGCCTTTGCCTTGATGCTCATCGCATCGCCTTCACAAGCCGCCAGTGTCAATTTGGTCACTAACGGCTCGTTTGAACAGACTACACCAAGTGTGATGGGGGATTTTAATGGGGGACTCAGGGTAATACCCAATACAAGTAACTCCGGTCTATCCGGTTGGACGACAGCCTCCCAGTGGGCTTTGGCCGTTAGTCCATCAGCTATCCCTGGCGTTGTAGATACTACCCAAAATGGTGGGCCCGACCTTGTCACCGCAAGCCCCGATGGGGGGAATTTTATTACTATGGATGGCGACTCTACCTTACATGGTGCTTTAACCCAAACCGTGTCTGGATTGATAACCGGGGATACCTACAATTTGTCATTTTACTCGGCACTCGGACAGCAAGCCGGCAAATCCGGTCAAACTTGGGATTGGATGGCGGTAACTCTCGGTGGTTCTCAACAGAATGTCTGGAACACGGGGGACAATGCGTACTATTTGACCAGCGAGGGTTTTACTGGCTGGCAACAGTTCAATCTGACGTTTACAGCAACAGCTTCCTCAGAAGTCTTGAGCTTTTTAGCCAATGGCGGACCTGTTGGATCCCCCCCTCTTACGTTGTTGGACGGTGTCAGCTTGACCGATGTAACCCCAACCCCGCTGCCAGCGGCGTTGTTTTTCGTCGCCCCGGCCTTGGCGGGTGTGTTCGGGTTTTCGCGCCGGAAGCAGGACAAGGCTTAAACCTAGCTTTTTCCATATTCAAAAAAACCGCCTTTCGGGGCGGTTTTTTCCAATCGTGCAGAATAAGGAAATGGTGAAACATTTGTTTTCTACGCAAGCCAATTCAAACTAAGGTGATTTAACTAAGGTGATTTCCAATAATGAATCCACCAAAACCGAAATGAATTGTCCACGAAAATCACCAACAATTCCTCCGCAAATCACCTTGCCAAGCTGGGGCTTGGCGTTCCTTCCAGGAGCGCCAAGCCCCAGCTCGGCCTTTGGATGGGATGTTCTTTATTGGATATCACCTAACCACCGGCAAAAACGTTCCAAGAACTGTTTTCGTCGCAGCCGTCATTTGATTCCGCGTTGACCCTAAACCAAACTTTGCCTACGGTGACCGGTGTCTTTAGATGGCCTTTAATCAGGTAACTTCCGCTGCGCTCTTGGGTAACCTTGACTTCCACAGGTTCACTGTTTGCCCATGCCTTGACGGTTTCCGGGTCCGTGTTGTCCGAGGCGGTTATTGAGAAATCCTGAATGGTAATGGCTTTTGCGTCTTTGCCGGGTGTCTGGTCAAAGAATTGCGGGGGTTTGCAATCCAAAATAAGCCCCCCGTGGTGGCCAACCCTAGGGGCTGCGTTGGCGGCTGGCGCAAAAATGGCAATGACTAGGCAGGCCATTCCGGCAAATTGTAGGTGGGTCATGTTCAAAACCTCTTATTGTGATTTAGCCAAAATTAAATAAAACCGTTTGAGAATCGCAATCCGCCGACAATTCTAATTTTGGCTAAAACGCCGTCATTCCAGCAGGTATGCAGGAATCCAGTCACAGGGACGTGAAGCTTCAAACTTACGACAAGGCTTGCCGTAACTTGAAGATTGCCATCCTTGGACGCTGGATTCCGGCATCCCTGCCGGAATGACGGGCCACAACTTTTATTTTGGCCCAAACTGAGAATCACAGGCAATCAACAGAATATAATAAGCTATCGCAAAACCCGCTGCACTAACATCCCCTATCAAAATTCATTTTATTTTACTAACCCACCATGTTGCGAAAACCCAATCACCCCAGTTTTGACATTCCTTCCGGCGAAATCGAGATTAGTGCGATACGCGCCCAAGGTTCGGGTGGGCAAAACGTCAACAAAGTGTCGAGTGCGGTGCATTTACGTTTTGATATTCGGGCATCGTCGTCCCTCCCTGAAATCATCAAAGAACGGCTTCTGGCACTGAATGACCAGCGTATCACCGATGGCGGCGTGGTCGTCATCAAGGCCCAGCAGCACCGTAGCCAAGAATTGAACCGGCAAGATGCCATCGACAGGCTGCATGAATTAGTGTCTAGCGTGTCCACCCTACCCCGTCGGCGCAAACCAACCAAACCAACCGCCGGCTCAAAAAAACGCCGCTTGGAAAGCAAATCCCAACGGGGCCAAATCAAAGCCATGCGGGGGAGAATTTCCAGTGAACATTAGACTTTATATGGTGACAATTTGACACCTTGCTGCTAGACTTCTTAGTGAGACATTCAACAGGTTTTCCTCATATGCCTAATACGACACTGGATCGCGGTCGAATTACCGCCCGTGTACCCCTTCATGTTCAAGAGACTCTGGAAACTGCCGCGTCGCTGGTTGGCTCGACGGTTAACCAATTTGTCGTGCAAGCTGCCTTGCGCGAAGCCGAGCGCATTATCGAACAAGAGCGCGTCATCCGGCTGAGTGCCGATGATGCGCGATATTTCTTGGAGGCCCTTGACAATCCACTGCCGCCCAACGAAAAATTGATATCGGCTCTGCAAGATTACACCACACACCGCAATGATCAGACTGGAAGCTTTGACTGGGCACCACGACCGAAGCGGGTTTGATTGCGGTGTCGATGCCCTTGACACTTGGTTGCAGCAAACGGCTTTGCAACACCAAGGCAAAGGAATTTCGCGCACCTTTGTAGCCATACCCGAAGATAATGCCAGTGCTTTGAATTTCAGAAACGGCGGTTATATGGATGTCTGCACGGATACCATCCTTGGCTTTTACGCACTGGCATCCGCTTTCGTAGTCATTGAAGAATTGCCGCCGGAATTCCGCAAACGATATCCCCGCCAGATACCCGTCACGCGATTAGGTCGGCTTGCCATCCGTTCCGATATGCAAGGACAGGGACTGGGACGCCTTCTACTCGCCGATGCCGTGAATCGGGCTAGGATTGCCGCCCAGGTAGTCGGGAGCGCGGGGGTATTCGTCGATGCGAAAGACGAAAAGGCCGCACAATTTTATCAGCATTATGGCTTCAAGCCTT
>QJPH01000439.1 GCA_003242955.1 Candidatus Methylumidiphilus alinenensis
CCAAGCTGGAGCTTGGGAACCAGCACATCTCCTCGTTCCGCTCGTTCCCAAGCTCCAGCTTGGGAACGGCTGTCCCTGCTTGGTAACGCATCCCGTCCCGTTCCCGCGCCCTCGATTCTCGCTCCGTGAGGGTCCGAAGTGCTTTGGCTTTCCCTGTATCTTTGAAGCTGGAGCTTCGAGGACTGGGTTCCCAAGCTGGTGCTTGGGAACCAGCACATCTCCTCGTTCCGCTCGTTCCCAAGCTCCAGCTTGGGAACGGCTGTCCCTGCTTGGTAACGCATCCCGTCCCGTTCCCGCGCCCTCGATTCTCGCTCCGTGAGGGTCCGAAGTGCTTTGGCTTTCCCTGTATCTTTGAAGCTGGAGCTTCGAGGACTGGGTTCCCAAGCTGGTGCTTGGGAACCAGCACATCTCCTCGTTCCGCTCGTTCCCAAGCTCCAGCTTGGGAACGGCTGTCCCTGCTTGGTAACGCATCCCGTCACGTTTCCGCGCCCTCTATTCTCGCTCCGTGAGGGTCCGAAGTGCTCTGGCTTTCCCTTTATCCTTGAAGCTGGAGCTTCTAGGGCTGGGTTCCCAAGCTGGAGCTTGGGAACCAGCACAAAAGCTAGAGCTTCGAGGACTGGGGTTCCCTTACTCCCGCTCGTTCCCAAGCTCCAGCTTGGGAACGGCTATTCCTGCTTGTGAACGCATCCGGTTACATTTCCTCGCCCGGTATTCTCGCTTCCCTGTTTCCTTGAAGCTGGAGCTTCTAGGGCTGGGTTCCCAAGCTGGAGCTTGGGAACCAGCACAAGCTCCAGCTTGGGAACGGCTGTCCCTGCTTGGTAACGCATCCCGTCCCGTTCCCGCGCCCTCGATTCTCGCTCCGTGAGGGTCCGAAGTGCTTTGGCTTTCCCTGTATCTTTGAAGCTGGAGCTTCGAGGACTGGGTTCCCAAGCTGGTGCTTGGGAACCAGCACAAAGTTAGCCAATCCGTTTACTCCACTATTTATAAAACTTTTTGTACCGTTTAACACTACAGTTCCAGCAGAAGATAAATTTTGGCCAATTTGATTAGGTGTATTAAAATTCCCATTCATCATATTAATAGCTTGAGACGTAGCCCAAGTATTTTGATTGATAGAAGGCCATCCAAAACCTATAGGGCCATAATTGGAATTTAAATAGTTAACAACGCTTCCCAGCAAAATAGACTGACATGCCTGTGGATTAAGCAAGCATAAATTTACAATAGTAGTTATTACTGCTACTGTTGCCACCACAACCGGTGCTGCCACAACTGGAACCCAATTTCCTGTTGGGTCTAAAAATAATATTGGATTTCCTGTTGCATATGAGTACAAGTTATTATATGGCGTGAAAATTTTATCCTCACTCAAAAACCTCCCCACCCCCACATCATAAAACCTCGCCCGGTAATAATAGAGATTGCCAATAACAGGTACTCGCCCAGTATACTGGAAAAGATAATCCCCATTGGCGGTGGTCTGACCATACGGCTCATAATAAAACTGCCCGTTCATCAAACCATTTTCGTCCACCGTCGCCACGGTGCTGTTGATGGCATCGGTCAACGCATGTTGTGCATGACCACCGGCGCTGACACTCGCAAAATGCTGGTCGATGCCGCGTCCGGTCAGGTAAGACTGCCCCGTGCCAGTCTGGTCGAAGGCATAGGCGACATTGGTCAGGTCGTCCAGCACATAGCTGCGGCTGGTGGTCGTAGTTCCCAGAGTGTCGAACTGCGTCAACATCATGCCGGTGTAATCGTAGATGAAAGACAGGGTTTCGCCACTAGGCTGTTTAATGGTTGAAAGCCGGTTGCGGGCATCCCAATGGTAGTCGGTGCGACCCGCCGGGGAAATTTCGGCGGTCAAGTTGCCGTTGTCGTCGTATTGGTAAGACTTGTCGCCACTGGTTAATAGTTGATTGGCCTCGTTGAAGCTGTTCTTCACTGGCGGGGTGGTCAAGGTTTGGGCAATGTCATTGTCGAAGCGGGTGCGGTTGCTGATTTCATCGTATTGGTAGTTTTGGGTGTTCAGCACGTTGGTTCCGTTCTGATGAACCAAGGACAGTAGCCGTCCCGCCGGGTCAAAACTGTAATTTGACTGCACCCCATTGCTGCGTTGCACCGTCGTGGGTTGGTTGCGCGGGTCATAGCTAAAATTCAGGCTATGCGTCAGCATGGTCGCTGATGACAGATTACCTAGCGGATCGTAAGCATAATTCACCGCTGGTTGTCCGGCGACTTGGCGGGTCAGTGTCCTGCCCAAGTCGTCATGGGTGTAATCCACCAAGCCAGTCGGGCTAACGGCACGAAGCAGTCGGCCCGCCTTGTCGTAATCGAAGGCGTAGTCACCGCTGGTCGAGTCATGCACTTCGACCAGACGACCGGCGGCATCATAGGTGCGTTTTACCTTGGCATCGGCGTAATCTTCCTCGGTCAGCATGTTCACCGGGTCATAGCTAAAGCTGGTGGTCTGTCCGCGCCGGTCGGTGAATTGGCTCAGGTTGCCATTGGCATCGTATTGCCGGGTGTCGAATTTGCCCAAAGGCGTGTCCCGGCGAATCAGCCGGTTCATGCTGTCGTAGCTGAAACGGGTCACGCGGCCCATCGCATCAGTCAAAGAAGTGAGGTTGTTATTTGCGTCATAGGCAAATTGGGTCGTGCCGCCTTGCAGGTCGGTGGTGGCGGTGACCCGGCCCAAGTGGTCGTAATTGACTTTGCTGCTATGGCCTAGCGCGTCGATGGTTTCCACCGGCCTAGAAATAGCGTCGTAATGCAGCACGGTCTGGTTGCCGAGCGGATCGGTGGTGGTGGCGACATTGCCATTGCTGTCATAGGTCAGCGTGGTCGTGTCACCGAGCGGGTCGGTGACGGACGTCACTTGACCGTATTGGTTGTAGTCCATCTTGGTTTTATGCCCGTTGGCATCGGTGACGGCGAGTAGATTGCCCCGGATGTCATAGTCGAATTGGGTGACATGGCCTTGTGGGTCGGTCACGGTCGCCACTTTTTGGAAAGTGGGCATGCCTTCAACGTCGGTCGGGCTGGTGTAGGTGTATGTCGTGGTTTTGCCTAACGCATCCGTCATGCTGGTACGGTTGCCGTAGCCATCGTAAGTGAAGCTCTGGTCGCCGCTTGCCGGGTCGCCGCAGCTTGGGCACATGCCATTGCCTTTGATGGAAGTGACCTGTCCATTGCCGTCATACTCGAAGATGCGGGTTTGGCCCATAGGGTCGGTGACATCGCGCAGACGACCCTCGGGGGTGAAACGGTAGAGGGTGCTATTGCCGCGAGCATCAATGACCTTCGCTAATGTCACCGGGCTGTCGGGTGTTGGGTAGCATTCTCTAAAAGGCAATAATCCTCCACCTGTAGGTGTGTCAGCCATTGCCAGTTTCCCAACCAATGACGCTAATAAACGATTTGATAATGGATTGATGACATGGCTGGCATTAGCACTGGGTGATCCAGCAGCAGCACCAGTAAACCAAGGCATACAATACGGACTAATCAACGAATCGAGAAGATTGTAACGGAAACTTAAATTGGTTCCATCTGGTCTTTTCTGCTCTATAACCCTTCCGTAAAGGTCGTAAGTATTTTCGGCTATCACCACTCCGTTTGGATCGGTCACTCTATTGAGATCACTCAAGTTTA
>QJPH01000226.1 GCA_003242955.1 Candidatus Methylumidiphilus alinenensis
GGGTGAAAGGCTTGTCTTGTAGGAGTTTGCAAATAGTTTTGCTGCTCTTTGTCTTGCTGCTGGCAAGCGGGTCCGCACTGGCCGATTGGGTTGATTTTTCCAAATTTGGCGGGATCGCCGAGTATTCGGTCCTGCCAGGGGAGATACGGTTAAACCTGCGGTTGAAGAAGTCCTCCCTGCCAACTGACGCAGGACTATCCGGTCAATCAACCGCATCCCCGCCAATGTGGCTGGCGATGCGGTTGCCGGTCATACAGGCAAGAAACGGCAAGCCATACACTGGCCGTTTGGAATCCCTGGAACATAAGACCGTCGAACCTGTGGCAACGCCAACCGGCACAAGCAATGGCAGCGAGGATTATTACGAAGCAAGCTTGGTTTATTCTATGGAAAAACGGCTGGAAAGATTTAGCATCATTCCACCGGAAGGTGCAACCATCGGCTTGGTTTTGCTCCATCGCGGGATACCGGTTAGCGATCTGATGCCCTGGAAAAAACCGCTCAACTTGAGCTTGGATTGGAACGATCCTTGGCGTTCCCGTTTTGATGACCCTGAATTTGTCCGCCGTCATGCCGAACCGCGTTCCTATCTCTATCTAGAACCCTATGAAGTCCGCCACGAAATGCTGTTGCGTGTGAAGGACTTTAAGCCGAGGTTGGATTTGGGTTTGCAAGACGGTCATTGGGTGGAGGAAGGCGAGAGAGAAGCATTAAAGAAAAAAATCGGCGATTTCCTATTGGCCCACAACCGGTTAAGCGTCGATGGAACTGACATTCAGCCGCAACTCGACCGTGTGGAATTTGTGCGTTTCGACCGGTCGGGCATCATCGCGGTCGGCGAACATGACCGATTGGAATCCGAAACCGCTTTGGTAGGGGTAATGTTGGCCTACCTGACCGACCACCCAACTCGCAGCCTTCGTTTGCAATGGGATATGTTCGGCGCAAACAAGGGTGAACGGCAAGTTAGCCTGATTAAGGGCAAGGAAAGCTTCGATGGCTACATGAACCCCAGGCAACCCTTTTTCGACTGGTCGCAGGAAGATTCGTTGGACCCTGCACCCCCAAACGAAGAAACAAGCGATTTGATTTCACTAACCCAGAAGACGGTCACGCCCAAAAGCGCACATATTTTTTTTATTTCATGGATGCTGGCGGCACTTATTTTTGGATTGTCACTGCTGTTGTTCAAGCCCCGCCTAGTTGAACGCGGCATCGTCAGCACAGTGCTTGGTTTGTTTGTAATCGTTGCCGTTGGCTTGATATTCCACCCGCTTCCGGGCAGTCTGGCCAAGAAGGAAACCTATGTTCCGTCTGCACTTGACGAGGCACAAGCTAAAACTTTGCTGCAATCCCTGCTTCATAATGCTTACCGGGCATTCCAGCTCCGCGACGAGGAAAAAGCCTATGACAGGCTGGCTAAGAGCCTGGATGGCACATTATTAGATGACATCTACCTACAGCAACGCAAAGCCATACTGCGACAGGCTAAAGGTTTGGGCGGCGAAGGCAAAGTTGACAGGATCGAAGTGCTCGACAGCCATGTCCATGGCTTGGGCCAACAGCCTGGTGTCGTGCAAGTGACGTCACGTTGGTTGGCCCACGGCAGCGTCTCCCACTGGGGGCATGCCCATGAGCGCCATAACCTATACCAAGCGCGCCTGATTTTACGGAATTCAAATGAAGGGGGCTGGAAGATTGTCGGCATGGAGTTTCTCGACGGGCAACGACTGGAAGCGGGTGTTTCTGGATGATAGAGATCAACAATCTGTGTTTTAGTTACGCTAAGGAAGGATTCCGGCTGAAGATCAGCGAATTCCAAATTGATGCAGGTGAAAAAGTCGCCATTATCGGCCCTAGCGGCGCTGGCAAAACTACATTGCTCAAAATAATTGCGGGAATCATCCGTCCAGAATCAGGAACTGTCCATGTCGATGGATCCGAATTGCATGCGATGGACGATGCGGCCAGGCGCAACTTTAGGATTGCCCGCATCGGCTTTGTGTTCCAAGAATTGGAGTTGTTGGAATATCTCAATGTTTTTGACAATATCGTACACACCTATCGAATCAACCCGGTGCTTTCATTGGACGGGTCGGTGCGCGAACGGCTGCGCCGCTTGGCCAGCGAAGTAGGCTTGGGAAGCAAGCTGGGAAGAATGCCAAGCGAATTATCTCAAGGCGAGCGGCAACGTACAGCAGTCTGCCGTGCTTTGTTGACAGGACCCGGACTGATATTGGCTGACGAGGCGACTGGCAACCTTGACCCTGCCAACAAAGCCCATATTCTGGATTTGCTGTTTCTGACGGCGCAACAAGGAAAGGCAAGCCTATTGGCCGTCACCCATGACCATGAACTATTGCATCGCTTTGATCGTGTGGTCGATTTTCAATCGTTAGTAGGGTAGGGCGACTCAATGGGATTTTCTAACATTTGATGCACCACGACTTCTATCTTGCCTGGCGCTACTTGATCCACCATCGGACGCGCACACTCATCTTGATTGCCTGCCTGAGCTTGCTGGCAATATTGCCTGTGGTACTGCATTTGATGCTGGCCGAAGGTGAAATGCACATGACCGCTCGCGCACAGTCAACCCCCTTGCTGTTGGGTGCCAAGGGCAGCGCGGTGGACTTGACTCTCAATGCATTATATTTTACGACAGCCACCCCGCCACGCATCACCATGGCCGAATCCGACAAGATCGGCCAAACTGGTTGGGCGGACCCTCTGCCGATCTATGTCCGCTTCCGCATCCAAGGACATCCCTTGGTGGGGGTGACCTTGGACTATTTTGATTTTCGTCATCTGGTTCCCGTACAAGGTTCCATGCTGGCCATGTTAGGCGAATGTGTCCTGGGTGCGGATGCTGCTGACAATATGGGGCTAAAACCGGGGGACAGCTTGCCAACCACACCGGACAATTTGTTCGACCTGTCGGGCGTATATCCGCTCAAACTGCATGTGGCCGGGGTATTGGCGAAGTCCCACACGCCGGATGACCAAGCAGTGTTCATCGACTTGCAAACGGCATGGGTCATTGAAGGCTTGGGCCACGGCCATGCGGTGCAGAGTCCAATAACATCCGCCTCGGGATTTGGGCAAGCCGAGACCACCCGTTTGGCGCAACAGGCCAAATTGCTCACTTACACCGAAATCACCCCGGAAAACCTCGATACTTTCCACTTTCACGGTGACCCGTCCACTTATCCCATCAGTACGGTGATTGCCTTGCCTCATGATCGTAAGTCATCGACTTTGCTAAAGGGGCGGTATGTCAATGACGAAGAGTCCGTTCAACTGGTCGAGCCTTGGGAAACTACCCATAGCTTGCTGGAAAACATATTTCGGGTGGGAGTCCTGTTTGATGCCGTTTTATTACTAGTGGGTGGCGCGACGCTATTAGCCTTGGGGCTGGTGTTTGCCTTGTCATTGCGGCTGCGGCAAAGGGAAATCCAGACTATATTCCTACTCGGTTGCAGCAGGTCCAAAGTCCTGCGTCTGGTCGCCGCCGAAATCCTGCTGATCGGGTTCGCCAGTGGCATCTTATGCCTGATCCTTGCCGTACCGATCCAATACTATGTCGGCGATCTGGTCCGGTATTTCATTATGCCTTAGGAGGTTATTGTGTCGTTTTATTTCATA
>QJPH01000375.1 GCA_003242955.1 Candidatus Methylumidiphilus alinenensis
ATGGAAACCAAGCCGCGCACCCCGGTATTGTGGCTGCACGGGTTGGAGTGCACCTGCTGCTCCGAATCCTTCATCCGCTCCGCGCACCCGTTGGCGAAGGATGTCGTGTTATCCATGCTCTCGCTGGATTACGACGATACCCTAATGGCAGCGGCGGGTTTTCAGGCCGAGGCTGTCATGGAGGACACCATCCGCAAATACAAAGGCCGGTATATACTCGCAGTGGAGGGCAATCCTCCACTGAACGAAGACGGCATGTTTTGCATTGTCGGCGGCAAGCCCTTTGTTGAAAAGCTACGCTACGCGGCCAAGGATTGCGCAGCGGTGATCGCCTGGGGTTCCTGCGCGTCTTGGGGTTGTGTGCAGGCGGCGAAGCCAAACCCGACGAAGGCTACGCCGGTGCATAAGGTCATCCTCGACAAGCCCGTCATCAAAGTCCCCGGCTGCCCACCCATCGCCGAAGTCATGACCGCTGTCATCACTTATATGCTGACCTTCGACAAGCTGCCTGACCTAGACAGCCAAGGGCGTCCGAAGATGTTCTACGGCCAGCGCATCCATGACAAATGCTACCGCCGTCCGCATTTCGACGCAGGCCAGTTTGTCGAACATTGGGACGACGACGCGGCCCGCAAAGGCTATTGCCTGTACAAAATGGGCTGCAAAGGCCCGACCACCTATAACGCTTGTTCGACGGTGAAATGGAACGACGGTGTTTCTTTCCCGATCCAGTCAGGCCATGGCTGCATCGGCTGTTCCGAGGAAGCCTTCTGGGACAAAGGCTCGTTCTATGATCGCGTCACTCAACTCAACGTCTTTGGTGTCGAAGCCAACGCCGACAATATTGGCATCGTTGCGGCAGGGGCGGTGGGTGCTGGCATCGCGGCACATGCGGCGGTTTCCGCCATCCGGCATAAGAACACCGAAACCAAATCGAAGGAAAATGTATGACCGCCACTCAAACACCCAATGGCTTTGCCCTAGACAACAGCGGCAAGCGCATCGTCGTCGATCCGGTCACGCGCATTGAGGGGCATATGCGTTGTGAGGTTAACCTTGACGAGAACAACGTCATCCGCAATGCGGTATCCAGCGGCACCATGTGGCGTGGGCTGGAAGTGATTTTGAAGGGCCGCGACCCCCGCGATGCCTGGGCTTTCACCGAGAGGATTTGCGGTGTCTGCACCGGAACCCATGCGTTGACCTCGGTAAGGGCGGTGGAGGATGCGCTTAACATCCAAATTCCAGAGAATGCCAATACCATTCGCAACATTATGCAATTGACTTTGCAAACCCAAGACCATCTTGTGCATTTTTATCATCTGCATGCCTTGGATTGGGTGGACGTGGTTAGCGCACTGAAGGCCGACCCGAAGGCGACATCGGAACTGGCGCAAAGTATTTCGCCGTGGGGTAAATCCTCGCCGGGATATTTTCTCGATATTGCCAGCCGTCTGAAAAAATTTGTTGAAAGTGGGCAACTCGGGCCGTTCGCCAATGGGTATTGGGGAAGTCCGGCGTATAAGCTGCCTCCCGAGGCTAATTTGATGGCGGTGGCGCACTACTTGGAAGCTTTGGATTTTCAAAAGGACATCGTCAAAATCCACACCGTTTACGGCGGTAAAAACCCTCATCCCAACTGGCTGGTGGGTGGCGTGCCTTGTGCCATTAATGTCGATGGCATCGGCGCAGTGGGCGCGGTCAACATGGAACGGCTAAATCTGGTTTCCTCCATTATCGACCGCACGATTGAATTCATCGAGCAAGTTTACCTGCCCGATTTGAAAGCCATTGCCTCGTTCTATAAGGATTGGCTGTACGGGGGCGGATTGTCCGGTAAAAATGTCATGTCCTATGGCGACATACCCGAATATGCCAACGACCGCTCGCTCAAAAACCTGCTGTTGCCGCACGGGGCCATCATCAACGGCAACCTGAATGAAATCCATGACGTGGATTTGAAGGATGTCGAACAAATTCAAGAATTCGTGAATCATTCTTGGTATCGCTACGACAACGAAAACGTCGGCTTGCACCCGTTCCAGGGTGTCACCGAACCGCGCTTTGAATTAGGCAGCAAAACCAAGGGTACGCGGACGAATATCGAAAACTTGGACGAAAGCGCGAAATACTCTTGGATCAAAGCACCGCGTTGGCGTGGGCATGCGATGGAAGTGGGTCCGTTGGCGCGGTACATTATCGGCTACGCCAAGGGCATACCCGACATCAAAGAGCCAGTGGACAAACTCCTCACCGATCTTGGCTTGCCTGTCAGCGCGTTGTTTTCAACCTTGGGCCGCACGGCGGCAAGGGGTTTGGAGGCCCAGTATTGCGCCCATTTGATGAAACACTTCCAAGATAAATTGGTGGCGACGATCAAGTCTGGTGATTTGAGCACTGCCAACACCACAAAATGGGAGCCTGCGACTTGGCCCAAAGAAGCCAGAGGGGTCGGCACCACCGAAGCCCCGCGTGGAGCCTTGGGGCATTGGGTGGTCATCAAGGATGGCAAAATCGACAATTACCAATGCATCGTGCCAACCACTTGGAACGGTTCGCCGCGTGACCCGCAAGGCAACATCGGCGCATTCGAGGCGGCTTTGATGAATACTCAGGTCGCCAACGCGGAACAGCCGTTGGAAATCTTGCGCACCTTGCATAGTTTCGATCCCTGCTTGGCTTGTTCGACCCATATCATGGACAAGGACGGCAAGGAGTTGACGCGGGTTAAAGTCCTTTGATCTTAATTCCCTTGTAGACCGAGTCGGTCTGACTGAACCTAGGAGAAAATAATGTCTTACCCAGCATTGACGCAAACCCCGGTCTATGTTTATGAAAAACCCGTGCGCCTATGGCATTGGATCAACGCCTTGGCATTGGTGGTGTTGGCGGTCACCGGGTACTTGATCGGCAATCCTCCCGTGGTGACGGGAGGTGAAACCAGCGATCATTTTCTTTTTGGTTATATCCGCTTCACCCATTTTTCGGCGGGCTATGTATTGGCGATAGGCATGGCAGGCCGCGCTTACTGGGCTTTGGTCGGAAACCAATATGCCCACCGTTTGTTTGTGCCTGAAGTTTATAGCCGAACCTGGTGGCAAGGCGTGTGGCACGAAATCCTTTGGTATCTATTTTTGGTTCCCGAGGCGCGCAAGCATGTCGGCCATAATCCCTTGGCCGGTTTGGCGATATTTGTGTTTTTTGTGCTAGGCTCTTTGTTCATGATAATCACTGGCTTTGCACTCTATGGCGAGGGCTTGGGTAGCGGCAGTTGGGCGGACAGGGGCTTCGGCTGGGTCATTCCGTTGCTGGGTGGCAGTCAGGCCACGCATAGCTGGCATCATTTGGGAATGTGGTATTTGGTCGTGTTCATGATGACCCATGTTTACATTGTGCTGCGCGAACAATTTGTCTCCCGCCAGTCGATGACTAGCACCATGATTGACGGTTGGCGGACATGGAAGGACGATAGGCCGTAACCGGTGAGAACCCTGATTCTCGGCATTGGCAATATCTTGTGGGCAGACGAGGGTTTCGGTGTCCGCGTCGCCCAGGCTTTGCTCGAAGCTTATCAATTCCCTTCTTGTGTCAGTGTCTTGGATGGCGGCACACAGGGGTTGGCCTTGATGCCTCTGGTGCAGGAAG
>QJPH01000158.1 GCA_003242955.1 Candidatus Methylumidiphilus alinenensis
CCACATCGGCTGCAAACACATTCGCGCTGATGGCAAGTAGCCCAAGATAGACCAGCAATATACGAGGGTTGATGAGCCATCGCAAAGAAATTATTTCGTGCGCAAAATTGATGAACATGGCGGTGTCTCCGTAGAAAAAATGCCTGCGATTGGCGTACTACTAAAGCACAACCTTCGCCGGTAACCCTGCTGCCTTTTCCTCGTGGACGAGGGGTTTAGGTCAGTGGCTTTGCGTCCCACACTTTCGCGTAGTTTGCTTTTGTCGGGTAATAATAAATGGAATGTAATCAGAAAATATAAATATATCAGTTATTTAGACACATATTTGTTACACTTCTGTTACGTTGCTTTCCAATATCGAAATTCTGACCATTTTACATAGTTTACCATCAAACCAAGCAAAAATACGCCGTGTCGGTTGGAGATTCCAGAACCCAGAGCGGTTTCAGCCAAACTAGAATTTCCATGGTTAAAATTCTAATGCATATACCAGAGGAAAAGAAGGTAATATTCACCAAAAATGTTAAAAAAAACATCATCCTAATTAGAAAAAACATGATAATATAGATGGAAATACAACCTGAACTAGGTAGCATAGTCGAGGTGGCAAGCGTTCTCTAACCACGAAGGCTCCTCTATTTTCTGGTCAAGCTTAGGTTTTTTTGTTTATCGATTATCCGACAAAGGCAAACCATGTGAAAACATGGGACGCAAAGCCTCTGGCCTAAACCCCACAGATTGGGACATGGTCGCAGGGCTACCGGGCGAACGTGGCACATCCGTATCACGCCGAGCGCACGGCGCACACACAACTACGGAGGCAACGTCATGTTCGCTGATTACACGTTAATTTCTTGGCGATGGGTCAATCCTCGCCTGTTATGGGTCAGCCTTGCGCTATTGCTTGTCAGCGGGGGTTTATCCGCTGCCAACCTTAATATCGCCTGGAATGCCAGCACGGCAAGCAATGTGGGCGGCTACATTGTATATTATGGTCAAAGCAGCCGTAATTACACCGCGAGCGTTGACGTGGGTGCAAGCACGAGCTATGCGCTAACAAGACTTCAACCAGGTGTCACATACTATTTCGCGGTCAGTGTCTATGATTCGACGCGGAATTTCGAAAGCAGGTACTCCAATGAAGCCACTGCAACCTTGCAGACCGGGCTAGTGGCAGCCTATGGCTTTGACGAGTCCAATGGGATGTACGCCGAGGACGCTTCTGGAACCGGAAATTATGGCGTTTTCTCATCGGGAAGCCTCACTAGAATAACCAATGGACACTTTGGCAATGCCTTAAAATTCAATGGCACAAATAATTGGGTCACGGTCAGCAATAGCCCGTCGCTGGCCTTGTCCACAGGGATGACGCTGGAAGCCTGGGTCTATCCGACCACATGGATGAGCGGCACGAGTACCGTTGTCGTGAAACAACAGCCGAATACCGGATCGTTCGACGAGGCGTACCTGCTGGCTGCGAACAGTAGCAGCAACCAGCCGATGTCCGCCATTTGGGCCGGAAGCGAATTGGCGGTCGACGGCATCACGCAGATACCCCCCAACCAGTGGACGCATCTGGCGACCACTTACGACGGACAATACCTGTCCCTGTACGTCAATGGTGTCTTGGTCAACATGATGTCGCAAACCGGACCCATCACTGCTTCGACGGGGGCGTTGGAGATTGGCGGCAACAGCCTATTAGGCGGGTATTTTAAAGGCTATATCGACGAAGTGCGGATTTACAATCATGCGTTGACCAACGCGCAAATCATCAGCGATTCCAAGACCCCAATCAGTTTGTCGAATCCACTGAAGTTTGTCGCCGGCGACCCAAATGTCGAATCCACGCTGATAACCCTCCCGGCAGGTACGGCGCAGGCCTTCAAGATCACGTCAAAAACACCCCAGACGCTGAACAATATACAAGTCTACGTGGATGCGAGTTCGACCGCGACCCGCCTGAATGCGGCCATCTATACGAACACGCCTGCCGGGCATCCCTATGCACTTTGGGGTGGTGGCGGCACATTGACTGCTTTGCGGGCTGGCACTTGGAATTCAGTGTCAGTTGCCCCGCGGAGTCTTTCCGCAGGCACATCTTATTGGATAGTGATACTAGGCACTGGAGGGACGTTGAACCTGCGCGGGCAGCCGGGCACGGGCACGAACGTGACGGAAACCAGCGCATCCACTACACTGACAAGCCTGCCGAATAGTTGGACAACGGGCACTGTCTCGACTGGTGGGCCAGTGTCGGTCTATGGTGCTGGCTATTGATGACTTCGGGCGAAACCGTTCAGCCCCCCTGCTTTTTCCTGGGAACGAGGCCATCTTGGCCGCCATTCCTGTGGGCGGGACGCCCACGCTCCCAGGGGAGTGAACGGTTACCTTCGGGCGGAGACTTCATTCGGGAGAAAATAACGCATCAGAACCGATTATGTTACTTTATAAATGGCGTAGCCTTTTTATTTCGACCATATTATTTTTAATTATACAGCTATGCCAACCTGACACGAACGATTTTGAAATACCAGATTCAACGTTGACAGATATCAGAAACAAATATGGAGACAAGGCCGTAGACAGGGTAAAAACATGGAAGAAACTGATCGATTCCAATCAAGGCAATAGCGAACAGGAAAAGCTGGAATTGGTTAATATATTTATCAATGATTTGCAATTTGTCGATGATATGACCCATTGGGGAAAAAGCGATTATTGGGCGACTCCGCTTGAGACTTTAGCCAGCAATGGTGGAGATTGCGAAGATTTTTCCATCGCCAAGTACTTTACCTTAAGGGCACTCAATGTACCCGACGAACATCTCCGTTTGACTTATGTCAAGTCGTTAAAACTTAACCAAGCACATATGGTGCTTACCTATACCAACCCCCCTGGGTCCGTTCCATTGGTATTGGATAATTTAGTCCACACCATAGAACCGGCCACACGCCGAACCGACCTGTTGCCGGTTTATAGCTTTAATGTAGAGGGTCTGTGGCTGGCAAAACAGAGGGGCATCGGGCAATATTTGGGAGCCCCGGAACGCATTAATCTATGGCAAGAGCTACTGCATAGAATGAAAACTCTGAATGGTAATTAACACTCTTATGTTTGTAAGCGTTCACCCCCTTGGGAGTGCGGGCGTCTCGCCCGCTGAAATAGCGGCCAAGATGGCCTCGCTCCCAGGAAAAGGCAGGCGGGCGTGAACGCTTACCCGAGTTTAACGCCATCAATAAGGACTCAGTTATGACTTTAAATCGACAATTACTATTGATTATTCTGACATTGTTTTCGTGTATGTTGGTGGGAACATTCACGATCAGCCTTAATAATACTAGGCAATATTTGATGCGACAGTTGGAATCCCACGCGCAAGATGCAGCTACTTCGCTTGGACTGTCTTTATCACCGCACATGAGTGACCCGGCTACGATGAATGCCATGGTAGATGCAATTTTTGATCGCGGATATTACCAAGAAATCGCCATTGATTCGGTTGACGGCAAGCAACTGATTAAGCGTATCAATCCAGTTCAGATCAAAGGGGTTCCCGATTGGTTTATAGCGCTTATTCCACTTGAAACCCCCCATGCGGATGCCCTGATCGTCAATGGGTGGATG
>QJPH01000397.1 GCA_003242955.1 Candidatus Methylumidiphilus alinenensis
ATTCCTGCTCCATGGGCTTTGAACCTATTGCCGAACGTAGACAACGCCACGCGTTTCGATCTGGTGAGTGACGAAAACCATGTCACCGTATTGCGTGCCGTTTCCGAGGCGGCGGCGGCCACACTGACCCATAAACTCCATGCGGATGCATCGGCGAACCCTTGGCTGTCTTGGCGGTGGAAGGTGTCGCGCATGCTTGATTCGGCCAACCTCGAACACCAGGAAGGCGATGATTACGCCGCCCGCATCTATGTTTTGTTCGATTACCCGGTGGAAAAACTCTCCCTCGCCGACCGTGTCAAAATGAGCCTGGGGCAATCATTGTATGGGCAAGAACTACCCGCCGCCGCGCTCTGTTATGTATGGGACAACCACCATCCAACCGGACTGGACGCATGGAGCGCGTACAGCAATAGGGTGCGGATGATCGTTGTGGAAAGCGGGCCGCAACATGCCGGTCACTGGCGGATGGAACAGCGCGATGTAGCCGCCGATTTCCGCGCCGCCTTCGGCGAGGAAGCCCCCCCCATTGTCGGTATCGCCCTAGCCGCCGATACCGACAACACAGGGGAAAACGTCACCGCATGGTTCGGCGACGTGGGATTCCTCGGCGCACCCCCCAACAATCAGGTTGCTGCAAAATGATAACTTACACTACACTCAGACCGACTCGGTTTTTAAAACCGAGTCGGTCTAGTTCTGTGGGTGAAGGTTCAACTCAATGGAAATCCGTGTCGCCAGACATTAACCACCAGTGTCCATCAATTTCTTTCGGGGGCATGGCCTGTTGCCACAAGAAGGCCGGTACGACGATTCCTGCCGGTAAAACCGTCCCAGTTTCGCCGGCAAAAAGCCCTGCGTATTGGGCTGTGATCCAAGTGTAAGCCTTGGGTTTACCCAAGTTCCAAGCCAGTCTGCGGACAATCTTAACTAATGTCGGCAGACGTTCCGGCGGTGCGGCCACATCGACCAGTTCCAGTACTTCGCCTTCGTCACGGACCACGATGATGCCAAAGGGCTTGGCGCTAAGACGGTTGGAAACCATAAACACACGATAACTTATCGTCGGATGTTCAAGATAGCGGTGTTTCAGGTAGGCAAAATTGCGCACACCGACGATCTGCCGACTTAAGGCAGCCGCCATTTCCAGCCACAGCCTGTCAGCCGCCGGACCCTGCGAGGCACTCAAAGGGCGGACGCGCAACAGGGGGCTGGGCCAAGCCTTGAGGGCAGGCCATTCGATTCTCATGATTTCGCCCACTTTGGCGTAAAACCCCAAGTGTTCGCCTAGTCGGAAAGCGCGTTGCGAAGGAAAGCCAAAGGCGATGGGAAAGTTTTGCCTAAGCCCTACACGATGCTGTAAATAATGTGAGGCGGCCTGAAAAAACGGCCCCCGCCGGGTCAATATGCCGCGCTCTCCAGGATCGACCATGACATCGCCGATCTGTACGGCGGTGGCCTGCGAACCAAATAGGCTAACCGTGCGGGGAATGCCGCCGTAAAACGCCACCACCCGCCCTTCCCTTCTTACCAATGCACCGTAAAAATCGAGCCCTTGGTATTTCCAGCGCCATAAAGCCGGGTCCATGTCTTGGCCGAAGGCACGGCGAAACAAGGCCAGCAACTCGGTTTCATCCGCAAGCCCTGCCCAAGCGGTGAGCCATTTGGGCAGTTTTCCCTTAGATTCCAAAAGCACTCTTTCACACATTTGTTTTAAAACATCCCTTACAGTGGTCGGGGAACAAACCGTTCCATAAATTGAAGCGGGTATTCTCGTAAAGAGTATCCGCGAACACCTCATCAAGGGTGTGCGAGGTGAGGTTCCAATTTGAACTGATGGGTGTTTTGATCTGGCAGCAAGGTGTGATATCACCGGACAATAATGCGTAAACCCATTCCTCGTCGCAGTTTGGCCGCAACCCGTTGCCGCGTCCGTTTTTGCTAAGTGCGATACCCTCATCCTCGCAAAATTGCGATACGGATTTCAGTTGCGTGAGGGCTTTTGCCGAGTCACGAAGGATGGCTGCGGTTACTTGGCCCATTTCATCTGTATCCAAAGCCTTTAGCTTTTCGGTCGGATAGATCGGTAAATAGGTGGACATCGGGTTTAAAGGCTGGAAGCCTTCGAAAATTTCCACGCCGTGCGATTTAGCCATAGCTACGATGGCTGGTATCTGGTTTTGGGTTTGGTCGAACAGAGTACCTTTCAACCCTATCCTGGGATATTGGAATCCGTGGGAGTCACGATAATCCGCCAAACGCTTGATGCCTGTAAGCACTTGGGTTAAATCGCCACCGATGCGAGAAGCGGCGAAGGTGGACGGGTCAAACGAGTCTATCGACACCGAAATGTAAACGATGCCCACCGCGCAAATTTTCTTCACATTCGAAGAACTGAAGGTTGAACCGTTTGACAGGGTCACGACACGAATGCCCCGGTCGGTAGCCATGCGGGCCATCTCAAAGAATCCCTTGTGCATCAAGGGTTCGCCCTCGCCCACTAGGGCAATGGTCCTCACGGTGGGAAAATTGTCGAGGACATGCCTGAAGTCTTCGACGGTAATGTCCTTTTGCTCCATATGCCTTCCTACGCAATACCAACAACTAAAGTTGCAACGCGTGGTGGGTTCTATATTAAGAAATGTGGGCGAGTGGGACCAAAGCCTGGCATTTACAGCCGTCGGGACGGCATCTCTATTGGGAAGCTGATCCTCAGGAAGAAGCCATTTACGGCATTTCGCACAGTGCAATACTTGGCTGTTTTCGTGCCAGTGACCGTCGCTATACCGTATGTGCGCCACTATTCTGAAAGCTCCCGCATGACCGCATGTGCCGCAGCCTTGCATCTGCTCTTTGGCTAAGGGCAGAGTTGCCGGCATGGGTTGAAGATGCGGATGTGCGCGGTTCCACAGGCTGCTGATATCGATCATGCTGTCACTCATTCAACGGATCATTGATGGCAAGCATTGCGGCATGTTCAGTCTCGTAAAGGTGAGGTTTAAGTTGTAGGCTGCTGATTATACCTCCACTGACACATTCTTAGAAGCTGCCGGACGCTGAAGCAGCAATTCTCGATTAATAAGGGCGGGTTTGGAACCCGCCCCTACGCAGGAAATTAATTCCAAATCACCAATGCATTATAAACAGGATACGGGACAACGATTCGTAGGGGCGGGTTCCAAACCCGCCCGGACCTGGTCAAAATGAGAATTGCTGGCGCTGAAGGATTGCCGTAGCCGGATGTCATATAGCGGAAATTACCTTGAACCCGGCCAAGCCCATATCCAAAATCCGATGAGTGCCGTTAGCAAGAGCACGGCCATCAGCGAATGACTATTGGGAATGGCTTGATTGGGTTTTCCGTGCTTTCTGCCGGTAATCATCGCAATGATGAGGTTTTCCCGTTGCAGACCGCGCTACCTAATTTTTGCGCGTTACTCATGCATTTCCGCTAAAAGTGTGTGATATGCCGCAGACGCCGTGTGATATGCCGTAGCCCCATGGCAAACATTATTTACTTTGAAAATATATAATATATAAATCAACAACATGAAATTGTGGCATAAAACATGTATTAGTATTTTAACTTCCATCCTTGCTCGCTTGATGATTCAACGAAACTCGG
>QJPH01000270.1 GCA_003242955.1 Candidatus Methylumidiphilus alinenensis
CTGCGAACAGCTTCCAATCGCTCATGGCTGATTGAGCCTAGACTACCAATCAATAACGAGCCATCCAATACGGCTAGCCGAGACAAGCGTAAGATACTTGGAACTTTTAGCCCTGTGGCGGCAAAATCTGCATCGGTTGGGCTGATCCATTCATCAAACCCGGATTCCGCCTGATGAAGCCTCGAAGACACCATGCAAACTAGCCAATCGTCGAAACGAACAGATGCTTGCCGTAACATAAGAACTGGTCGAAGCTTAGAGCCTGATAAGTCGGTAAAGGGAAAAGTTGTCAGGACGATTTGGCCCGATTGCTTCATTTCCACTGTTCCTTGAGATCGTCTCGGGTGTATAAGACAGGTTCGTCTTCCATGCCGCGTAGAGCCTGACCCATGGCAAACTTGGAAAATTCGGCATCGCTCCACTCGCCGGGAGCATACGGTGTACCCTTTGCTTTACCGAAGCGGACGGCAAGAAACTCGACAAAATCGAATACTTCGGCTTGCTTTTCAGCCGGTAGGTCTTGAAGTTTTTCAATCAGTTCGGCGTATCCCATTGTAGTCTTTCTCTAATCGCTAAAGGGTGAAAGGTGCGGTTCGGAAGCTCACCGCACCCTGCCTATTTTCCCAATAATACCACCCTCAAGTCATAAGTACACTCACCGGATCAGTCCAAACCCCATCGCCGCCGCTGCCGATGGCGCGGACGCGGATCCAATAGGTTTGGGCGGGGGTTAGCCCTTCCAACAGGATGTGGATTCCGGTTGCCGAGTTGGTGGCATGTTGCCACAACACTCAATGGTAGGGTCGCCCTGTGTCATTTGTACATCATAGCTTTTTGCCCCGGCGAGCCGTGCGTCATGCAGCAGCAATATACTGCTTTTTGGGCCGTGGGCGTTCTTAAAATCGGCGGAGGCGGGCAAAGTCATTGAAGATCATTTTTCAATAAAAACCGAAATCCAGCCAATCTTAAACTTTCCAGTACCATAGGCAAATCGGCAAGCAATCCCTTTTCGGTAGCCTTACTCAAAATGGCAACCGTGCCAACGATAGGCAATTCCAAACCCAAGGCGATTTGCCTAGCTTTCCAGTCATCCAATATCAAGAAATCGGCGGATTTTTCTGAGTATCGTTGTTCTACACTTTTTTATTGTTTAGCTTTTTGGTAGGATAAATCCTTGATATTCAAAGGAGATTATCGGTTAATTTTTTGCTTAATTCAAGTGAATTCCTGATTAGCAAGATGTTTCAGCTATTCCGTCATTTCGGCATGGATGCCGAAATCCAGCGTCCATGGATGGCAATCATGAATACACAACGTATTTTTAATCAAGCATTTGCATTTTCGGCAAGTAACCGTCCTTGGCACTGGATTCCGGCATCCCTGACCGGAATGACGTATTTTCTGGTCTAGCTGAAGAAACTTGCTAATCAGTAGTGAATTTTACCTGTTTTTAGGCGTTACAAAAAAGTAAGAGTAAAGGTCATGTCACCTTATATTGCTAGGACTGCAACGTTGTTTATGCTGGGGATGGATGAGACTTTATCGGAAACCATTTACTAATTGCCAAGTAAAGCGGCAGATCACTTGGTTTCCGATAAAGTCTATTGGCTACTCGAATTTGAAGCTGGCGATAGGTTTGTCTGGCGGCAAAAGCCCGATGTGTCACTGCTCCGTGGCCGCGCCAGCCGAACAGCGTGGTGAATTTTTTATGGCGCTTAAGATGAATGGTGAAGAAATATTGCGAACTTAAATCAAGCCCGCCTTTGCAATCATCCTTGGCCTATGGGTTGCGGTCGCTTCATGCGGCAACGCCCATGCGACCGGAGCACATGAAGCGCAAGGCAACGGAACCAGCAGGACTGTCTACTACGAAGCCCCGAAAGAATGGTTGAGGAGTACGGCATGGCGGGGGATGCCGAGCATCGCAGCCTTGACTCTTACATTCTGTATGCGGAGGTTTTTGGTGCTTAACCGCCAAGGCTTTGCATTCACACCCCCCGTCAGTTGGAGAGACCAAGGCAACCCTAAGAGGCAGCCAGTCAAGGATTTCGCAACATTGATGTTGGGCTGTTGCAGGAAGCATGAATTCAACACCTAGGCACACCCGCAATCCTGCCACGCAAGGATGTATCCGTCTTAGGCATGGTCGGGGAACAGATCGTTGTATCAAGGGCTTGTCCGACAAAATTGGGGGGACTGCCGATATTGAGAAAATGGCGTATTCTGGGCGTGACTGCTAGCCGGATTGCCGAAGCCTTGAAGTGGCTGGCCTTGGCCTTGATGGTTCTGGATCACGTCAACAAATACCTGTACCACTCTGCCTTGCCTTGGGTTTTCCCAATCGCCAGACTGTCGTTTCCATTATTCGGTTTCGTGTTGGCCTACAATCTGGCAAGGCCGGAAACCTTTTCAAACGGCGCGGCGGTTAGAACCATGAAGCGTCTGGCAATCTTCGCGCTGGTTGCGGCTATCCCGCATATCATACTGGATGGACGGTTTTTCCCAATAAACATCTTGGCAACGCTGCTGGTGGCAACCGGTGCGATTTATCTGTTTGAGCAGGGTGGGTTAAAACGGTGGTATGGAATTCTCGTATTCATGGCGGGTGGCTGCATCGTGGAAGGCAATTGGTTTGCGGTTGCCGTCTGCATGACCGCTTACCGCTACTGTCAATCGCCTATGGTGTTGCGGTTGTCACAGTTCATGGCCTCCCTTGCCGTGTTGGGCCTGTTCATCAACGCCAACCAGTGGGCGCTTGCCGTGTTGCCTGTCATCTTGATTGTCCCGTATGTCAGTGTCAGCCTAAAACGCAACCGGCATTTGTTCTATTGGTTCTACCCGGCACATTTAGCGGTTATCCTATTGGCTAGGGCTGCGATTAATATTTATTGACGCGGCCCGGAGGAGTCAGTCGCTTTGGTCCTAATGATCGACTGCTTGTCCGAATTTGATGCTATGGCGACATGTGGATCGCACCGCAAACACATACTAAAGATCGAAAAGATGGAAAACGGCAACCCCCCCGTGCAACAAGGCACGAAAACCTACACGGTATTCATTTCCAGCACTTTTTTAGACAACCAAGAGCGGCGCAAGTGGGTGGATGATGCCGTACAACGTGCCACCCATATGAAGCCTGTCGGCATGGAGCGTTTCACGGCCAGCACCCGTCCCACCGTCGAGGAATGCGAGCGGTTTGCCCGTGACTGCGATATTTATCTGGGCATCATCGCCCACCGCTATGGCTGGATTCCCGAAGGAAAAACCCTCTCCATCACCGAACTGGAATATGACGCGGCCAAGGCGGCAAACAAGCCTTGTTTGATCTTCGAGATTGACCAATCCATTCGCCCAGATATTGAATCTGAATTCGACCCTCAACCCGGTCGCTGGGATAAGCAAAAACTGCTTGATGCATTTAAGGCCAAGTACCACAAAGACCAGATGTTCACGCCGTTCACCAATGAAAACTTAGCCGTCAAGGTGCTACATGCTTTGACACGCTGGCGTGAAGAACAGGAAGGCAAAACCGCCGAACCCTGTATCCAAGCAGATTCAAATGTGGCAGTGGACGAACTGGCCCGCTACTACGAGGCCGTCGAATCCCTACAC
>QJPH01000405.1 GCA_003242955.1 Candidatus Methylumidiphilus alinenensis
CGCTGTTGATCTGGCTTATTTGAAACGTGTCCCATGAAAAATCCTTTGTTAGAGTTGTACAGCGATTATCTGATCAGTTCGTTCGCGCTGATCACCGCAACTGGCCTGTCCCTGCTGTTGGACAACGAGTACAGCCATGATCAAATCACCCGTTTCCTGTCAGGTGACGAATACACCTCGCGCGACCTGTGGGCACTGGTCAAACCGACCGTCCGCGCCGTCGAAACGGACGACAGCTCGGTGCTCTTCGACGACACCATCCAGGAAAAGCCCCACAGCGATGAAAACGAAATCATCGCATGGCACTTCGACCATAGCAAAAACCGCTCGGTCAAGGGCGTAAACATCCTCAACTGCCTATATAACGCGGGCGATGTCAACCTGCCGTTGGCGTTTGAAATCGTCCACAAGGACTTGCAGTATTGCGAGATAGAAACCAAGAAGCTCAAGCGCAAAAGCTCCATCACCAAAAACGAGCACCTACGCGAGATGCTGCGGGTGTGCCAACAAAACCAACTGTGCTACCGTTACGTGCTGGCCGACACCTGGTTCTCGTCCAAAGAGAACATGATATTCATCAAAGTCGAACTGGGGAAGGAGTTCGTCATGCCCCTTAAAAGCAATCGCACCGTGGCTCTGAGCCTGGAAGACAAGCGCCAAGGCCGTTTCGTCCGCTTGGACGCGCTCCCGTTAGAGGAGAACACCGTTCTGCAGGTCTACATCAAGGGGCTTTCATTCCCTGTGGTGTTGGCCAAGCAAGTCTTTACAAACAAAGACGGAAGCATCGGTGTCCTCTATCTGGCGACGAGCGACCTCCTGCTCGACTACGGCCGCATCACGACAATCTACAAAAAAAGGTGGAACGTCGAGGTCTTTCATAAATCAATCAAATCCAACACCGGGCTGGCCCGCTCGCCGACCCATACCGTCAGGACGCAAAGCAACCACTTTTTCGCGTCCATCTATGCGTTTTTCAAGCTTGAACTACTCAAGGTCAAGCATCAACTCAACCATTTCGCGCTCAGGAGCAAACTTTACATCAAAGCCCTACAAGCCAGTTTTGCCGAGCTTCAACGGCTCACTGCGTAACATCAGTAACTTAAATCGTTATATCCGACTTTTTACGGTCTTTCAATTATTCGTGCTCATTCTATTCAGAATCGCCCCCGACTGTGAACTTACGCAGGGTTGTACCCAACTTTTCCAAATCATTGAGTGCCGGTTTTAATTCAGTTCCAAGTGCCGAGCTACTAAAATTAGAACCATTCGTTTCCTGGTCGCCTCCTTTTTCTTCATGCGCCTTTCTAACCGTCATTCCGCACCCCCTATCCAGAATTGGCATATAGGGCGACATAGCGATCACCTAGGAGGTCGAGCAGTGCCCGATGTTTGGTTTTTAGGTTCAACACGACCTCGGCGAGTGTCGGGAGAATCAAAATGTGGATATCGATGAAAGACTGGAACACCCAGCGTGCAGTAGGGCGCTCCGTGGGCTTGCATTTCTGGTCGGGAAAGGTCTTCGATTGTTGCGCCAGGCTTTGCCGTATGCGGTGCTCGAGCGCGGCGTAGACCATCAGGCAAAGGGTCATGATCGCCATCAGTGCCATGATGCGCTTGGCCGACTTGAGGAACAGTGTCGCGGCCAGGAACATCGGGTCTTTCAGGAAGCGGAAGCCGCGCTCGACTTTCTGCTGGTCTTTCCGGTAGGCTTCAAGCACCTGTTCGTCGCTGAGGACGGTCCCATTCGTGTCGTTGGTGGCGACGATGAAGCAGCTTTTTTGCAGCAAATGCCGGGTGTGGATGTCGGTCCGCGAGGCCAGTTGGCCTTCGACGGCATAGCGGACGGGGTCGGGTTCCTGGTTTTCCGCCGACCGGCGTTTCTTGGTCGGGAGGGCCTGCTGGATGACACGGCCATCATGGACTTGGGTCAGCTTGAGCGCCTTGGCGAAGGCATCCAAGGCAGATTGGGCGTCCGCTTCGCAGGCGAAGCCCTGGCGGCAAAGGCGGTCGAACGCCTTCATCTCGGAGTCGCCCTGCAACAGGTGCTTCCTTTGCAGGGTCTTTTCCGCACGATTCCGCGCGGCGCGGCTGTGGACGACCAGCCAGCGCTGCCGGACCCCGGCCTCGACGACGCAGAAGGTGCGCCAGGCCATCTCCTCTCCGCTGGCCGCCAAGTCGCCCGCCACTGCTTGGGTGAGTGCGGTTGCCGAACCGAACGTCTCGGGGACCCGGCTGACCCATGTCATTTCCCCGAGTTCTGCCAATGTTTTCTTGGCATACAATGCGCTGTCGGCGACCAGATATTGCAGTCCACCGCCATCAAGCTGCGCCTTGTGCCGCTTGATGAGGTCGAGGAAGCCCGCCTGGTCGTTGACGTTGCCGCTCGACGCCGCCATCAGCAGCGGAATGCCCGCCTGGTTTTCGCTCACCAGTTGCAGGACCGCCTGGTTCAGGTCGGGACGGTGGTCGCGGCTGTAGCCTTGGCGGATGCGGACCACACCCTCCGCCACCGACTCGTCGCCGCTGTTGTAGTCGCCGTCGACATGGAAGCTCGTCGAGTCCAGATGGCCGCCCGCGCCGGACAAGCCCAACTGCTTCACCACACCGGATGCCAGCAGGTAATAAAAAGGCTCCACCCCGAACGCGAAAATGGCATCCAGTGCGCGCCCCATCACGTCATCATTCAACATTTCGGCGGTGATGCCCTGACCTAGCAGCCGGCCAACCGGCTTGCCCCTGAAAAAATCCGGCGTCAGGTACAAGGCCCGCTGCACAAAGCCAAGGCCGATCAAGATCATCGCCTTGACAGCCATCCCCACGGAGACGTTGCGCTGCTCAAGGTCCTGCGGAATCATGGCATCGATTTTCTCGACAAGGCGCAGTTCATCGACCATGCCAGCCACCAGGCCGTGATGGTCGAGCGTGTAACTCACATAGGGGTTTGTATCGGGTTCGGAAGGAAAATTGGTGGATGCCATGGGTCAATTCGATTGCAAAATCGCAATTGTAACAAAGGGGGTGCGGAATCACGGTTATAAGAAAAATCGTGGATTTTATTCTTAATTTTCCGCTGTCGCCGATCACTTGGGCTTTGAAGGCACTCGATATTCAGAACACCTGTCCCCTTGGTCTAACCCAAGCGGTGGATGTTAAGACTGAACTGCTTTCAAATCAGAGATTTGCTGGTCATATGACACTGAAAAACGGCTGATGGCTTGGCGTGGCAGTTGGATTCCGAGATTATACCTTTTTTCGTCATCCCGACCTTGCCACACTTATCTGCCCCACCGATTGGTTCGAGCACATGCCCAAAATCCAACTTCCCTTTTTCCCCGAAGGCGTCACCCAGATCAGCGACTTGCTGGCGTTCCGCGTGGAGGACGGCCGCGTCGCCTACTTCAACGGCAACATGCCGGTGTTCATCCACGACAAGGACGACATCGCCACCTTCAGGATGATCACGGCGCAGTTCTGTGTGAACGGCAACGCCAAGCAGGCGGAGATTTCGGCAGTGTTTGGCATTCCCAAGGTCACTGTCAAACGGGCGGTGAAGCGCTACCGCGAGGAGGGGCCGAGGGGGTTTTACACGCCGCGCAAG
>QJPH01000107.1 GCA_003242955.1 Candidatus Methylumidiphilus alinenensis
CTAAGCCGGACTCGTCGTCGCCGTAACAATACCGGGTTGTGCTTCCCGACCGGCAGGCGTATTCCCACTCGGCTTCGGTGGCCAGCCGGTAATGCTCGCCGGTTTGTTGGTTGAGCCACGCGCAATAGTCCATCGCATCCTGCCAACTGACGTTGATTGCCGGACGGTCGCCTCGGCCCCAGCCTTGGTCGGCGAGCGGCTTCCGCTGTGTTGCCGAGCAAAAGTGGTCGTATTCGGCAAACGTCACCGGGTATTGGCCGATGGAAATCGCATCCACGCGCACCGGGTGGGCGGGTTTTTCGTCACTTTGATTACTGTCGTCCGATCCCATTATGAACTCGCCGCCGGGTAGCCAGACCATGGCAGGGCCTTCGCTGCCATCTGTGAACGGGTCGCGCAAGCCTGCGATGAATGCAGGCACGGAGGGCTTTTCCGGCACGGCGGGGCCAAGGGTAAAAGGGTAAGAGTGTAAAGGGCCAGTCCTCGAAAGGCGGAAACCGAGGTCGTAGCTGCGGTACGAAGGGTCGAGCCTGCCGCGGTTCGCCGAGCGGCAGATGTCGGCGCCGTAGTCCCAGGAGCCGCCGCGAACGACACGGTCGGAGCCACTCGCAGAGCCACTCGCACTCTGCTCGCTGACGCTCGCAGTGTGCTGTGGCTTGCTCGTGAGCGGTAGGTCGGGCACAGCTTCATCGTGCCCGACGAATCCATCAGATGTGTCGGGCAACGAAGAGACGTTGCCCGAGTCACGGTAGAATTCGCCGTCATACCAGTCTTCGCACCATTCCCACACGTTGCCGTGCAGGTCATGGAGTTGCCATGCGTTGGGCTTTTTCTGTCCGACCGGATGACTCTGCCCGTTGGCATTTTTGTAATACCAGGCATAATCGGCTAATTCAGACTCATTGTCGCCGAAGCACCAAAGCCCTTCGTTGCCACCCCGGCAGGCATATTCCCATTGGGCCTCGGTCAACAACCCATAAACCTGGCCGGACTGTTCGGCTAGCCAGTCGCAATAGGCTTTCGCGTCGTTCCAACTGATGCAAACGACGGGATTTTGATCGGTTTGGTCGAAGTACGGGTTCTGCCAACTGGCATCTTTGGTCTTCTCCCATTTATTCTTCTTATCCCATATATGAGGTCGTAATAGAGTTTCTGAAAAAAACGTCGCTAAGGAAAATAAACCAGTAACTGCCAATAAAATGGGCTAGACACTAATCTTCACCCTGATCACGTAAAGGTCTCAGAAAATCCCGTTGCCATTTTGTATCGACATTGAACGCAATTTTTCCATGCTTGTTAATGTGTTCGAATCGGCATGGCGAAATATGCTGAAGGTCAGACTCGTTAATAACGTAACCTTCTTTTTTAAGTTGATCAATGACTGCCTGCATATAAACCGTGTTCCAAACGATGATTGCATTAGTCACCAATGTTAACGCACTGGCTTGGTTGGCCTGTTCTTGCCGTTGCGATTTTTTGAGTTGACCTTCGTCAGCAAACAATAGCCATTGCCGCAGATCATGTAACGCCTCGCCTTTATTGAGTTGTTTACTCACCCGGCGCCGCTGCTCTTCCCGGCAAATATACTTGGGAATATAAATCGATTTAATCAATTGTCCGTATTCATGAACAACTTTAGCCAAACTGCTTTGCCTGGGCTGAGACTGCAATTTATGGACAAAAAGTGAGGCGGTAACCCAACCCAACTTTACCGAGGCAAAAGTACGCAATAAGGTATCCCATTGTTTTCCTATGCGTTCGATATTTATCCTGCCTTTAATGATAGGCCCTAGATGCTGGTATTTAAGGGTCTTGTCGACGCAGTAAATATGTTGATCGTTTAAGTCTCGAATGCGTGGTGAAAACAGGAATCCCAGACCGTCGAAGAAACCGAATATTTTTTCCGTGTATCCCGCCGTGTCGGTCGTATGCTCAAAGAGTGGAAGCTCCGTTTCATTATCGAGCAAACCGTCCAGGACATAAGTGGCATCGCGCACCGTGGAGGGTTCGGGTTTGCATCGCCATTGCGAATGCTGGTCTGATGTCCAAGAATAGAGCGTTAAAATTTGACCGTACCCATAGCGTGGAATGGCCGTGGAATTTTTCGCTTTTACGGCCACAGGGAACCGTTGGCCGTCCGATGACGATAATGTGCCTCCACCCCAATAACTGGATAGCGGCAAGTGAAAATGATAATTGACCAGGCGATTGATGCCTGCCTGCAAAGTTTCCTCCCGTAAGTACCATTTGGTAAACCACGCCAGCTGCGAGTAAGACAGGCCGCTGATTTCCGCCATCTTGGTCAGCCCATAATTATTCGCTTGGGCTAATATGGATGCATAGAGTAGCCGCACATTTTGAGGGTTGCTCGCCTAGTGTTTCGATGCATGAGAGAAATCATCCCGAAAGCGCGTCCATTGATCCACTTCAATCAACAGGTCATCAAGGTCCACGCGAGGCAATCGCTGTGTGATGGTCTGCTGCAGAGCCGTAACGGACTGGGGTAAATCCTCTGCGCTTAGGCGCGTCAACGAAAGCCGGTTATTTTCAATTGTGACGCCATCGCCTTGCCCTATTTTCTCGTCAAGTTCACGGTACAGCGCTTCCAGTTCGTCCTGCTTAAGCTTTAAATGTTGCTCAGGCGATTCCGGAAGCCCCAGTATCCGGCAGGCATCTTGCCGCATGGATGGCCAAAGTTCCTTTGGGATAAGGTAAGATTCTGGATCGGCGTAGCGGCGGCTATGATTCACCCAGACATCACCAGATCGAAGTGCCCCGCGTAACGACCACAACGTGCCGATTTCATAATACCGGCGAATAATTTTACCTTGCTCATCCTTGATATAGGGCTGCCAAGACTTCTGGATAAACTCTGTGGGCGCATCATCCGATACTTTTCTTTTATGTCCATCATTAAGCGTGTCCAAAATAGTAATGGCCTTGAGCAACGGATCATTTTCCTGATGCGACTGGAACTGCATGATTTTAAGGAATTTTGGTGAGAATTCCCGGATGTATCCGTAACGCTTACTCAAGAAGTCATACGATTTGTCATCATTAGGCCGGATCAAGCCATCGCACTCATCAACAGCTTGCCTGAATTCGGTTTCCGGGATGACTTTATAAATATGCGCCCGTAAATCGGAATCAGAAATATCGGCATTCAGGACTATTTTGCCAATGTCGCGGAAGATTTGGAGCTTGGTGTTGGTGGTTTTGGCGACCGACAATTGGAACCGTTTAAGGTCACCCTTCGCGCGGGTATAGCAATCCGCCAGGCAGCGATCAAACAGTTCGATTAGTTCATCAATGATTTCTTCATAGGTGCGTAAGAGAAAGGCAACCAGTATGGGGTACCGTCTTTCGGGCGCCGAACGTTGTAGGCTTTGGTTAGTCGATTGTTGGCCTAGCTGAGCCAGGAATTTGAGCCGGTTTGGATTTAGATCAGGAACATTCCAATCTTCAATGTGGTGCTGCCGAAGATATTCTATCTTCTCTATGCCATTTAGGATGTCGTCGGGCGTATTGGAAGTGGCGCCATATTTAAGCCAGTAAAGAGGTGTTCTGCCAATGGCGTCGTCAACATCAAG
>QJPH01000459.1 GCA_003242955.1 Candidatus Methylumidiphilus alinenensis
AAGTGGGGATAAATCATTATGTACAGCGTTTTCATCTTTAAAATATCCCTAATAAAGGATATTCAGTTAACGCTTCAAGTTAACTGAATGTCTTGCCCTTTCATGCAAGTTATCAAGTAACTCTTTGATGTTGAAAACGCTGTATATGGAAGTTTTTTGAAAACATACTCTCTGGTTCCGATAACTCTTCCTTGACGGGTTCTTTCCGGGAAATTATTGAGATTTTCGATTTGTTCCTTTATCCTAGCATATACAGATTCTACGACTTGAACACTGGC
Organism: Candidatus Methylumidiphilus alinenensis; assembly: GCA_003242955.1. Taxonomy (GTDB): domain Bacteria; phylum Pseudomonadota; class Gammaproteobacteria; order Methylococcales; family Methylococcaceae; genus Methylumidiphilus; species Methylumidiphilus alinenensis. The sequence goes on from QJPH01000459.1 coordinate 279, forward strand.
ATTTTCTAGGTAGTATGTAAGTACGAATTCTAGGTCTTGTTCGGCTTCTTCTGTCCAATAAATTTGAAACATAGTTATTTGGTGAAGCAATACATTATCTAAGCGGAAACCTGCTTATTTTTCTCGAAAAACCTTTGCCAGACTCGTTCCATTACTTGGTTGTGTTCGCTTGTCTTGGTTTTCCCTGATTGGATGTTTTTCAAGGTATTGCCTACTTTGGCTTGAAACCACTCATCGTAGCCCGGTTCTTTTTCCATGAACATTTCGGGTATAAGTGTATCCGCTGCGTCTTCTATGGAAATTACAATTCCCACAGGACGATTGTTCTTGGTCAAAAGGACGGGTTCCCTTTGCATGGCATCCATGAGTTCACCGAAGCGGGTCTTGGCATCACGGGCCGACATTGTTTTCATGAGCATCTCTCTAAAACTGTAATTATTGTGTACATTATAGACATAACGACCATATTTTCAAGCTTGATCAATGGGGAGGTTTGCTGATCGGTGAAATCCGATCCTTGCTATCGGCTTCTGGGGTCGATTTTAGGCGTTTAATCTTGCCTCTCGCTACAAAACCCCATGCTACTCGCTTGCGTTTCGAGCTTGTGGCGGCTCTGAACGGCTTCTGTGCGTATTTTCCTTGATCTTCCAGCGGTTGCACCCGGCCACCGCCACGTTGCCGTCGCCCAGTGCCTAGCAGCTACTTTACCGGATAATCGCCAAAATGAGAATTGCTGACAGTTGAAGCTTCGGTGTCATCGGCGTTTGCGTAAGTCCTATGAGTATGAGCCGCCTGTCGTCTGGAAACACTACACTGGCTTGCCTGACAAATACCGAGACAACTTTTCCGCCAAAGTTTTAACGTGGGGGTTAAGCATCATGCTCAGATGATCGCCTGGAACCCAGTGTTCGGTGACCGTCGCGTGTGTGCATTGCGTCCAGCCCCATGCTTCACGGGTATCGTTCACTTCATCATCAGCGCTTTGCTCGCTGGCCCGAAACAGATGAATCGGGCAACGCACTTTTCCAGGCATTGGGTGATCGGCAAGCGCTTGCCCGGTGATTTGAACCACGTTGACCATTGCCTTGAGTTCCTCAATAGCCGCTTTTGGGTCAAATAATAGTTGATGTTGCAGGAAAGTTTGTGCCACCACGGCATAAGCCGTTTCAATGTCAGGCAGGGTTCTTATTGTCTCTGAAGGCAGGTTCAGGCTATTACCCATGATCTGTTCATACAGGTGTACGTAGGCTTCCAGGCACTCAAGCTCACTCGAATTAAATGACTTGAAACCTGGTGCGTTCGCATCCAGAATGACCAGTAAGGACACGGTCTCACCCTGCTGCTCCAGTTGCCAGGCCATTTCGAAAGCAACCCGGCCACCCGATGAATATCCAACCAGTTGGTAAGGCCCGATGGCTTGCTGTTGTCGCACCAGCTTAAGGTGATGGCGGGCAAGCGCTTCTATCGTTTCGGGTATTGCCGAACCGTCCAGCCCCGGGGTCTGCAAGGCATAAAAACGTTGCTGCGCCCCTAAACGGGTGGCCAAAGGGTACAGATACATCACCGAACCAAAAGCGCCGGGCAGGCAATAAACCGGGTTGGTCGTGCCCGTGCTGTGTATGGGTACAAGCTCGGTAAAACGGCGTGTGCCTTCTTGCCGTAACAATTCTGCCAAACTGGCAACCGTCGGGTGTTGAAACAATGCGCTTATAGGCAGGCGTGCGGAAAATTGTTCCCGAATATGGTTCATGAGCTTTACGGCTAACAACGAATGTCCGCCCAGGCTGAAAAAGTCGTCATGAATGCCTACAGACGGCACATTCAGGACGGTTTCCCAGAGTGAAGCGAGTTGTAATTCAATGTTATCTCGCGGCAGGGCGCTTTCGCTTCGGGTATTTTTATCCGGCGCAGGCAGGGCTTTGCGGTCGAGTTTGCCGTTGGGGGTCAGCGGCAGGCTGTCCAGAATCATGAAACTGGCGGGGATCATGTAGTCGGGGAGTTTGGCTTTGAGGAAAGTGGCGAGGGCAGTGGTCAGTTGCCAGTGGTCAGTGACCATTGAAGAAGTGACATGAATATCCAGACCTTCTTTCTGGCCACTAGCCACTAACCACTGTCCACTGACCACTATATAGGCCACCAGCCGTTTGTTGCCGTCCGCTTCATACAGACTGACCGCGGCTTCCTTGACGTGTTCAAACTGGCCCAGCACCGCCTCGATTTCGCCGAGTTCAATGCGGAAGCCCCTTAGTTTCACTTGGTGATCAATGCGCCCCAAAAACTCCAAATTGCCGTCGGGTAGCCACCTCGCCAAGTCTCCCGTTTTGTAAATCTGTTCAGTTTTGCCAAGCAGTTCGACTTCGATGAACTTTTCAGCGGTAAGCTCAGGGCGGTTCAGGTAGCCACGCGCCAGCCCCGCCCCGGCAATGCACAGCTCGCCGGGGATGCCCGGGGGTTGGAGTTGGTGTTGGGCATTGAGAATGTAAATGCGGGTGTTGGCGATGGGCTTGCCGATGGAGACGGCATCCATGTCAGGAAAACAAACGGCCGCACTGGCACAAACAGTATTTTCCGTAGGGCCGTAAGCATTGATGAAATGCAGATTTTGACTCCAGCGTTTCATCATCTCAACAGGACAGGCTTCTCCAGCCACCACCAAGGTTTTTAAATCAGAAAATGCCTGTTCCGATAAGTTGTTTAAAAAAGAAGGAGGCAAAGTGACATGAGTTATTTGTTGTCCAACCAGCAACGCACTAAATTGAGCCGTATCCAAAAGCGTTTCTTTTGCTATAAGAGTCAGTCTGGCCCCATTCAATAAAGCCGTGCTGATTTCGGAGGCGGAAGCATCGAAACTAAAGGAGGCAAATTGCAAAATTCGACTGGTTGCATCAATTTCAAAGGCCTTAATTTGCGCTAATGCCAAATTGACCAATCCGTTATTTTCAACCATGACACCTTTTGGCTTACCGGTAGAGCCAGAGGTGTAAATGACATACGCCAAATCTTCGGCTGTGCTTCTTGCGGGTAGGTTTTCACCGGGCTGGTCGGCAACATCGGTTGCATCCAGGCACAGTTCCACGCAGTCATGTTCCAGTCCGTCCAATGACAACAATACTGTCAAATGGCTCTGGGTCAGCAGCAATGGGGCTCGGCTGTCGTCTAGCATGTAACGGATGCGGGAGGCGGGGTAGCTTGGGTCAATCGGCACATAGGCCCCGCCCGCCTTGAGTATCGCCAGCAAACCGATGATCATGTCCAAGGAGCGTTCGACGGCTATCGCAATCAAAGGATTGTTGGTTAA
>QJPH01000106.1 GCA_003242955.1 Candidatus Methylumidiphilus alinenensis
TAGCGGGGAGAGGCGGCAGGGCCACAGGACCAGGGCTAGGCGGTTGTTTGAGCTTCCTGAGTAGCGCATCGCGTTCTGAAGTGAGCCGATCCAGATTCGCCTTGGCAATGTCCAGCTTGGTTTTGATGTCCTCCACTTGCTTATCCGATACCTTGGCTGCATCTGCGTGGGCATCGGCCTTCTTCTCCTCTATCTTTGCGGAGGCTTCCGCCTTACCACTGATTTTTTGGGCGACATGAGCTATACCTATCAGCGCTCCAATGACCACCCCGATTGCCAGAATCGCCCCGGCGACGATATGAGACAACCGAGGGGTCATTCCATTCCCCTAAGAGACTTGACCAACTGCCACCAGAGCCAACCACAGAACCCAAGGAAGGCCAGAACCGCTAGACAACCCAACCACTTAAACATTGGATTCCACCACTGTCGTAGGAACTGCTCCAGTAGTTGGGGCAGGGCTTGGGCCTGATCCGACGATCTTTCCAGTGGTAACTGCACCAAGAAGCATCCCGAAAGCAATGCACCAATTCGCATCTATGCCCCTCTTGGTCCCACTGGTTTCCTTGAGGGCCAGATCGTACGAGAGCCAACCAATCCCGGCGCATACGACTGCTGCATATGCAAGATGCTTCAGGCTTGCGCTAGGATCAGTCGAGTCTAGGAAACGGGCAAGGTATTTCATTAAGACCTCCCAAGGAGGGTTCCGTGATTGGCCATCATGCCCACAAGGGGGGCTGGAGTCTCTGTGGTTCCGTTGTTCCCAGAAGCAGCACCTAGAATTGCAAGGGTTCCTGTTGAAGTCCCGAAGGTTACAACTAACCCGGTGTCTCCAGGCGTTGAAATAGATAGGGCCGCGCTTGATGTTCCAGTCGTTCCGATGGTTCCAGTCCCGCTCGGAGAAATAGCCAATAGGGCGCTACTTGTCCCAGTGGTGGAATGAGTCCCAGAACCCGATGCAGCGATGGTCAGATACCCAGAAGACGTTCCAGTTGCCCACTGAAGGCCAGATGAGGCACCGTTGATGGTGATGGTTCCTGCCGAGGTGCCCGTGGTGGTTCCACCGCTGGCATTCCCAGAAGCCACGCCATTGATGGTAAGCGTTCCCGTGGATGACCCTGGGTTGATTTGGCTTCCAGATGCGGCCCCAGATATGGATAGGGATGCCGCGCTGGTCCCGATTTCGCCATGAAGCCCAGAACCCGCGCTTGTGATAGACAAAGTTCCCGTACTTAGGCCAGCCGTGATAAGGATCCCAGCCGCAGCCGCAAGGATAGACAAGCCGCTAGAACTTGTTCCGGCAGTTGAATGGATTCCGGTATCTGAACTTCCCGTTATGGTAAGACTATCTGTACTACTCCCACTAACCGCATTGATGGAAGCGAGAGAGCCTAACCTAACCAGGTTATCAAATGTCGGGACTCTTCCTTGGCCGCCCTTATGCGGTGCCCCCTGGGAAGTATTAAAGATGGGCATTTAATTCAAACTCCGGATAAAGGCATACTGTGTGGTCATAGAACCAGCCACGCTCAAGGTCTTGGCTATCGTGATACCACTATTAGCTGTTGCATCTACCGTGGCGCTTGTTCCACCAAAGGGGATCACGATGGACGATCCGGCAGTAGCGGCAGCACCAGAGGCATTGAATGTTCCGGTCCCAATACAAGTAGAGTTGGCACCCGTAGCGCCGATAGTCCTAAAGACCAGAACGAATCTAAGATACCAAGGCACATTGGTAAGTGAAACAACCACGGTCTGGGTTACTGAGACCCCAAGGGTCGTTCCTCCCAAAGCTCCATACTGTGGGGCAATAATCAGTGTTCCAGAGGTACTGGTGGTCATAATCCCACCCGCCTCAACCACATAAATCTTACCCGCCTTCGGGTCGTTGGCAAAAATCGGAGTGAACTGTGTTGCTAACCAGAGTGCCTCAGAAGATGTCGAAACGAGGGCTGTCCCCGAAGCCACTGGGGGATCTACAAAGGGACCATCAGAGAAGTATTGGCGGGCCATTACATACTCCGCGTCAGACTGGTGATCTGGAGAGGACCGCCTGCCGAGAGTGTCACGGTATTCAGGCTCAAGTCACCAGACCCAGCACCAACCGTCCCCTGCTCAACTGGATTCATCAAGAAGCAAGTTCCAGAGCCAGTCAAGGCACCACCCACAGCAATAAAGCACATGCCAACCACAGCAGTTCCAGTTCCAGCCAAAAGACCCGCCGTAATCCAATTAGCAGTTGTGGTGGTACCAAGGGCCTGAATCGCATAGGTCAACCCAGCGGTCAGGGTAGTTACCCCACCTGTGCTTTGGGCAAAGGATCGGAAGAAGGTTGCCGTATAGGAGCCCGTTCCAAAGACATTGGTGGTCGTGATAGCCGCAGCCGTGATGACCGAAGGTTTGGCAGCAGTCGCAGACCCAAACGGGGTTGTTACCGTGTAAGGCAGGGAAACGAGGATCGCATTGGCGCTATAGGCTGTATCCGCATCAGTCGGGGCCGTGCCATTGAAAATAGCGATCTGAGCAGCAGCGCCGAACTGAGTAGCGTAATTGTTTAGTTCACTCTGCCGGTAGGTCTGGGCAATGGTCAGGGTCATTTAAGCCCCCATGTGGGATTCACCCGTGACCACAGTCCCCATCAGGGCAGCAAGGGCATTGGATTTAGCCTGAATCTCAGCCTGCATTTTGTTGGCAGCGTCACGTGTTGCCATCGCCTCATTCAAAAGGGCTTCCTGTTGGGATCGCATGGAGGCGAGTTCCAACTGTTCCTTGTCCCTGAAAGCCTGGAAGGCGGCGGATTGAGCCTGATAACCATTGACCGCGCCGTTAAGGTTCGCTTCAGTCTCGGCAAGTCGCTTATCTCTATCATTGAGGCTTGCCTGAAGTGCATTTAGGGCCTCTTCCTTGTCGCCAAGTTCCTTCTGTTTAGCGGCAAGTTCATCAGCGAGGGCTTGGGAACTGACTTTGGCCCCCTCAAGAAGCTCAAGGGAGGCATTATTAGAAGCGGTAGCCTCCTGAAGCTGCTTGACCAAATCGCCCACCTGGTCAATGTTCCGAAAGAACGAAACCAAATCAGCAAGCTGATTCAAAACAAGAGGAGGTGGAGTTGGCATCATTTGGGGGATCATTGAAACCTCTTAGGTGTTGGTGATGGCAGCAACCTTATAGCCCTTATTAGGTGGAACGGCAAAGTATTCAGTTGTGTTAGCGGCCATGCGTTTCATGCTGGTGGTCGCCACTGGTGCGGTTCCAAAGGCAATAGAGCAGATCGTATCGGTATGGATGCGGACGTAGGTAGTACCTGACTGGAAGGGATTGGTTACAGCAGTTGAGGAGCCACTGATGGTAAAAATCTGTTCTGCCAGGGTTGGCTCAAGCGCAATCACCATAGGAGAATTGCGGCTATCTAAGCCCTGGGAAGCATATTCGGTTACATATAGGACGGACATTTTTACTCCACAAGGATGTAATGCCAAGCACCTGGACCACCCGTGGCCCTAAGTGCCTGGCGTCTTGGTTCAAC
>QJPH01000105.1 GCA_003242955.1 Candidatus Methylumidiphilus alinenensis
GACGGTCTTTGTCAACGGCTTGCTTGAGGCTCCCAGCGGGAATATCACGATAGCAGGCAATACAACAGGCTTCACCCCAAGCACGGCGGCGACCACCGGAACCACCTCGGCAGGCCAAAACATCACCGTGAACGGGGCGCTGGACTCCAACACTGTCACGGCGGGGGGCAACGTCACGGTAAGCGGCACGGGTGCCACCTTGACGGGCGGCTCGGGGGGGGTTACGGCTGGGACTGGGTCCACAACCGGAACCGTGGGGGTCAGTGCGGGTGGCGTGATCCAAAACACCGGCAATGCCGACTTTAACGTGACAGGCAAATATGTTTCGGTCGACGGTTCCGGTTCAAGCATCAGCGCGACAGGCTCCGGCAACTTGACCGTTCAAGCCAGCGGTGCTGATGCGATTGGCGTATCCGCCTTGACAGTGGGCAGTTCCGGCAGCATCATCCAAAACGGCACTGGCACACTGCAGTTGATCGCTTCCAATGCCGCAGGGACGGTCAATGTGATGGGTACGGTTCAGCAGAACACCTTCAACGGCATCCTGGCAATTGATGCGGCGACGGTCTTTGTCAACGGCTTGCTTGAGGCTCCCAGCGGGAATATCACGATAGCAGGCAATACAACAGGCTTCACCCCAAGCACGGCGGCGACCACCGGAACCACCACGGCAGGCCAAAACATCACCGTGAACGGGGCGCTGGTCTCCAGCACTGTCACGGCAGGGTGGAATGTGTCCGTGAATGGCACGGGTGCCACTTTGACGAGCGGCTCTGGGGTTACGGCTGGAACTACGTCCATAACCGGAACCGTGGGGGTCAGTGCGGGCGGCGTGATCAAAAACACCGGCAACGCCGACTTCAACGTGACCGGCCAATATGTTTCAGTCGACGGTCCCGTTTCAAGCATCAGCGCGACAGGCTCTGGCAACTTCGCCGTCAAGGCCACCGGCAGCGATCCAACAGGCGTTGGCGCACTCCCTGCCCTATCAGTCACGAATAACGGAACGATAGTCGGCGGTAATACCGGCAATATGAGCATTCTGTCCAATCAAGGTTCCATCACGCTAGGTGCGGGTAGTTTCGGCGCCATCGGATCGGGAGCGGCTTTCCAAAAGACCAATGGCTCGGTGCTTTTTAGTGCCGGCAACACCTTGACTGTCAGTAAGCCAGTGGCCTATGCCGGTGCCGGCAACTTCACCTTGGAAGGTGGGGGTGTGAATTTGAACGATACGGTCACCAAAACCGGCAACGGCGACTTGACCATCCATTCGACAAGCACCTCCGCAACAACCCCTACCATCGCTTTCGGGGTCAACGGTAGGGTGATAGACAGTGGAACCAGCGGGGGAGGGTATACCGGCAACTTGATCGTGCAGTCGGATAACTCTCCCCTCGTCGCGGAACTTGGGGCTGGCCTCAATTATCAAAAAACCAATTCAGGCAACGTAACCTTCACCTCTGTCAACAATAATTTGAGCGTCGATGCTAATGGACTGGCCTACGACGGCGGGGCTGGCAGCACACTCTCTTTGGCTGGAAGCAGTGTAACCGTGGGTAACGTGGTTAACCCGAAACCGGTCGCTGTCACCAGCGGTAATCTTCTAATCACAGCCACCGGTGCCGATGCCACGCTCCCTGCCGTATCCGCGTTGACGGTGGGCACAGGCGGCAACGTCAATCTCAGCAGCACCGGCACTATGGTATTGAAAGCTACCAATGCATCTGGGACGGTCAATGTGGGTGGCACGGTTCAGCGGACGACCGATGGCGTTTTGGAAGTCGATGGCAGGACCGTCTTCGTCAACGGCACACTTGAGGCTACTTCCCCAGCCGGGGATGTCTTGGTGGCAGGCAATGCCACAGGCATCACAGCGGGTACGGTGGCGACCACAGGCACAACGATAGGCCGGGATATCACTATGAATGGGGCACTGGACTCCAATACTGTCACGGCGGTGCGCAATGTGACGGTAAGCGGCACGAATGCCACGCTGACGGGTGGCGCGGGGATTACGGCAGGTACCGGCCAAGTGGCGGTTACCAGCGGCGGCGAACTGACCAATTTTGGGGCCTTGACGGTGACTGGACCCACTGTATTGGTGGATGGCACAAACTCTCAGATATTGGCGGCGAACAGTCAGCCCCTGACAGTCAAGGCGACTGCTGCCGACCCCAATGGAACGACCGGCGCAGTCATGGTTAGTGGCGGCGGCGCACTAACGGGAACGACCACCAGCCTGCTGACCGTGGAAGCTGTCACTGGTTCCGTGACCGTCGCCAGCAGTTCATCCATCAATGCAGCGAACTTGGTAAAATCCGACGCAAGCAACATCAACATTGCGGGTACGGCATCGACTACTACCGCCACGGCGGGCAATGATGTCATTGTGAACGTAGGCGGTTCAATGGCTTCGGGCGCTACGACGGCCACGCGCAACGTCACCGTGACGGGCGGCACCTTGACGGGCGGCAGCACGGTGACCGCCACTACCGGCCAGGTGGCGGTCACCGGCGGCGGCACCTTGACCAACTCAGCGGCCTTGGCAGTAGTGACCGGCCCGACTATCCTGATAGGCGGCACAAACTCCAATATTACTGCGGCGAATGGGTTGAGCCTCACCGTCAAAGCCACTGGTTCTAGCCAAGGCGCGGTAACCGTGCAGAGCGGCGGCAACTTGGTGGGCACCAACAGCACGTTGAATGTGGAAGCTTCGGGGGCGAACGGCACGGTGGACGTTCAATCGGGTGGTTTTATCACCAGTGCCACGCTAGTGAAATCCGACTCAAGTGACATCACTATCGAAGGTACGGCATCGACTACTACCGCAACAGCGGGCCGTGATGTCATTGTGAACGCAGGCGGTTCACTGGCTTCGGGTACGACCACGGCCACGCGCAACGTCACCGTGACGGGCGGCACCTTGACGGGCGGCAGCACGGTGACCGCCACTACCGGCCAGGTGGCGGTCACCGGCGGAGGCACCTTGACCAACTCAGCGGCCTTGGCAGTAGTGACCGGCCCGACTATCCTGATAGGCGGCACAAACTCCAATATTACTGCGGCGAATGGGTTGAGCCTCACCGTCAAAGCCACTGGTTCTAGCCAAGGGGCGATAACCGTGCAGAGTGGCGGCAACTTGGTGGGCACCAACAGCACGTTGAATGTGGAAGCTTCGGGGGCGAACGGCACGGTGGACGTTCAATCGGGTGGTTTTATCACCAGTGCCACGCTAGTGAAATCCGACTCAAGTGACATCACTATCGAAGGTACGGCATCGACTACTACCGCAACAGCGGGCCGTGATGTCATTGTGAACGCAGGCGGTTCACTGGCTTCGGGTACGACCACGGCCACGCGCAACGTCACCGTGACGGGCGGCACCTTGACGGGCGGCAGCACGGTGACCGCCACTACCGGCCAGGTGGCGGTCACCGGCGGAGGCACCTTGACCAACTCAGCGGCCTTGGCAGTAGTGACCGGCCCGACTATCCTGATAGGCGGCACAAACTC
>QJPH01000103.1 GCA_003242955.1 Candidatus Methylumidiphilus alinenensis
ACGGTAGGTATTCCAAGTCATTAGGCTGGCTCGGTTTATCAGGTTATCCATCCAAAGTAGGATGGCTTCGTGGGTCACTTCTCGCGGGTCGGTTATGCCCGTATCCCGTTCAAAAACACGAACGGCGACCCCGTAGGTCTCTTTGCTTGCAGCCCTCAGGATGGTTTCATGACAATATCTTTCATAAAGTTCGACGAGGGTTGAAGGCGGTCCTGTATCATTTGTTTTGGTTAATCTGGCTATACTGTTCAGGTTGATTTCCTGCGATTCTGTCACTATACATCTCCTTGGGTCGGGACTACATGTTTGAAATTGTTGTTGGCAAACTTGGCAAACTTTTTCTCAGTGGAGGGAGCCCCACGCCTGTAAATTTTTCTGTCAATGCAAGTTCGCCGCCTCCCTCCCCGGCTGTGCCAGGGACGCTCCCGGTTTTGTCGGCACGGGAGTTGTTGTCGGCCCGCCGGGAATATGTGAACAGGATCGAGGAACTGGCCAGCACGACCCCCCTGCATTTCGAGCAATATTACCTTAGCATGCTGAGGCGTTTCGCGGAATGGTCGCAGCAGTTGCCCGCGTCCGAGGTTCATCACCGTGCCTATCCCGGCGGGGCGCTGGACCATGGCCTGGGTGTGGCCGCTGCGGCCCTCCGCATCCGCCAAGGCCATTTGCTGCCGCCCGGTGCGCCTCCCGAGGAAGCGGTGCTGAAAAAGTCGCTTTGGACCTATGCAATTTACACGCTTGCATTGCTGCATGATGCGGCCAATCCGTCCCTGAACCAGGTGGTAACGGTCTTTGGGGAGGATCACAGCACTTGGGGCTGGAATCCCTGGGCGGGTGGGATTGGCTCCAATCCTAACGCACGTTGGTATAAGGTTGGGTTTCACCGCCATGGCCACCAGCGTTGCCAGCCTTGTGCGGGCTTGATGCTAGCCCCGTATCTCGTCGGCGGCGAAGGCTTGGCATGGTTGCAATCAGACCCCATCCTGTTTGCACATTGGCTTGCCTGTGCCTCGGGGGATGATGCAAAGGCCGCGGTGTTGGGCGAAATTGTCAGCAAGGCCATCGGTGAATCGGTTGGACACTGCTCGGACAGCAGATCGCCAACGATGTGAGCAGCGGGGTGGAGACTGGCTTTTCTGCAGACGAAATGCCCGAGGATGCGGACGCGGCGATGCCCGTCCCAGTTCAGCAGGGCATGGAACACCGGCAAGAGGTACTGGAAGGCAATAAGGCTGGAGACATCGAACAGCTACTTTCTGATTTGGATGCCTGTGCAAATTCCGGGGCGATGGTGGAGGAAACCCTGTCCGCCAGTCAAAAACGTGCCAGTGCGGGCGGCTCAAGCGGGAAAGCCACAGCCAATCCGCTAGGCCGCGAGTTCCTGCATTGGCTGATGGCGGGGGTTCAGTCAGGCCTGATTAAATACAATAGGCCGGAATCACGGGTTCATGTGGTAAGGGAAGGGGTTTTGCTGGCCAGCCCGATGATTTTCAAAGACTATGCAGCACAGATGGGCTCGGCAGATTACTTGTCAATCCAGCGCTCGTTTATCAAGCTCAAATTGCACCAGGAGAATACCGCCGGCATGAACGTCTACCAATATGTGTTTTCGGGCAGCAACTCCGTCATGACAGGTTTTTTGATCGCCAATCCGGGGATTGTGTTCGGCACGGATGTCCCCGGCCCGAATCCGCTTCTCAACCAGCGTTAGTTTTTTTGTGCGTGGGCAAAAAGCCATTCCCGTTAGTGCAAGCCCCTGGCCACCTGCCGCCGCATGTCATCCTCTTGGGCAAATGCATCCGGCGACAGGACGAATGAATTGTCGGCATCCAACTCAATGCTTATGACGCTTGCGTAACTCAAAAGCCCCCGGCGGCGCAGCCGTTCCAGCGTCGCCAGCATGCACAACAGTTCGACATGCAGGCCGAGTTCGTCCGTGTTGAAAATGACTTCCCCGGCCTGACGCTCGGCGGCAAGGGCATGCATAACGACCAGAGCGAGGTCTTCCATCGCCATGCCCATGGTGGGCGAACCTTGCAGGGCCATTTCGGCAAGCTGCTGCAAATGTCCCAGCATGTCTCCGTCCAAAGCCTGGAGCCAGTCGCCTAGGTGGAACCGCCCACACTCCTTCCGGTTGGCTAGAAAGCCCATCAAGTTTGATGAAAACCGCAACTCGACCCCGCCAAGGCTGGCGCGGATTTCGATTGCATCGTCTGTGGTGTTTTGAATCATTGTTGCCTTCTATGCATTAAGCCCACGTCAGCCATTATAGCCCTTTGTAAGCGAGTCCGTCCTTGCGTTCCCTTGGCTGTCCTCTGGTTTTGTGAAATGGTCGTTTGGTCAAACGACGTTCACTGCCGAAATCGAATGAATGCAACCGAAAAGACACGCGTCACTTTCCTGGCCTCATTGACATTTTTGACTTCAGCAGATTTCCGCCGAACCGGATGGCCCCGCCGGCAGCCTGGCCGATGCCTCTGGACATGTGGGCGATGCCCTCGCCGGCGGCCAGATTATGGCCCGCCCACCCCAGTGCCATCATCCAGACGATGGGCAGCCCGACGTACAAGAGTGCGCCGGCCATCTGGGAGACTAGTATGGCGATGCCGCCGCCCTGGCCCGGTATCAAGCCTTTCCACCATTGGATGCCCAAGCCTTCGGTAAGGGCGTTGTCAATCCACGATGCCAGCGCCCACAGCGCCGTCAGGAAGCGGATCGCAAAAATGCCCAACGAGGCCATCAGCACCGTCTCCAGCGAGTAGGATGAAAACACCAGCACGAACGGCAAGCTCAGGTAGACCGCCATCAGGATCAGGGACTGGCCGATGGGCGCGGCCTGTTGGAGGGCGTAAAAGCTGGCCCGCTGTTCGAGGGCATGATAGGCGCCGCCCAGGGTGGCAAGCAAGGGAACCGTGTTTGGCCCATTAAACGGGTTAAGCAGGGTATTAGCCACAGTTGCCAAGCCGGGCGTTTGCCCCCCATTCACCTCCTGGACGAACAACCGGTGGATTTCCTCGCTTTGGGCATCCGCCATGGTTTTTCCGCTGTAGGTTGCGGTGAACCAAGTGGAAAACTGCGATTGACTGCCCGGGTCGATTTGACTGAGCAACCGCTGCCTAAGGCCGACGGTCCCGTCAGTCCACCATTGTTTGCAAGTGGGTTTTCCTAGCCCCGATGCCGGGGCTGTGCCGCCGTACTCGAAATCCCGGTTGGTGTCGTAGGGGAAGCCTGGGATTTCCTCCTTGGCACGGGGGGCCAGGTTCGGGTTGGGGTCGCCGTAAAAACCGGCCGTGTCCTGAAAGTATTGCGAACCGGGCCAGTCGATGTCGTCCGGGCTGTAATGGGTGGGCAATACTGTGTGTTCGCGAAAGAATTTCGCCCTGGCCGGGCCGAAGCAGTCTGTTTGGAATAGCTGGAGTTGTTGCCGCAGGTCAGGGTCGGCTATTTTGGTGTTCGCCATCTGGTAGTTGAGTTGCGCCAGATTGGTCTTGCAG
>QJPH01000560.1 GCA_003242955.1 Candidatus Methylumidiphilus alinenensis
TTTTCGTAAGCTTCGGTGGCGAAATCCCAACCCGCGTAGAGTTCATGGGCTTTTTGCTTCGCCACTTTTTTAAGGCGTAGCGCGGGTACGTAGGAGTCCTTGAACAACACCGCTTTGAGTGACTGGGCGAACCAATGCCAAAACAGGAAGTCGGCACCCGGCAACAAGTCTTGACTTTGAAATTGCGTCTGGAAATGCAATTCATTAAGACTGGCGATGGGTTGCCCGTCCAGTTTCCAGCAATCGACTTTCCAGTCTTGAAATTCCCACTGTTCCTGAAAATCAGTCTCTAGGAAAGGTGACAGTTCGGGGCAGGGCAGTGGACCTTGTTGGACTGATGGTAAAGGCAGCGTGACTTCACCCGTAAATTTTGTATCGCCCACAATGCCCAGTTCCTTCATAAGGCTGTTCAACTCGGTCGCAGGCAGTTGGCACGGGTGACGGGAACGCAGGGGGGATTTATTCGAAATTTCGGTTGTCTCCACCCATAGACGGAAATTTCCATCCTGTACGAATGCGTCGGTCGAATTGGGTAGCCAGAAGGCGTGGAGTATTTTCATGTTGGACTAATTTTAATCCACAAACCTCAATACGACAAATTGTACAGAATCTATGGGTGTGATTAAAAGTGATGCTTATAATCTTTGTGCCGCTTGAAATTACGCCTGGAGTGCAAGGCTTGCCTTGCCAACACATGGCCTCGCAAGGCAAGCCTTGCACTCCTGCATCACTTTTCATCACACCCTTTAAGCTTGATTTTGTCCTGTACTGCAAGCATAGTAAACGGCTTACAAACAATAGGAAGACTTTTCGTATGGCTAAGGTTTTGATGTATAGCACGGCTATTTGCCCTTATTGCGTGATGGCTGAACGTTTGCTGAGGGCGCGGGGTGTGGCTGAAATTGAAAAAGTCAGAGTCGATCTCGAACCTGCCAAACGCTTGGAAATGATGGAGAAAACCAATCGACGCACCGTACCGCAGATATTTATCGGTTCGGTTTATGTGGGTGGGTTTGACGATCTCTCTGCACTTGACCGGGCTGGAAAGTTGGCGGAATTGCTGGCTGGGGATGCTTGATGGGCAATTCTTCAGAGGGCGATTCAGTAGTGGGAATCATTGGCGGCGGTTCGGCAGGCATGTCTTGTGCTTTGTGGTTAAAATACCTAGGGTTAGCCCCCCTCATTATCGAGCGCAATGCCGCACTTGGTGGGCAATTGCTCAACACTAATCGAATAAACCGTTGGGTGCTGGGATTGCCGGGACGGACGGGTCCGGAGCTTTCCAAGCTATACAGCGAACACATAGTCGAGGAAAATATTCACGTCATTTGTAATACCCAGTTGGTGGCGGTCGAGACGACCGCAGCGGGTTACCGGCTGATTTTGCAAGATGCGGATCGTCATCAAACATCCATGCTGGTTCAAGCCCTCGTCATTGCCACTGGTATACGGGCCGTGGGCGGCGAAGTCTTCAGTGGCATGCCTGGGTTCGGGTCGCTTGATGCTGCTGGGCTTGTCGGCTGTTTTCCCACCGATCATCTTGATGCAATGGAATGCTTGCGGGGCAAAACGGTGGCGGTGATCGGCGGCGGCGACAATGCCCATTTCACCGTGAAAGATGTGGCTTCTGTCGCAGCCCTGACGTATCTACTGATCCGTTCAAGTCCAAAAGCCCAAAAAATAATTCGCCAAGAGGTGAATGCCCTGATTGAACAGGGACGGGTAGTCGAATATCTGGAAACAGAAGCTTTTGCTTTCCGGGTAAGCGTTCTCTCCCCTCTGCCTTTTCCTGGGAGCGCGGCCATCTTGGACACCATTTCAGCGGGCGAGACGCCCGCGCTCCCAGGGGGGGGTGAACGCTTACCTTTCCGGCAGGCTCAGGATGGCATCGAAATTTCTTTAAACCAGCCGGGTTCAATGACAGCCAAAATTAATGTGGACAAGGTTTTTATGCGCATAGGCTTCGCCCCCAATAGCGAGTTTCTAAATACGCTAGGCCCGCTTGCCGATATAGGAACACAAGCCGATGGTTATTTATGCATTGATTCATGCCAACGTACCTCTCTTGCCTCAGTTTATGCCATCGGCGATGTTGCCGGTCCGGGTCTGCAATCGGTGGTGACCGCCATCGCGCAAGGTGCCATTGCGGCACGGGCTATCGCAGAGGATATCAGTTCAGGTTAGTACAAGGTAAATGCCAACCACAAACCCACTCAACACGGATGAACGATGACCAAGGACGAAAAATCTAACAGCAAAACGCAAGCTGTGATATGGATCGTTGACAGCGCCTACACGGGTGAACTGAATGCCCGCATTGGGGTCGCAGAACGCCTAGGCCACCCTTACGAAGTCATCCCGTTGCCCAACGGTGATGCCCTAGGCTATGCACAAATGCTTAAAGGCCGCTATGCCAGCCATTCAAAAGGCAGTAACCCAAAGCTGTTAATCATAAGTGGAACCGGTGAGGAAACCACTGCCGAAATAGCCGATTTGAAATTGCTGTTTGAAGATCGCCAGATTTTAAACGTTTATCTTGCTTCAATATTGCCGGATGAATTGCCCCCCCGCCTTTGCGAATACGATCTTATCGCGTCCCCGCAACTCAACGGCGCTAATATTGTATCCCTGCTTGGCGTACCGCATAAACTGACCCGCGACACCCTAGCGATTGCCTACCGACAGCATGAAGATTATTTCGGTGCATTGCCCAAGCCCATCATTGGCCTGCTGATTGGCGGCAATACGCGCTACTGTGACGGATTCAATGAGGCACACGCAGCCGGGTTGGCGCAGCGTGTCGCTAAGATCGCAAGATCACAGGAAGGCTGCCTGGTGGTTACGAACAGCCGCAGAACCCCGGCATCTGCGCAGGCCGCCTTGCTGGATGAACTGGAAGGCTTAAGCTATTATTTTTTTGACTGGCGGCAAATTGATCTGAGCTTTTACCATGCACTGCTCGCCCATGCCGATTTGTTGATCGTCAGCGGTGACTCTCTGTCGATGTGTTCAGAAGCCGCCTATACCGGCAAGCCAGTACTGGTTGATCTTAGCGATACTGCCACTGAGCGTTATCATCGGGAAATTGTCGGCAAGCTGGTTGACTATGGCGCGATCAAGTTACTCACAGACAGCTACGAGCCTTGGACTTATGTGCCCCCGGACTCGGTCGGTGCAGTGGCCGGGGCAATTCGGGCCTGGCTTGATGGTGTTTCTGATGGGGATGCTACGCAACAGTGTAGCCTGTAGCCCGGATGTAGCCGCTTGCGGCGAAATCCGGGGGAACAACGGCCAACAAAACCCGGATTGCGCCGCAAGCGGCTTCATCCGGGCTACGTCAGGCACTACCTAGAAATATCCTTCTTTCTTTTTTTCTTCCATCGAACCGGCTTGGTCGTGGTCGATCAGCCTGCCCTGGCGCTCTGAGGTTTTGGTCAGCAACATTTCTTGGATGATTTCAGGCAGGGTCGTCGCGTT
>QJPH01000137.1 GCA_003242955.1 Candidatus Methylumidiphilus alinenensis
AGCACCGCTATGGCTACCGCCCGCTGCTGCTGGAAACCTTTGTCGAAAAAGACCGTTTCACGGGCACCTGTTACCGGGCGGCCAACTGGCTCCATGTAGGACAGACCCAGGGGCGGGGCAAGCTCGGCCCATCCGGCAAGCAGAGCGTCCCCATCAAGGACGTATGGCTGTATCCCTTGGGAAAAGGTTTCAAAAATAGGCTGATCCGGTAATTTTCGGATACGGGTTGGCCGAATATTTACTCGAGACATCGGCGATGTCATTGATCTTGAAGAAATGATCAGGCGATTGGTAACGTTGAAACAGGACAACAATGCTAAAATTGCGGGTTGATTGGGCAACAGCCTAACGTTTTAGGCAAAAATTGACCCTTCGCGGTTTTAGTCAAAAATACCCAAATTGAAGCGGATACGAAGGCGGTGCTTGGCATCCTGTCTAGCGGCAAATAATCCACGGCAAGAAATGCGGTGATCCAAGGTACGACGTATTTTGCTTGCATGGGGCTACATCCGACACATGCGCGGCCAGCCCAGGCACGGTCTCTGGCGGATTTCTCATTTCTCTTGATGCTATCAGACTATAGCATATTATTTATTTATCCTTATATTAGTTTATCTTTCAATTAATATATTCCTATAGGATTATACAATGAAAAAAATCGCCATCATCGGACAGAAGGGTGGAAACGGCAAAACCACCCTTGCCCTTGCGCTTGCCGTCATCGCCGCCGAACGGGGACACAAGGCGCTTGTGATCGACCTTGACCAGCAGACGACCGCCACGAACTGGGGCGACCGACGCGAGGCCGACAATCCACAAGTCATCTCTTGCATGCCAGCGAGGCTGAAACACGTTTTGCCTGCCGTACCGGAGCAAGGCTTCAACTTTGTCGTGATCGACACCCCAGGTAAAGCCGCCGAGGCCAGCATCGAGGCGGCCAGCCTTGCCGATCTTGTGCTTGTGCCAATCCGCCCGCAGATGTTCGACATTGAAACCCTGCCGAACATTAAGATGGTGCTACAGCAAGCCAACAACCCACGCGCAGTGATTGTCATCAACGCCGCACCCGTACAGGGAACGCGGCACAAGGACACCGCCGAACTTGTGGAGGAAAAAGGCTTGGAGGTTGCCCCCGTGGTGCTCTTCCACCGTAGCATTTACGGCGACAGCATGAATGTAGGCCAGACACCCAACGAGCTTGACCCAAAAAGCAAGGCTGCGCTTGAACTTATAGAACTATACAGTTATATTTCTAAAATATTAGATAAAGCTAGGAATATACGAAATGGCAAACACACTAAAAAAGGGCGCGGCGCAACTTAAAGGGCTTGCCGGAACCGCCGAGGAAAAAGAGCCTGCCGAGGTACGGAAAGGCAAGGGAGCCGATGCAAAAGCGACCGTGCTGATTGGCGCACATTTCCCTCGTGCCGTTCGCCGTTCTCTGGCGCAACTGCAAGCCGACCCGCGCAATGACGGTAAGAAAATTAACGATCTTTTGGCCGAGGCGTTGAACGATCTTTTTGCAAAATACAACGTTCCGCAGACAGCACACCTTGACAAGGAAAGACATGCCTAGGATAGATTGCTAGATTGATATGTAGATATATTTATATATTGCTATAGGACTATAGTATTTTATAGCGTAAACCTTACGATTCCGGGTCGTCTGCCCGGACAGCTTACAGATGCCCCCCATCCGTTTTTTTTCGCTTAAGCGAAAATTCCGAGTCGTATATAAGGGAGGTCAAAGCAGTAATATTTTTGGCGCGTTGTAATGAGTTGGTCATTTTTTGTACAGTGGACTTAGGCCGCAGAATCAGCGAAGTTTGACAGCCTAGGCACAAAGTTGCCCACAGAATCTGTGGATAACCCGATGTCCAGCAATCGGCGGGGTTCTCGGTTAAACTTAACGCACTTCGCATACTGTGAAGATAATGCCCGCGTCGCAGCCAGACCCGCCAAAGGGAAGGTGGATGCAGAATAATTCCACAATCGAAACCACCTATCGAGGTTTGACAATGAAACGCTTTGCACCGCTTATCTGCCTGCTTGGAATGGCAGGCTTATTGTCCACCGGCAATGTCGTGGCCGAAGAAGGCAAAACGATGCCTTCCCGGCAATCTTTGTTGAAAAAGGAAATTACCCTGCCTGCCACACAGGCCGTGGTCAACGTCATTCGGGTGGAGTTCCCGTCCGGCTTTAAAACCCCGCTACATACCCATGAAGGCCAAGGCCCCCGGTATGTCATCAAAGGACACTTAAAGATAGAAGACTCTGGGAAAACCCAAGTTTACGGACCTGGCGATGTGTTCTGGGAAAGCGGGCAAGAAATGACCGTGAAAAATGTCGGCGGCAGCGATGCGGAATTTGTTATTTTTGAGGTTGCGCCCAGCAAGTGACCGTAGCCAACATCACCCTAAGCCAGCTTGAATCCCACTTGTGGGAAGCCGCCAACATCTTGCGCGGGCCGGTCGATGCGGCAGACTTCAAGACCTACGTTTTCCCTCTGCTGTTCTTCAAGCGCTTATCCGACGTGCATGATGAGGAGCATCAAGCCGCACTGGCGGAATCGGGCGGTGACGAGGAATATGCGTTGTTCCCGCAGAACTACAGTTTCCAAGTACCGGAAGATTGCCATTGGCGCGATGTGCGGGCCATCACCACCAATATCGGGGTAGCCCTGCAAAAAGCCATGCGCGGCATTGAGAAAGCCAACCCGGAAACGCTGTACAGCATTTTTGGCGATGCCGCGTGGACCAACAAAGAGCGGCTTCCCGATGCACTGCTGTGCGATTTGATTGAACACTTCTCGCGCATCAACTTAGGCAATCAAGCGGCCAAGGCGGATATTCTCGGCCAGTCTTACGAGTATTTGATCAAAAAATTCGCCGATGCGACCAACAAGAAGGCGGGCGAATTCTACACCCCGCGCTCGGTTGTGAAACTCATGGTCAACATCCTCGACCCGAAAGAAGGCGAGTCCATTTACGATCCGGCTTGCGGCACGGGCGGCATGTTGCTGGAAGCCATCCACCATGTGAAGGAGAACCACGGCGACGACCGCACCTTGTGGGGCAAGCTGTTTGGCCAGGAGAAAAATCTCACCACCTCCGCCATCGCCCGGATGAACCTGTTCCTGCATGGTGCGGCGGATTTTCAAATCGTGCGCGGCGATACCTTGCGCACCCCGGCCTTTTTTACTGGCGACCGCCTCGCCAGCTTTGATTGCGTCATCGCCAATCCGCCGTTCTCTCTGGAAAAATGGGGCGACGAGGTTTGGGCCAGCGATCCTTATGGGCGGAACTTTGCCGGGATGCCGCCCGCCAAGACCGGCGACTATGCCTGGGTGCAGCACATGATCAAATCTATGGCCCCGAAGTCGGGCCGCATGGCGGTGGTGTTGCCGCATGGGGCGTTGTTTCGCATGGGCAAGGAAGGAGCCATACGGCAAAAAATCC
>QJPH01000381.1 GCA_003242955.1 Candidatus Methylumidiphilus alinenensis
GCCGTTAATCCCTTTACTCCCGCCATATTACACCCAAACCGCATGGCATAATTTAGCAGACACCCAAAAATCCCAACAAGCAAAACCCCCGCAATGAAAGACGCACCTATCGTATGGGCAGACGATGCGCAAACCGGCGCGGCCCGACACATATCCGAGGTTGAAATTGGCCTAGCCTGTCACTGCGTATGCACTGGATACCATGCAACAATGGAAGCGGTGAACCCCAAAAACCCCAACCCAAAGCACCGGCCATATTTCCGGCACGACAAGGCACCGATCCTGGAAGACTGCGCCCGACAAGCCATCTTGAAAGCGACAATCAAAACACTCATGGAATCCACCGAAATAGAACTGCCGGAACTGCTAATAAAAGGAAAGGCAGTGGCCCAAGACGGAATGCCATTCGAGGCGGAAGTCACAGAACAGCCGCAAAGGATGAAAATCCAAAACATCGAACAGGTCGATGTTGCCGATGTAATTCTGACAATGGAACACGGGCGACAAATCTACACGCGCCTGATCGCCAACGCCAAATGGCAAACCGAAGGCCCGAAGCAAACCCAACATGCCGAATTCACCATAGACATCAGCGATGAAAGCCTATGGGACATAGACCCACAAAAGCTGCGCCAACAAATCACACTGGCCCCCAGAATGAAAAGATGGTGCAGCCATTGGCACGAAGACGACCTAAGGTAATATCCAATAAAGAACATCCCATCCAAAGGCCAAGCTGGTGCTTGGCGCTCCCAGAAGGAACGCCAAGCTCCAGCTTGGCAAGGTGATTTGCGAAGAAGGTGTTTGTGATTCTCGTGGACAATTCATTTCGGTTTTGGTGGATTCATTATTGGAAATCACCTAATCACCCAAGCGGAAGCCCTAGCGCGGTCCAAAGCCGATGAACATTGGAACAAACATCTTGCCGATGAAACCCTAGGCAACACGGGCAAAATCAAGACAGAACCGACCAGCCATTACGAATGGCAAGCTGACGACTGGCAAACCGGCGAACAAAGGCCAAACCAAAAGCCAGTGAAAGAAAGACCAAAGGAATACACATGGTCTAACAAACCAATAGACTTAGAGAAAATCCGCAAGGTGGCAAAAACGTTAAGAGACGGACAACACCTCAGAGATGCTGAACAAATGATACTGGAAGGCAACAACTACAAAAAACAAGGGGAAACAGTAGAATCCGCGCTAGAAAAAGTCGCCGCACAATTCAAAATGCCCAAGGCGAATATTGAACTCATCAAAAGAGCATGGAGTGCCGGTGGAATTATAGTAAGTTTTTGAGAGCGAACAAAACCAACCCCAATATTTTCGCCTACGCGAAAAACCGCAAGCCAGCGGTCGCCTGTCGGCGTTTCACGGAAATCAGGCCGGCGGATTGGCAAGGCTCGGGCCTTTGCTTGGAGAGCCGTCCGCGCCAGCGGTCGGCCAGATTTTGGGGTTCGCCTTTGCGGCTGGGGTCTGTGCCGTCGAGGAACGAAGACGCACAGTCCCCAAGGAGCAACAAAAAAAGGATTTCACACCTTCCCGCGCAGGGAGCGCGGCCCCAGATGACTCCGGGGGCAGTTGGGACGAGGGCAGGGAAAGCCCGACTGCGGGACACAGCCGCATCCGCCAAGCTTTTTGAGCAAAACCAAAAAATCCAAAAACCTACCAAACAATGGTAGAATCGAAGACCTTACCTTTAGGATAACTCCTAAACTTAAGATGACTTTTGGCCCGGTTTGGCTTGCCCACACCGGGCTTTTTTATTGGCTGGAATCATCAACAGAATTAGCGCGTTTAAGCCTTTCAACCTCGGCTTGAACGATCTCAATCAAATACTCTGGCGCGTCGATGCAAACACGCTTCCACCCGTCCGGCAAATCCAATTCATCCCTAAGATAGCTTACCCCGCCAAGTTCAGCCAGGCGCAACGACTCCTTAACTTTTTGGAACGCCTTCCAGACGATATTCACAGCACCGCCCACGGTCTGCTTGTCCCAACCGTGCGGCCTAGCGATGTCCTCCAATTTTTCGTTATCGACTAATGCGGCCCTAGCCGCATTTAGGCGGCTTTCCGACATGCTCAAAAGCGGGACAACCGCCTCAAATTCTGCGGCTGACATTCTTCTTTTCTTAGTGTTCCCCTTTCCCCTGCCTTTTTCACTCATAGCGTTACTCTCATATTCTTATTATTCTTTAAGATCAATACCTTCGCCAATCGTAAGCGTCCGTTCCTTCCATCTGTCATATTGCTGAACAAACCGTCATCCTCTGCCGTTTTGAGGAGGATGATTAATGGCTTTATCAGCACGTTGGAAACAACATATCGAGGGTTGGCAGGCCAGTGGCCTGTCGCAGGCCGAGTACTGCCGGCAGCACGGGCTTAACGCCAACACGTTTTCGGGCCGTCTGAGTCATTACCGGTCACAGGAAAATCCCCGGCAGCCGGAACTGATCCCGGTCCAAGTGCAGCCGGTGCCAGTGGCCCAGGATGCAGCGAACGGGCCGGTCGTGCTCTCGCACCGACAGTACCGGCTTGAGTTCCCGGCGGCGGTCTCGCCGCTCGCTTACGGAGTTGCTGCAATGCCTGGGTTGATACCGCAACACTCGGCGATTATTTTATCTGTGACTTTGCTATAAACGTCCGTGTTCATGGCGGGGTTTCCTTTATTCAGTAAGAGTTGTAATGGGTAATATTAAAAATGGTCAAGAGGGGAGAATAACCCGCCCAAGGTTTAACCTTGGGCGGGGTAGCCTGTCGGCTTAGTTTTCGTTTTCTTCAGCATGAACGATAAGTGTTGGCATGGGGTAACCACAGATGATAACCAAAACGCGGTCGATAAGTTCTTGGTCGGCATTGCTTGCATTATCATAGAGGTCAATTAGTGCGTTATGGTCTCTATATTTCAACGTGATAGCTTGGTCAATCGCAAATATCACGCCAGAAGGTTCGCAAACGGTTCTTTGAGTGCGTTTTTTCATGGTGTCTTTCTTTCTGTTAAGTTGCTGGGTTCAGCCTGTCGCTGAACCCTTGCTGTCGGCGAGACTGTGGGGTAGCAAGGTCAAAGAAAAATCACGGAAGGTTCGCGGCTGAAAAACGGAAGGTTCAACTGCCACCTTCGGCGGTTGAAAGCCGTTTTTATGCCGTGAAAGCCGTTATTTTTATTGACTGCGCGGGGGGGGCAAAGCCCCCTAGGAGTCTGTCTGACTTCCCCGGTGTAAACCTGTTAGGATGATTCCTCGTATCCAGAGGTTCAGCCATGAGCAACCAATTCATTCCCATTGAGCGTGACCAGCCGTTTGTGATTCCTGTACAGGAATGGCTGGAAAAAGATCACTTAGCGCGTTTTGTCGTGGCCATCGTCGACGGTTTGGATGTCAGCACACTGGAAGCCTCGTATGGCGGCGGGGGTTCCCCGCCCTATCCACCGAAGATGATGCTGTCCTTGTTGTT
>QJPH01000102.1 GCA_003242955.1 Candidatus Methylumidiphilus alinenensis
CGGCAGGAGGGTCGGCAGGAGGGTCGGCAGGAGGGTCGGCAGGAGGGTCGGCAGGAGGGTCGGCAGGAGGGTCGGCAGGAGGGTCGGCAGGAGGGTCGGCAGGAGGGTCGGCAGGAGGGTCGGCAGGAGGGTCGGCAGGAGGGTCGGCAGGAGGGTCGGCAGGAGGGTCGGCAGGAGGGTCGGCAGGAGGGTCGGCAGGAGGGTCGGCAGGAGGGTCGGCAGGAGGGTCGGCAGGAGGGAGAAGCCGAGTTGCTGCTACGGCTACTGGAACTTCGCTTTGGGCCGTTGGCGGATGCCTTGCGGGAGCGGATACGGTCGGCAGACGCGGAAGCTCTGTTGCGGTGGAGCGAACGCATCCTTACGGCGTCGGCACCGGAGGATGTGGTCAAGGATTAAAGGTGACGGGCGGACTTTCTGGTAAGGGGAGGTTGGTGCTACTTGACACTTTCATGTGTGGACAAGTTCAAACTGGTATCGCCGATGCGTAGTTGCGCGGTTTTCATCCCCGGCAACATCGCTTCATGGAATAATCTCAGATAACGCCCCCCGAAATATCCATATTGAAGCGCATCTCATGGCATCGCGCATTCAGATGATTCAGGGTACGAGCATCGCGCCGTAAATCTTCAAGCAGGTACGAGCCGCGCCACGCCGTGACCAAGGCGTATGCTGAGCATGTATTGAGGCTCCTGGTCAACAGCACGGTTCAAGATGTCAGCAAAAAGGAAAAGATAGGCTACGACGAGGTGGAGGACATTGTTGAGGACCGGTTCGGGCAAGGCGTGGATTGGAGTGAGTTCAAAAGCATGCTGACCGTGGGCATAGACGAGATTGCCTTGAAAAAGGGCCATCGGGATTTTGCGACGATTGTCTCGACCCGAACGGAAGAGGGCAAAAACCGCCTGCTGGGGGTTTTGGAGAATCGCGAGAAGGCCACGGTGAAGGCGTTTTTCCTGAGCATACCCAGGGACTTGCGCGACACTGTTCAATGCGTGTGCAGTGATTTGTACGAAGGCTACACCGAAGCGGCGCGGGAAGTTTTCGGGGAGAATGTCGAGGTTGTGGCGGATCGTTTTCATGTGGCGAAGCTCTACCGCAAGGAAGTGGACACGCTCAGGAAGAAAGAAATGGGGCGACTGAAACGGGAACTGGCAGAGGAGGAATACAAAAAGCTCAAGGGTTCGATGTGGCTGGTGCGCAAAGACCCGGACACCCTCGACGAAGAGGAGCGGGCCACCCTGCGATTGCTGTTTACCTACGCGCCGGCTTTGTTCCTGACCTATGCCCTTGGCTATGCGCTGACCAAGATATTTGACACACCACAGACCAAAACCGAGGCGGAAGAGCGGATTCGGGCATGGATTAGGCTGGTCAAGGAAACCAAGGCAGAAGGTTTTGACCGGTTTATGAATACTTTGGACGAGAAAATGGACCTGATTACGAATTACTTTATACGGCGGCAGAATAGTGGTTTTGTCGAAGGGCTAAACCATAAAATCAGGGTATTGTTAGGGCGTTGCTACGGGGTATTCAACCGGGTACACCTGTTTCAACGGTTGAGCCTAGACCTTGGCGGCTATGAGCAGTTTGCTTGAATTACAATGGGTTGCTAACCATGCGAAATCCCAAAGAACCTGATAAATTCCAAATTAAACCAATTGAGTTATTAAGACATTTCTGAATTTCAAGAGAGAACAATCCAATGAACTGGCAAGACCGCATCCAAGTTGATCCCACCATCTGCCATGGCAAAGTCTGTATTAAAGGCACCCGAATTCCAGTCGCTGTGATACTAGATAATCTCGCCGCTGGGGAGACTATCCCCACCATACTGCGAAGCTATCCCACACTTCAATCCGTCGATATTCAGACCGCGTTGGCCTATGCCGCCGAACTCGCCCGTGAACGTATCGTGGTCTTGCCGGATGCCGCCTGATGCGCTTCAAGGTCGATGAAAACCTGCCCGTTGATGCCGTAAAACTGCTGCGTCAACATACTCATGATGCGCTAACCGTGACCGAACAACGACTGAATGGTCAACCGGACACGCGCATCGCTGATATCTGTCGTGCCGAGGGGCGGGCTTTGGTGACGCTTGATCTTGACTTTGCCGACATTCGAAACTATCCACCGGACGACTCTGCCGGCATCATTGTACTGCGTCCAGCCACCCAAGGCATCGCCAGTGTGTTGCGTCTGTTACGACGCATGTTGCCGCTGCTGGAGGGGCAATCCTTGACAGGTGTTCTCTGGATTGTGGACGAGCGCAGTGTGCGGATTCGTGGCGCAGGGGATACCTAAAAATAAGTGTGGCATCGCGGGATATGCCGGTAATTTTCTGCCGGGTTTAATGCATAGAATGAACGCTGCACAGGCCTATCGCGGCCCGGACGGGCAGGGCGTTTTCGAAGACCCCTACGCTGGTGTTGCGCTCGGTCATGTCCGCCTGTCCATCCTCGACCTCAGTTCGGCGGCGGCCCAGCCCATGTATGCCCCGGACGGCCGGGGTGTCTTGGTCTTCAATGGCGAAATCTACAACTTCCAAGAACTGCGCCAAGACTTGATTTCTCGTGGGTACGTCTTCCTCTCCACCGGAGACACCGAAATCCTGCTGTATGGCTTGCGTGAATACGGCGCAGAGTTCATTACCCGGCTGAACGGTATTTTTGCCTTCGCCTGGTGGGATGCCAGCACCCGCGAGTTGTTGCTGGCGCGTGACACCCGTTGGGCATCAAGCCGCTCTACTATGCCGAACCCGCCCCCGGACAACTGCTGTTCGCCAGCGAAATTAAAGCCCTGCTGCAATACCCCCAACTTTCCCGCGAACCCGATTTCATTGCCCTGCAGCAACATCTCGCCTATTGCCACTCCATTGATGATCGCACCGCCCTCAAAGCTGTCAAGCGCCTACCGCCCGGGTGCTGGTTGCGCTGGCGGGTGGGTCAGCCATTTGCCATCCACCGCTACTGGCAAGCCCCGTTTAACCAAGAACCGCTTCATGACCGCCAGACCGCGCTCGCCGCTCTGCGACAACAACTACATAGCGCGACTCAAAGGCAAATGGTAGCCGATGTCCCTGTTGGCGTGTTACTCAGCGGCGGGCTGGACAGCAGCCTGATCGCCACGCTGGCCTTTAACCATGCCAGTACAGGCTTCGACTGCTTCACTATCGCCTATTCCCGCGCCGATAATCGTCTCGACCGCGCCGTCGAAGATCTGCCTTACGCCCGCAGCTTGGCCCGGCAACTAGGTTTGCCGTTGCATGAAATCGAACTTCAACCCCAAGTTGCCGATCTTTTGCCCAAGCTGATCGGCTATCTTGACGAACCGTTGGCCGATCCCGCCGCCATCGGAAGTTACCTGCTTTGCCAACTAGCCCGCCAATACGGGGTCAAGGTGTTGCTGACGGG
>QJPH01000223.1 GCA_003242955.1 Candidatus Methylumidiphilus alinenensis
CAGCCATGCCATTTCCCGGTAGCCAACTCGCCAACGCCGCATACAGCAGTTTGGCATCGACCGGCTTGGCGACATGGCCGTTCATCCCGGCTTCCAAGCAACGTTGACGGTCTTCCGAAAATGCATTGGCCGTCATGGCGATGATCGGGAGGCCCTTATAACGGTCCATTGCCCTGATCTTGCGCGTCGCCTCCAGCCCTCCCATCACTGGCATCTGCATGTCCATCAAAATCAGGTCATAGGCATTGACCCGCAGCTTATCAAGCGCCTCACCACCGTGATTGGCCACGTCAACCACCAACCCAATGCTTACCAGCAATTCCATCGCCACTTCTTGGTTGATTTCGTTGTCTTCCACGAGCAGGATGCGTGCCCCCTTGCGAATGTGGACATCGCCTTCGTTAGCTGTATCAAGTTCCTGGCCAATGCCTTGTTTCAGACGGGCGGTAAACCAGAATGTGCTACCTTGACCAGGCGCACTGATGACACCGGCATCCCCGCCCATCATTTGTGCCAGCCGCTTGGAAATGGATAGCCCCAACCCGGTGCCGCCGTAGATGCGCGTAGTTGAACCCTCCGCTTGTTCAAACGCATCGAAGATTCGCGACTGTTGTTCTTGGCTGATGCCGATGCCCGTGTCCTCCACCTCGAAGCGGAGAAAGACGGTTTCATCCTGTTCGTCCTCCAACAAGGCGCGCAAGTTGATGCTCCCCCGCTCAGTAAACTTGACCGCGTTGCTGAGGTAGTTAAGCAGAATCTGCCCGACGCGCAATGGGTCGCCTTGCAACGGCAACGTCAATAGGCGAGGGGCAGATTCCACGACTAATAGAAGATGCTTGGCTTCGATGCGTTCAACCACCATGCTCATCACATGATCGAGGGTGGCAACCACGTTAAACGGAGTATTATCCAGCGTAAGCCGGTTTGCCTCGATCTTTGACAGGTCCAAGACATCGTTGATGATGCCCAACAGATGCCTGGCTGCATTAGTCACCTTGCCTATCCTTAGCACCTGAACGGGGTCTGCACTATCGCGCTGCAATAAATAGGTCAGACCAAGGATGGCATTCATCGGTGTGCGGATTTCGTGGCTCATGTTGGCGAGGAAAGTACTCTTAGCCAAGCTGGCCGCTTCGGCGTCGGCACGGGCGGATTGCAGTTGCGCTTCGTATTGTTTGCGTTCGGATATATCGCTGTGCGTACCCACCGCACGGAGAGTATTGCCTTGTTCGTCCACTGCAACCCGTTTGGCGCGACTCAGTATCCATTTATAGTAGCCGTCCTTGGTGCGCATGCGGAATTCCATTTCGTAACCGCCATCGGTTTCCAACCGCTGTTTGATTGCGGTCAAAATACGTTCCCTATCATCCGGATGCAACAGATCGACAAAGCGGCTTTGAGCGTCTTCACCAAGCCCGCTCGGTTCAAAACCCAGCATTTTGAAATAGGTGGGGCTACAATAAGCAGTGTTGGTTTTGAGGTTCCAGTCCCACAGACCTTCGCTAGTCGCATCAATGGCAAAACGAAGTCGCTCTTCGGTTTGCGCCAACTCCGCCGTCTTGGCATTCAGTTCGGCGGTGCGCCGTTCCACCCGTACCTCCAGTTCGGCATTGAGTGCGCGTATTTCCCGCTCCGTCCGCTTGCGTTCGGTGATGTCGCGCAGGAAGGCGATCATGGTTTGGGATTTTGCATCAGGCATCGTACTCACCTCAATATCGAGGATGCGGCCGTCCTTGATGCGATGCCGGGTTTCGAAACTCGCCCAACCCTCGCCTATGATATGTGCTATGCGGGCGGAGACATCCTGTTCGGTATGCTCGGTATCCAAGTCGGTAATGCGCATCGATAACAGTTCCTCACGCGAATAACCGCTCATCCTAGTTGCCGCCCCATTGACATCCCTGATTCGTCCCGAGTTTGCGTCCACCAGCCAGAAGGCATCGCTTGTAACATATAACATCCTGGCATAAAGATCCGCAGCCTGTTCCAGTTCTTGCTCAGTGCGTTGACGTTGCTGCTCTCGGACGAGGACATCCAATGTAAAGGAAATATTCGCCGCAGCCTGCTCCAGCAGATTGATCTCTTGGTTGCCAAATACGTCAGGCTGGCGACCATAAAGGGTTAGACACCCGCCGACCAGCCCACCAGAATGGATAGGGAAACTCCCCGAGACGCACCAGCCCGCCTTCTCTGCCGCATGGTGCCAAGGCAAGGTGGACGGATTGCGGGTAAAGTCTTCGCAGATGTAAGTGCGATCCTCCTGAATCGCCGTACCAGTCGGTTCACACCCCTCCGGGCGGTCATCCGCATAAACCAGTATGTTATCCAGATACCCCGTGTCATCGCCAAAAGAGGCTATAGGCACGACCCGCCGGGTCTCTGGATCGACCCTGCCAACCCAAGCCATGGCAAATCCGGCAGTTTCGACCAATATCCGGCAAATCGACTCGTAAACTTGTTCACGGGTCGAAATCCGCAATAGCGCTTGATTTACCAAACCCAGTGCCGCGTAAAGGCGACTGGTGGGTTCGAATTCACGTTCCCTGGTCAGACGGTTATCAATTTCCTTGCGGCTTAGAATCACATAATAAGAACGCCAAAGTACCAATATCAGCCCCGCACCGAACGCAATAAACAGATAGCGCAGCGCAAGTGCATCCCTTTCGGCAACCGCCCCTACGTATAAGGCAAATGCCATAATGACGACAATGACCAGCACCACTGTCAACGGCAGTCTGCGGGAGGATGATAGAAAGCTCATTTGGAAATTCATGGAATAGGCAATTTACCGACCAGTATTGTCCGTAAAATGATCAACGCCTGCGGAAAGTCAAAGCTTTCGATCTGCCGCCCCAATGCCGCCAGCCTTTCGTCGCCCAGCGAACTGGCTAACAAGGGCCGCAATTCGCGCCAAATTGCACAAGCATTCATGTCGTCTTGTTCCAACTGCGTTTCCAATTTCGCCAGCAGATGCCTGACCTGCGCCGGGTGGTCCACCTCCACTCGCGGTGCTTCCTTAACGTCTAGGCCCATCGCCCGGATTTCCGTGCATACTTCCGCCAGCATTTCGTTTAATGCGGTGATTGTCTCCGCTAATTCACCATCGTCCGCACCGCCACGAATCTTATGCTCAAGATCGGCTGCAAGCTGCCTCACCCCCTGCATACCCAGCATGGCTGCCAAACCCTTGAGCGAGTGGGCAGTGCGTTCCGCTGTGGCACGGTCGCCTGCGGCAAGCGCGGTTTGCAGGTTGGCCGCGTCTGCCCCGTGCCGCTCGGCGAACTTGGCGAGAACCCGTTGATAGGCCGATAGTTTGCCGTTAAAGTACTTCAGTCCGGCATCCGTGTCGATTTGGCGGGTGTCGGTCACTTCCGGTGAATCCTCCCC
>QJPH01000308.1 GCA_003242955.1 Candidatus Methylumidiphilus alinenensis
GTGCCTCGTCATTATCCAACACGATCAAACACCCTGACGATTTTAACGACTTTGTGGGGGGTGTGATTCTACACGATGTTGACGACCCTATCGTCATGGCTTTTGACAATGTTGACCGGCTGATCAACCAAGGCTATCGCGACAGTTTTTTCTATGCCCTGCGTAATTGGTCGCTAAAACGCACTGAAGAGTCTTCGCGGGGTGGGACCGCTAAACGCTGGCGCAGGCTTTCGTTAATCCTGACGGTTACGACCGAGCCGATCCTGTTAGTCCAGTCTGAGGGAACGTCGCCCTTCAACGTGACCGAGCCACTCCGTTTGCAGGCCTTCGCCCAAAGCGGTGTAGGTCGCTTGAATGAACTGTATCATGCCGGTTTGGATGACTCAATGTTGAATCGCTTGTTTGATTTACTGGGGGGCCACCCTTTCCTGACCCAACAGGCTTACTATCGGCTGATAGGGCCAAGGCCCATGAACTTTGCAACGCTGGAAGCAAAAGCCGCCGCCGAAGACGGGCCGTTTGCCGAACATTTGCGTAAATTGTCGAAACGCTTGCTCAGGCACAAAGAATTGACAAGCGCATTAAAGGACTTGCTGGGGCGGAATATTCAGCCGGAGCGGACGGCTTATTATTTGCTGGAGTCTCTGGGCTTGGTCAGGTTTGACAGTGCGGGCCGCATCATCCCCGCCAACCGCCTGTATGCTGAATACTTCAAACGGGTGCTAGGGTGAAAAGGCTTAAGGTCGGTGGGCCGGTCGATGCCGGGCAATATGCCTACATCGAACGCAAGGACTTCGATGATCGCTTATTGGCACTCTTGCTGGAGGGTGAATACGCCAATGTACTGACCCCCCGGCAAATGGGCAAAACCAGCCTGACGTTCCGCACCATCACGGCCCTTAATCAGCGAGGGGTAAGGACTGCCTATGTGGACATGTCCACATTGAAAAACATCGAAGGCGGCGTGAAGGCTTATTTCCGCGCCTTGCTGACCAAGCTGAAAGAAGAACTGAAGCTCGACTTTGACCTAGAGGCGTTCAGCCAGCTTCATGCCGACGACGCGCCGGGTCAATGGTTGCAGCGTTTCTTCCGCGAAATCGTTGCCCACGCCATGGTCGAAACAGTAGTCGTGTTTCTCGATGAAATCGATAGTACACTTGAATACCCTTACACTGACAGCCTGTTTACTTCCCTGCGCGCCATGTACAACGAGCGCACATTGCGCCCGGAATATCGCCAATTCACCTTCTGCCTGTTAGGGGTTGCCACACCCAACGAGTTGATCAAAGACCGCCGCAGCACCGCTTACAACATCGGCGAAACCTTGAATTTGCGCGATTTCGACCCGGCGATGGATGACCTGTCGCCGCTGGCTAGTCAGCTTTCCGACCAAGACGAACAGGGACGGGGCTTACTCAGCCAGGTACTTTACTGGACGGGTGGCCAGCCCTACCTGACCGCCAAGCTGTGCCGGGATATGCGGTTTAACCAGACGATTGACGGTCAAGGGGTTGATGCGCTGGTGCAAACCGAGTTTAATTCCTTGGCCCGCTTGGAAACGCAAGATGTTCACTTTGAGCCGATGACGCGGTTTTTGAAGACTCGCTTGGGAACCCCCGCCGAAAGTTTGGAATTATACCGGCGCATCCTGACCGGCGAACGGGTGCTTGACCAGACCGCGCAAGCCTACATCGAACTCAAGCTGTCTGGCTTGGTGAAGCGCGACGGCGAAGGCTTCCTCATCGTGCGCAACCCGATCTACCGCAATCTGTTCAATGCGGGCTGGATAGCCAGTACTGAACCCATGCAAGCGCTGACCAAAATCAAACGACGCTACCGCCGGGTGAAAACCGCCTTGTGGCTGGTCAGCAGTGCTGCACTTGTCGCTCTGGCCGTGTTGGGCTGGCGTGAATGGCAGCAACGCCAACCGATACACACCGAGGGTGCGGCCTATTGGGCTGATATTCCTGCGGGCGGGTTCTGTATGGGTTCGCGGCTTGCGGATAAAAAACCAAAACCCAACGACCGATGCGCCAATGTCCCCATCGACCCGGATGCTCAAGCGGACGAGACACCGCCGCACTGGGTTGACATGCCCAAGCCGTTTCGCCTCGCGAAATACGAGACGACCATTGAGGAATTCATGCGTTTTGTCAACGACACCGGACGGCGACCGCCGCCTGACTACGGTTTCGGTCAGGGGCTTTCCGACCCGCAAAGGAATAAACTGCCGGTCGTCGGTGTCAGTTGGCAGGATGCTCAGTCCTACGCCGACTGGCTATCCCGTAAAACCGGCAGGCATTACCATTTGCCGACCGAGGCGGAATGGGAATATGCTGCTCGGGCAGGTACGCAAACGCCACGCTATTGGGTCGGAAAACCCGACCAAGCCTGCCATTATGCGAATGGCTATGATTTGACGGCCAAGGAAAAGTTGAATTATCCGGGGCATTCTATTCCCTGCCAAGATGGTTATGTCAACACAGCCCCAGTGGGGCGGTTCCAACCCAATGCCTGGGGTTTGTTTGATATGAGCGGCAATGTTTGGGAATGGACGTGTTCGGCTTATACTGAACAGTATGATGGGACTGAATCGGTGTGCAATGATGACGCCAGTAAACGGGGGGTGCTTCGCGGCGGTTCTTGGTACAACTTACCGGCCCTCTTGCGCTCGGCTTACCGCTACTGGACCTACCGAGGCCGCAGGATCGACTACCTTGGCTTCCGTCTTGCCCAGGACATTTAGCCCTTTGCCTTTTGTGCTTTTACCCTTTGTAGGTCGGCAATCCCTTGCCGACACTCGTAGGGCGGCAACCCTTTGCCGCCGAATGTCGATTATTGACGTTGGCCGATGTCGGCATGGGGATGCCGACCTACCTCCTGCACGATCATCTACATTGGATGCTGCTGCCAAATCCCGAGACTAAGGTAATATCCAATAAAGAACATCCCATCCAAAGGCCAAGCTGGTGCTTGGCGCTCCCAGAAGGAACGCCAAGCTCCAGCTTGGCAAGGTGATTTGCGAAGAAGGTGTTTGTGATTCTCGTGGACAATTCATTTCGGTTTTGGTGGATTCATTATTGGAAATCACCTAATTTCTCTAAGGTTCTTGCGGCCACCAAACGGGATGTGACTTGGCGCTTGAAAGAATTGGGATTCAGCCCCCCGTTTTGGCAAGAGCGCTTCTACGACCATGTCATTCGTGATGAAGACGACTTTCATCGGCATTTGGATTATATCCACTTCAATCCGGTCAAGCATGGCTATGTTTCCCGCCCAGCCGATTATCGTTGGTCTTCATTTTCCGAGTGGGTGAGACGCGGCGTTTACGATGCAGATTGGGGTTCGATTGAACCCGATTCGATTAAGCAAATGAACCTTGA
>QJPH01000553.1 GCA_003242955.1 Candidatus Methylumidiphilus alinenensis
GACGCGACGACCCTGCCTGAAATCATCCAAGAAATGTTGCTGACCAAAACCTCAGAGCGCCAAGGCAGGCTGATCGACCACGACCAAGCCGGTTCGATGGAAGAAAAAAAGAAAGAAGGATATTTCTAGGTAGTGCCTGACGTAGCCCGGATGAAGCCGCTTGCGGCGCAATCCGGGTTTTGTTGGCCGTTGTTCCCCCGGATTTCGCCGCAAGCGGCTACATCCGGGCTACAGGCTACACTGTTGCGTAGCATCCCCATCAGAAACACCGTCAAGCCAGGCCCGAATTGCCCCGGCTACTGCACCGACCGAGTCCGGGGGCACATAGGTCCAAGGCTCGTAGCTGTCTGTGAGTAACTTGATCGCGCCATAGTCAACCAGCTTGCCGACAATTTCCCGATGATAACGCTCGGTGGCAGTGTCGCTAAGATCAACCAGTACTGGCTTGCCGGTATAGGCGGCTTCTGAACACATCGACAGAGAGTCACCGCTGACGATCAACAAATCGGCATGGGCGAGCAGTGCATGGTAAAAGCTAAGATCAATTTGCCGCCAGTCAAAAAAATAATAGCTTAAGCCTTCCAGCTCATCCAGCAAGGCGGCCTGTGCAGATGCCGGGGTTCTGCGGCTGTTCGTAACCACTAGGCAGCCTTCCCGCGATTTTGCGATCCTAGCGACACGCTGCGCCAACCCGGCTGCGTGTGCCTCATTGAATCCGTCACAGTAGCGCGTATTGCCGCCAATCAACAGGCCAATGATGGGCTTGGGCAATGCACCGAAATAATCTTCATGCTGTCGGTAGGCAATCGCTAGGGTGTCGCGGGTCAGTTTATGCGGCACGCCAAGCAGGGATACAATATTAGCGCCGTTGAGTTGCGGGGACGCGATAAGATCGTATTCGCAAAGGCGGGGGTGCAATTCATCCGGCAATATTGAAGCAAGATAAACGTTTAAAATCTGGCGATCTTCAAACAGCAATTTCAAATCGGCTATTTCGGCAGTGGTTTCCTCACCGGTTCCACTAATGATTAACAGCTTCGGGTTACTGCCATTGGAGTGGCTGGCATAGCGGCCTTTAAGCATTTGTGCATAGCCTAGGGCATCACCGTTGGGCAACGGGATGACTTCGTAAGGGTGGCCTAGGCGTTCTGCCACCCCAATGCGGGCATTCAGTTCACCCGTGTAGGCGCTGTCAACGATCCATATCACAGCTTGTGTTTTGCTATTAGATTTTGCGTCCTTGGTCATCGTTCATCCGTGTTGAGTGGGTTTGTGGTTGGCATTTACCTTGTACTAACCTGAACTGATATCCTGTGCGATAGCCCGTGCCGCAATGGCACCTTGCGCGATGGCGGTCACCACCGATTGCAGACCCGGACCTGCAACATCGCCGATGGCATAAACTAAGGCAAGAGAGGTACGTTGGCATGAATCAGTGCATAAATAACCATCGGCTTGTGTTCCTATATCGGCAAGTGGTCCTAGTGTATCTAGAAATTCGCTATTGGGGGCGAAGCCTATGCGTGTAAAAACCTGGTCCACATTAATTTTGGCTGTCATTGAACCTGACTGCTTTAAGGATATTTCGATGCCATCCTGAAACTGCCGGAAAGCCTCTGCCTCAGTTTCCAGATATTCGACAACACGCCCCTGCCCTATCAGGGTTTTCACTTCTTGGCGTACTCTGTATTGCGCTTTCGGATGCGAACGGATCAGTAGATACGTCAGGGCTGCGACCGAAGCCACATCTTTCACGGTGAAATGGGCATTGTCGCCGCCGCCGATCACCGCCACCGTTTTGCCCCGCAAGCATTCCATTGCATCAAGATGATCGGTGGGAAAACAGCCAACAAGCCCAGCAGCATCAAGCGAGCCGAACCCTGGTATGCCACTAAAGACTTCGCCGCCCACGGCCCGCATACCAGTGGCAATGACGAGGGACTGAACCAGTAAGGATGTTTGATGCCGATCCGCATCTTGCAAAAGCAGCCGGTAACCCGCTGCTGCCGTCTCGACCGCCACCAATTGGGTATTATAAATGACGTGAATATTTTCCTCGACTATGTGTTCGCCGTATAGCTTGGAAAGCTCAGGGCCCGTCCGTCCCGGCAATCCCAGCACCCAGCGGTTTATTCGATTAGTGTTGAGCAATTGTCCGCCGAGTGCGGCATTGCGCTCGATAATGAGGGGGGCTAACCCTAGGTATTTTAACCACAAGGCACAAGACATGCCTGACGGACCGCCGCCAATGATTCCCACTACTGAATCGCCCTCTGAAGAATTGCCCATCAAGCATCCCCGGCCAGCAATTCCGTCAACTTTCCAGCCCGGTCAAGTGCAGAGAGATCGTCAAACCCGCCCACATAAACCGAACCGATAAATATCTGCGGTACGGTGCGTCGATGGGTTTTCTCCATCATTTCCAAGCGTTTGACAGGTTCGAGATCGACTCTGACTTTTTCAATTTCAGCCACACCCCGCGCCCTCAGCAAACGTTCAGCCATCACGCAATAAGGGCAAATAGCCGTACTATACATCAAAACCTTAGCCATACGAAAAGTCTTCCTATTGTTTGTTTATAAACCGTTTAATATGCTTGCAGCACAAGGCAAAATCAAGCTTAAAGGGTGTGATGAAAAGTGATGCAGGAGTGCAAGGCTTGCCTTGCGAGGCCATGTGTTGGCAAGGCAAGCCTTGCACTCCAGGCGTAATTTCAAGCGGCACAAAGATTATAAGCATCACTTTTAATCACACCCATAGATTCTGTACAATTTGTCGTATTGAGGTTTGTGGATTAAAATTAGTCCAACATGAAAATACTCCACGCCTTCTGGCTACCCAATTCGACCGACGCATTCGTACAGGATGGAAATTTCTGTCTATGGGTGGAGACAACCGAAATTTCGAATAAATCCCCCCTGCGTTCCCGTCACCCGCGCCAACTGCCTGCGATGGAATTGAACAGCCTTATTCAGGAACTGGGCATTGTGGGCGATCCAAAATTTACGGGTGAAGTCACGCTGTCTTTGCCATCAGTCCAACAAGGTCCACTGCCCTGCCCTGAACTGACGCCTTTCCTAGAGACTGATTTTCAGGAACAGTGGGAATTTCGAGACTGGAAAGTTGATTGCTGGAAACTGGACGGGCAACCCATCGCCAGTCTTAATGAATTGCATTTCCAGACGCAATTTCAAAATCAAGACTTGTTGTCGGGGGCCGACTTCCTGTTTTGGCATTGGTTCGCCCAGTCACTCAAAGCGGTGTTGTTCAAGGACTCCTACGTTCCCGCGCTACGCCTTAAAAAAGTAGCGAAGCAAAAAGCCCATGAACTCTACGCGGGTTGGGATTTCGCCACCGAAGCTTACGAAAG
>QJPH01000528.1 GCA_003242955.1 Candidatus Methylumidiphilus alinenensis
TTTTATGCCGTAAATTTCCCATTTTCGTTTAAGCGAAAATTCCGATGGGAAGACGGAAGACCAAAGCTGTGGCGCGTTTGGCAGCATTATCGAGTTTGGCATGTTGTAACAAATTGGTCATTTTTTGTACATTGGACTTAGGCCGCAGAATCAGCGAGGTTTGACAGCCTAGGCACAAAGTTGTCCACACAATCTGTGGATAAGCCCAATGTCCAGCAATCAGCGGGGTTTTAGGTTAAACTTGCCACATTTCTCACCCACAAAGATACCCGTTTTTCAGCATGAATGGGCCGTTTTACGCCACCAATGACGACAGCCAAACAGATCATAAAAAGATCACGTCATTCCATGCTAAATACTACGCGCACGAACTCACGCAACGGCATGGACCCAACGGCATAGAGCGTCTATCCCAATCCCTGTTTGATGCCAGTGTCGATCTGAACCCTCATCAAATTGAAGCCGCCTTGTTTGCCTTGAAATCCCCGTTATCCAAAGGTGTCTTGCTGGCCGACGAAGTGGGTTTAGGCAAAACGATTGAAGCCGGGATTGTCCTTTGTCAATATTGGTCAGAGCGAAGAAGGCGATTATTGGTCATCTGCCCCGCATCCTTGCGCAAACAATGGGCGCTGGAACTGGAAGAAAAATTCAACCTGCCTACGGTCGTGCTGGATGCCAAAACGTGGCGCGACACACTCAAAAAGGACCAATCGCCGATCAACCAGAAAGTCATCATCATCCTGTCGTATAACTACGCCAACCGGATTCGTGACGAACTGAAAGCCATCGCATGGAATTTAGTGGTGATCGACGAAGCCCACAAGCTCCGCAATGCTTATCGGGAGAGCAACAAGATTGGCCAGGGCTTGCGCTGGGCGACGGCAGATTGCCGGAAACTGCTACTCACCGCAACACCATTGCAAAACTCCTTATTGGAGTTGTACGGGCTTTCGACTCTGATTGATGAACACCTGTTTGGCGACGTGAACGCCTTTCGTAGCCAATATGTCTCCGCAGGGGGTGACATGGATGGCCTGCGCCAACGATTGTCAGGATTTTGTCGGCGCACCTTGCGCAACCAAGTCACGGAATATATCCGCTACACCGAACGTAGGGCCATCACCCAACCCTTTCGCCCGAATGATGATGAACACAAACTCTACGAGGCGGTCAGTGCATTTTTACTCCGCCCGAACAGCTATGCCATCCCGAAACGCCAGAGACATCTGACTGAACTGATTCTGCGCAAACTGCTGGCATCGTCTTCCTTGGCAATCGCCGGTACGCTTGAGACCATGAAATTAAGGCTAGAAGCCTTGCGCGATGAAAAAATCCAAGACGATCCTGATTTTGCCGAGCAATTAATCGCCGAGGAGGACATTGAAGGGGATTTGCTTGATGAAATACTGGACATGGACCCGCCCGAAGAAGATAGCGATACGCCTTCCCCCACTATCGACCAGAGGCAGTTAAAAGAAGAGATTGAGTTACTGGCGCAACTGGTTTTGTGGGCGCGTGGCATCGGCACCGATACCAAAACCCGCAGCCTGTTGAGTGCCTTGGAAATCGGTTTTCAGCAAATGGTTAAAATAGGCGCACAACGCAAGGCGCTTATTTTCACCGAATCACGCCGCACTCAGATTTACTTGAAGGACTACCTCCAAGCCAACGGTTACGCTGGTCAGGTTGTGCAATTTAGCGGCACTAACAACAGCCCGGAAGCTACCGCCATTTATCAAAACTGGCTGACTACCAACCAAGGCACGGGCCGTGTATCAGGTTCCAGGGACATCGATATTCGCACGGGACTGATTGAACATTTCCGCGACCAGGCCAGCATCATGATCGCCACCGAGGCGGCGGCGGAAGGGGTCAATATCCAGTTTTGTTCGCTCGTCATCAATTATGACCTGCCTTGGAATCCTCAGCGTGTGGAGCAACGGATAGGCCGTTGCCATCGCTACGGGCAACAGCATGATGTCGTCGTCATCAACTTCCTTAACGAGCGCAACGAGGCAGACCGCCGCGTACTGGAATTGCTGACCGAGAAATTCAACTTGTTTAATGGCGTTTTTGGTGCGTCTGATGAAGTCTTGGGCAGCATCGAGTCCGGGGTGGATTTTGAAAAGCGCATCTTGACCATTTATCAACAATGCCGCACACCGGCAGAAATCGAAGCCGCCTTTAAAGCCTTGCAAGCGGAAATGGACGAACGCATCCAGGCACGGATGACCGACACCCGGAAAATGCTGCTCGAAAACTTTGACGAAGAGGTTCATGAACGGCTTCGCGTCCAACTGAACGATGCAAAAGCCCAACTTGACCGCTTCAGTAAACGCTTCTGGTCACTGAGCCAGTTCATACTTGAAGCTCATGCTCGATTCGACGACGACACCTTAAGCTTTGAACTCGTCAAACCGCCTAATCAGCACATTCCGGCGGGCCGTTATCACCTGATTTCCAAGACTGCGCCCGTTACGAACAAGCCCAAGGCGGACGGTATTGAAGAATTACACGCTGAATACGGCAAATACCTTTACCGCCTCTCGCACCCGTTAGGCGAATTTGTCATCGACCATGCCAAATCGCTGGACACGCCACCGGCACACATCGTGTTTAATATCAGCCAGCACCCAACCCGACTGCTTCTGGTGGAGGCATTACGGGGCAGACGGGGCTTTCTGACCTTGACCGCGCTGGCGATAGAAAGCTATGAGCGCGAGGAATATCTGCTTTTCTCAGGCGTAGACGACCACGGCTTGCATCTGGATCAAGAAACCTGTGAAAAGCTATTTAACTGCATCGCAGACAACACCGGTCCGGCCAGCATAGCCGACAGCATCAATCAAAGGCTCGCCGCCGATGCGGAACGGCATATCAAAGCCACCATCAGTAAATCCTTGGAAGCCAACAACCGGCACTTTAATGAGGCGCGTGAAAAGTTGGAGAAATGGGCGGATGACCTGGTTCTAGCCGCAGAAAAAGCCCTGAAAGATACCAAAGAGCAAATTAAGGTTTTGCAACGTCAAGCCAGGCTCGCCACCCATCTCGACGAGCAGCATGAAATCCAGCAAAAAATACTTAAACTGGAAAAACAGCAACGCCGCCAACGGCAAGAGATTTTCCAAGTGGAAGACGACATTATCGAAAAACGCGATGCACTGGTAGACTCACTGGAACGCCGCCTGACCCAAAAAACCGAATCGCAAAGGCTTTTCACTATTTGCTGGGAGGTGGTTTGAGTTGAGGAAATTGGACACAAGTAGAATTGTCCACAAAATACACGAAAATCACGAAACAATCGAAAGGTTTGGGGTGAAATCGTTTAAGTATTTTGTCTTTTTCGTGCCTTT
>QJPH01000530.1 GCA_003242955.1 Candidatus Methylumidiphilus alinenensis
ACCAGCCACAACTCCGCATATTTGAAGGGCCGGGAAAGCACCGCATCTAACCCTGCAAATCGCCCGGTATAATGGGAAAACGCGGAAGCCTCCACGACAAAGCGCGTGTTGCGGAGTGCCGTCGGGTTATAACCGTCGGGCTGAATAAGATTGAAGAAATAATGGATGTTTTTGGCATCTAGTTCCGGGTCAAAAAACAGATCCATGCGACGGTTTTGCAGCACATCTCGAAAATCGCCATTGCCTTCTGAAAATGGCGAGTCTTGCAGCAAAAAGTCATTGTAGTCTCGCTCCAAATCGCCATGTTTGCGCCCAAACAAATACAAATGCTTGCCACCCGGCACTTTCATGGAAAAACCGCCGCGCATCCCGTTGTCTAGGTAACACTGTTTTGCATAGGCATCGAATAGCGGGTATGCCGTGGCAGTGTACGCCCGCCGAGTTATACCTTCCACCAAACGCCGGTTTTCCTCGCGCTTATCCTCGAAATACTGCCCGTCTTTGATGTCCGCCAAGAACGCCTGTAATAAGGACCAAGATGAAACATGACCATAAAGGCCATAAAACACTTGGCTTTCACCGGGTCCCAGTTCTAGTTTTAAAGCTTGGAAAGTCGAGGGAGTGCGGTTGCCGGACACTTGCTTGCCAAAATCCAAAGGCTCTGAGGCATAGAATCTTTCCGGGTGGGAAAAATCGCCAGCCATGCCGAAAATCTTCTCCGCATCGACTAGGACGGGGTTGCGCTGTCCGTTTAAAAAACCGACAAAGAAATTACCTGCCACCACTGGCTCGACCAAAGGCGTGTCTGTGGGTAAGACTTTCAACCGAAAATAAGGGCAGTTGTCCAAGACACCCTCAACTACCATGTAGGCCTCAACAGTCCGGCTCATGAACTTCACGCACCATTGGTTAAGCCCATAGGGCAAAACTTGCGGCAGACCATCGACAATCTCAACGGTTTTAGATTGTTGCGAAATGTTTTGCACCGTCACCCGGCGGACCAGACCCGCCAAAGATGCCTCGGGCAAAGTGAATAGGTCGGCCCGGATTGCCAGACCTAGGCTGGGATGGATTTCCTCCACGCCCATTTCATGAGGCGACACATAAAGCCTCTGCCGCACCCCCTGCCCTGCCCCGCGCTGGAAAGGCTCGTGAGTAACGATATTGACACCATCGGAAATTTTTAGGAAAGTTCGGAAACCTCGTGAGGCAGTAAGTTGGTAGGCTTTGTCAGCCGGGAAAAATTCCAACATGGCCCCGTCTTTGTTGCGCACCCCGAAGCTGGCGATGGCCTGCCCCCGGTTTACATAAAACACCCAGGCTGGAATTCCGGTGACGCCCGCAATGCCGGGCAGGAAGCTGGCAAACGGTGCGGCGTCGTTGTATTGGTCAATCACAAAAACCTGGTCACCGTCAAACGAATACTGGGGTTTGATCGTCATAGGTTTTATGCCTGTGGAGTGCGGCGACTCGTCGCCGCATTAGGGGGTTGTTTGCCTAGGTTCAATTACAGCGTTTTCTATATTTATTGGGTATTTAGAAAATGACTCATACAATGCGTAGAAGCGGGCCATGCCCCCGATTGATTGGGCCATCAGTAATCGTGGGCATGGCCCGCTCCTACAACATACAAAGTCAGTGTGTTATTAAAAACGCTGTAAGAAGCTCCGCTCTAAATACCTTAATATTATTGGCCAGGGTAGGCCGTTCTTCCGCCAAGCGGCTAAGATCGTCATTAAGCAACTCCTTTACCGTCGCCGGATGGGTGTCGCTTAAACCTCGCGCCTTGACTAAGGTCTTTTTCGCGTTGGCGGTGTCGCCATCCAAAAACTGGCTTGCCGCCAAAGATAGATAGAGATAATACTTCTTATCATCCGGTTTGCTCAAACTAATCAAGGCGGTCTTGGTTTTGAATTGCCAAGGGATTTGGTTGTCTGGTTTGGCCTTGGCTTTCTCATCATCCATTAGCATCAGTGCCGTATTGAACCATTCTTGCGATTCTTTCAGCTTGCCTTGCAATCGGAAAACCAACGCGGTTTCAAATGCGGCGATAGGATAGTCTTGGTTGAAACCGAAACTACCCAGCAGTTTCAAAGCCTCAACGTAGTTTTTCTGCTCGGGTATGCGTTCACTACCCAACCCGCTTTTTCCTGGGAGTGCGGCCATCTTGGCCGCCATTTCAGTGGGCGAGACGCCCACACTCCCAGGGGGGTGAACGCTTACCTGCTCGATATACAACCCCGCCAGATTGATGGTGTAGCTGGGCGTGTATTTCGACGATTCTTGGGCTTGTTGATAGTAAGTATGGGACTCTGCCAAACGACCTTGCAGCCAGCGGATATAACCTAGGCCAAACTGGGCTTCGGCGTTGTGCGGGTCTTGTTCCAATACCGCTTGATAATCCTGTTCGGCTAGTGCGAAGTCCATGGATTGTGTTTGCACGGCTTGCGCGGCATGGAATTTCCCCAACAGCGTTTTGTTATCCAAATCCTTGGGGTTGTCGTTTTCCAGTTGCCGCAAGGCTAATTCGATTTGGCGCGGGTCGGCCGAGTCAAACGCGCTGGCTTTTTTCAAACCCCATAGCGCGTCTTTGTCCATGCCGAGCAAATCCGGGGTTTGCTGGGCTGCGGAATCGGCGGGTTCGCCAAAGAATTTGCCTAGCAACACCACATGGCGCAAAGGGTGTAGGTTGATGGCCTTTTGGTAAGCCGCTTTGGCTTCTGGGTATAGGCCCAGCCTAAGCAAATCTTCGCCATGATGGAGTTCCACTTGATATTGGTTGGAATAATTCACCCAGCCCATGACGGCGATGATGGCAACCACCAAACCTTCGCCTGCCACTAAGGGCCAAGCTTTTGACCATAGCCAATCCCACCATGCCGTGTGGGAGGCAACCCCGCCTTTTCCCTTTGTGGTTTTCTTTTTACTCACCGATTTTATGCGCTACTTTGGTTAATCGTACTGGTTCCCAAGCTCCAGCTCTCACCGTTATACACAAGTGCTGAAACCCCGTCATTCCGGCAGGGATTGCCGGAATCCAGATTACAGGGATGTAAATCTGCGGGTTGGTACATTGCCTTAATCAAGCACGTGCGCAACTTACAAGTTACCATCCATGGCCTGGATTTCGGCATCCTTGCCGAAATGACGGCTATTCTGGCTTGGCTTGACTTGTGTAACGATGAGAGCAGGAACTTGTGAACAAGCAGAGTAAGTGCCCCCGACGTTGCTTTGTCATTGTAAGGTTTCCGATATGTCTATTGGAGATAGCGTATCGG
The DNA here is from genome assembly GCA_003242955.1 of Candidatus Methylumidiphilus alinenensis. Lineage (GTDB taxonomy): Bacteria > Pseudomonadota > Gammaproteobacteria > Methylococcales > Methylococcaceae > Methylumidiphilus > Methylumidiphilus alinenensis. The sequence goes on from QJPH01000530.1 coordinate 3,279, forward strand.
GAAATTATTGCCATTGGATTCATGGATGGGGAATTGCCGGTCTTTGCTGATGATAGGCACTCGCTTCTCGACAAA
>QJPH01000101.1 GCA_003242955.1 Candidatus Methylumidiphilus alinenensis
CGCCACTTTCCGACGAAGCCGCCGCGCAAATCCTTGAGGCGCTCCACCAACTCGCCGAGCAATTCGAGTCGCGGTTCTACGGCCAGCTTAGGCGGCATGCCGACGAACAGAAGCCGTCTTTCCTTGCTGATGCCGGGCCGTTCGGCGAAACCGACCCGCCTTTCTGAGCGAACTTCGTCAGGCAACACCCTGTTGCCGGGGGCAACTCGCTAAACACCTCCGGCAACCGTTTCCACATTAAATGACGGCGGCTGACAAAAAGGCAGACGGAACTCTGCCAATAACCCAGTCATAGACCATATCTGTCTGAACGCACCCCAATTGACCATCAATTAACCTGAAAATTGTCCATCAAAAAGAATGCTCAGTCTCAATTTGGAGAACGGTTTCCGATAAAGTCTCGTCCATCACCAGCACAAACATCATTGCAATCCATCCATCAAGATGCTTTGTCCTTTCTATAAAGGGGGCATGATCTTTCCCTCAAGGTGGTATGACCTTTCCGTAAAGGTGACATGACCTTTCCCTCAAGGTGGCATAATCTTTCCCTCAAGATGGTATGATCTTTTCGTCAAGGTGACATGACCCTTCCCTCAAGTTGCCATGACCTTTCCGTCAAGATGCCATGACCTTTTCGTCAAGGTGGCATGACCTTTCCATCAAGGTGACATGACCTTTCCCCTAATTTTTTTAAAAGTTCCCAAACTGGGTAATATTCACTTGTTTTCTGCCAAAAGATTGCCGACAATGACCTATGATAATTAGGGCTTTATCCTACTAAATTGCTATGCATTAACCATCGGAGAACCATCATGCAACCGAAGCTAGTCATCGCATTTGGCACTTGAGCGAGGCGGATTTCCAAGCCAAAGTCGGTCACATCTTGTCCTCATTGACCAACAATCTCAACTTTCCCGAACCTTGGCCGGAACCCGTCCCGTCCTTGGCCCAACTTAATGAAGTATATAGGGTTTACCTGGATGCCTACCATGCCAGCCTGACCCGCGACACCTTAAAGATCAAACAACGCGATGCGGCAAGGCAGACCTTGACCGACATGCTCAAGCATGTTGCCAGCTATCTTGAAGTGGTAGCGCATCTCGATACCGATAAACTATTCACCACCGGCTTCGATCTTTGATAAGGACATCGTGCGCGGCATCTACGGCGGCATCTTGCCCGCCCCATCCGATTTTAAGATCACCCACGGCCCGAAAAGCGGCTCCTTAATGCTCCATGTCGCACGGCTCGCCGGGGCAAAAAGCTATGATGTAGATATGGCACAGGGCGACCCTAGCATTGAGGGCAATTGGCATCATGCCACCAACTCGGCAACCGGAACGCATATCCTGTTGGAAGGGCTTACCCCCGGCCAAACCTACTGGTTCCGCATCCGCGCCATTGGCAGCGGCGGCGAAGGGGTTTGGACTGATCCGATCAGTGTGATTGTGACTTGAGGGTGGTATTATTGGGAAAATTGGTAGGGTGCGGTGAGCTTGCCCTGAAAGTAGTCGAAGGGCTTGCGAACTTCAACCTTGTCACCCTTGATGAATGATAGGAAAACTTGCCATCCAACGAGTTTATTCAGGTTTTTCATTTAACTTTTAGGAGTTATCATGCAAGCAATCTATGCAGAATCCGTAGTTTCCATGGATGAGTTTACCCGCGATCCTGCCTTGGTGCTGGAACAATCCGAAGGTGAGCCGGTGGCTATTTTCAACCACGATCACCCCGCCGCTTACTTGATTTCCGCTGATTATTACGAAGCCTTGCTTGATGCGCTAGACGATGCCGTGCTTGCCGATCTGGTTAAGCAACGCCAAGGGCAAGAAAGAAAAAGAGTGGATATTAATGAGCTATAAGCTTGAGTTTTTCAGTGATGCATGGAAAGAATGGGAAAATCTCGATGCCACTTTGAAAGCCCAATTCAAGAAAAAGCTGCATGAACGGCTTGAAAACCCTCATGTGGAATCAGCCCAGTTACGCCACATGACTAATTGTTACAAAATCAAGTTGCGCCGTTCCGGTTATCGCTTGGTGTATCAGGTCGAAGAGGAAAACCTGATTGTTCTCATCATAGCGATTGGCAAACGGGATCACAATAAAGTGTATGATGCAGCAGCTAAGCGTTTGACATAAGATTTTGTGGATAAAGATGCTGAGAGTTAGTTCACGCGCTCTTCTAAACTTGAACTCATATCTTGCTGGAATGGCTAACCGCCGGCCAAACCTACTGGTTCCGTGTCCGCGCCATCGGCAGCGGCGGTGATGGGGTTTGGACCGATCCGGTCAGTGTGATTGTGACTTGAGAGTGTTATTATTTGAAATCGTGATAGGGTGCGGTGAGCTTGCGAACTATGCTCTTCTTGGGCAAGAATGATGGGAATCGTTCCGCACCGCACCCTACGGCCCTAAGCTATGAATCAAAAGGCTATATAGGTATTAACGAGATGATTAGAGAGCATTTTTATATTATAGCCAACAGCATAAAGCCTTATGCATTTGAAACAGCAAAAGTTTTAGCCCTTCCTGCGGGATGTAAGTTTAAGGCCAGATTTACAAGAAAATGGATACAGCAGGATATTCTAAGCTATACCTCGCAAATGATCGGCAAAACAGGGATTTATATTTTAAGAGATTGGAAGAAAGATATTTTGATTCCAATTAGAAATATTATAATTGAAAAAGTTACTTCTCTTGGTGATATTGTAATAATAAATTATATGGTAGGAGATTATATAGACTATAGTGGAACTAAAGAAGGTAGAGCAAAACAATTGGATACATTTAATAGTTCATTTTTCGATGATATAGATGAACTAAAGCCAACCAGAGGGGTTGAGACTGCTATGTCTCCTCTAGTATTTACCTCAAATTCTGATATACAAATAAAAAACTTTAGTGCTTTTGAAACTTCAAAAGATAGTGCTATATCAGAGAAATGGTTAAATACGATATACAATTTGGAAAATATTGAGTTATTCCAAGGCATGTCTTTTGTATTGCCAATGATATATTCAAAGTCAAATGACCTAATTATTGCCGATAAAAAAAATAAAATTACGCTATACCCTAATAAAGATTATATTATAGAAATATTACATTATATAATTTATAATGAAGAAAGCAGTTCAGTAAGTGATCGACATAAAAGTACTTGTAATGGATATATGCCATATGGTCCTTACGTTATAAGTTTAATATCTCCAATTAAAGGTATTTCTCTGAGTCCAAAAGAATTAACTGCGACAGGAAGATATGATGGAATCAAAAGCTTTATCTCCATAGATGCAAATGTTACAGGTATATGCCAGTTA
>QJPH01000155.1 GCA_003242955.1 Candidatus Methylumidiphilus alinenensis
AATCCTTGCTCATAGCTTCCGATTCTCGCGTTTTTGGGGGTGCTTCGCTGTAATCCCGCCAAGCGTTTTGGATGGGTTTACCTTCGACAAACCGCCACATATAGGCATCGAAGCTGCCGAATTCTCCTTGTATGGCAATAAAGGCCCGTGCATTGATTACGGCAGACTCGATTTTCATGCGGTTACGGACGATGCCGGGGTTGTCCATCAGTTCGCGGATTTTCCCGTCATTGTAAGTGGCAACGGTTTCGGGTTCAAATCCATCGAAGGCAGCGCGGTAGCTGTCACGCTTCTTTAGTATGGTATTCCAACTCAAGCCGGCTTGCGCCCCCTCCAACACGATGAATTCAAACAGCTTCTGGTCGTCATGCAAGGGCACACCCCATTCGAGGTCGTGGTAGTCGCGCTCCTGTTCGCTCCGGCAAGACCAGGCGCAACGGACAAGCTCACTCATTCCACACGCTCCAAACCGGGGACAGGTCTTTCGGCAGTTCTGGCAAGCGGCCTAGTTTTAACCAGCAATTCTCAGGGCTATGGAAATCGGAACCTACCGAGGCGAGTAGCCCATGACGGCGGGCGGCGGATGCTGAGGATTGGATATCGCCAAGGCTGGCGGTTCCGGCAACTACTTCCAGCGCTTCGCCGCCAGCCGCCTTGAATTCGATCAGTAAGCGGCCCAACCAACTGGCGGTCAATTTATACCGCTGCGGATGGGCCAGCACGGCAACGCCACCCGCCGTTTTGATCCAGCCCACGGCCTCTTTCATGTCCGCCCATTCGGTATGGACGTAACCGGGCTTGCCCTGCACCAGATAACGCTCGAACACCTGCCTGACGGAGCCGGCTAAGCCTAGGCTAGCGAGGTATTGGGCAAAATGAGTGCGGGTAATCATGCCGAGACCGGCCAGTGAGCGCGCCGCCTCAAAGCCGCCCTCTATGCCGTTTTTAGCCAGATTGTGGCCCATTTCCTCCGCCCTTGCCAAGCGCTGGGTTTGCAAACGCCCCAATCCCTGCTGCAACTCCGGGCAGTCCGGGTCAATCGCAAGGCCAACGATATGTACGGACTTACCATGCCAAGTGGTGGAGATTTCCACAGCGGGAATCAGCTTGAGTCCGCACTGGGCTGCTTCGGCTTGGGCCTCGGCCACCCCGTGAGTGCAATCATGGTCGGTCAACGCCAAATGCGTCACCCCAGCGGCATGGGCTTGGCGGACCAGTTCGGCGGGGGCATAAGCACCGTCGGAAGCGGTGGAATGGGTGTGGAGGTCGTAGGTCACGGAGTATGTGTGTACTTTATCAAATCTAACGCATAGGTTGAACCTTCCAGCGACGGAAGGCGTATAAAACCGTGGTGCAGGTAAAATGCCTCTGCCTCTGGTGAAATGGCATGTGCGATCATTAGGCGAGCGGATATATCCTTAGCCGCACGAACTGACCTTTCCACAGCATCCCGAAGCAATGCTCCACCGAGTCCTTTACCCTGCCATTGTTGGTTTATGGCTAATCGTCCAAGTATCACCGCCGGAATTTGGCGGGGCATATTGCGGCGCATGGAGCCTACAACTTCCTGATTGAGAATCTGTCCCATGCAAACTGCATAATATCCTATAACCTTGCTTGAAAATGACGGACAAATAACATAGGTTTTGCTTGCTGCTATCTTCATGTTGTCCCGTGCCCGTTCACGTAGCCAACTATCCAGCGTCACCTCGCCAGACTGGAAATCCTCAAGGTCATGGATCGCTGCAAGATGAACAGGCGAACAAATATCAGTCATTCGACCACGGTAATGGGGTTGTGCGCAAGCGGTTTATGCCGTCGATCTGTTCCTGTGTTGCGGGTTCTTCTAGCCAGTCCAGAATTTTTTGGAATGCTTGGTTGTCAACATAAAGAGAAGTCTGGTCGAGAATGACATTCTTAGCCTCTTTGAGTGCAGATGCCATCATAAACTGCGAACGGTTTGATCCAAGCAATTCGGCGGCTTGGTCAATCAGCATCCGATCATGTGCGCGGGCACGCAAGTGTATGTTGACCTCGGCTGGGATGTGTTCTGTTTTCATAGGCTCAATACCGGCTAAGTGGAGTTCTGCACATAATCATTGCCGAATGTGTTGCATTTGTCAACACAACAACGAAGTTCTGGATCGTTAGACACAAGAACAAAGCCCATCATTCGCCGGTGCGTTCTTGTGCTGGTAGTGCTGGTTCCCAAGCTCCTGCTTGGGAAACTTTGCCTTTCATGCTCCAGCTTGACTGAAAACCGGAAGCTGGAGCTTCCAAGACTGCATTTCCAAGCTGGAGCTTGGGAACGAGCGGAACTCTTCAACCATTATAACGGAACCAAATGAATGGTTAGGGCTAAAATAGCGACCCAAAAAAAAGTAAAGGATGCGAAGGTAGCTATCATAAGGGAGATAATGGCATTATAAGTCTTAATCGGTAACACCGGATGTGGATATGACTCTGCGCTACTTGAATTATCAGCTAGGACATGCAAAATCTCATTATAGCGATCATACGAATCTTGAAAATGCTTGCGTACTACACGACAGGCTAAATATGAAAGCAAAATTTGCACTAAAAAAACAGTGCAATAAAAATGATCGGTTTGCTGGTTTTTAAGGCATTTGTCAATAATAGGCTGGTGAACCAACCAAGTACCGTGTAATTGATCGTCAAAAAGAATGAATACCATGTCAAGAACTGTTGAAAATGCTGCCTTACATAGGTATTGATCTCGGAAAGTTCCATACGGAGAATATCGCGGTTATTTTCCATTGAGTATGCCTTCTAGTTTATTTAAAAAATCGTACTGGTTCCCTAGCCCCGGCTCTCATCGTTATACATAAGTGTTGGAGACCCGTCATTTCGGCAGGGATGCCGAAATCCAGCGTCCAAGGATGGCAAACTGGGGGCCTCGACAGATGTCCCTGCAACCGCGAACATGAAACTACGGGTTGGCATGTTACCTGAGTCAAGCATTTGCACAACCGACTTGTTACCGTCCGTGGCCTGGATTTCGGCATCCCTGCCGAAATGACGGCTTTTCAGGCTTTCCCTGACTTGTGTATAACGGCGAGAGTTGGAGCTTGGGAACGGGCAACGCGGTAAGGTGCAATCCGCTGTGAGCTATTTCGCCTTTGTCGTCAAAGGGAGCGACAGCGAACGGGAAAACCGGTCAGGTCCGTCACTGTCAACCCACCCATTGTCATATCACCCATCACTTGCGCTTTTACGTTGCGTCGTTGCGCCGTTGCGTGAAACCTTCTTTTGCCTTTCTCGCAATGCGGCA
>QJPH01000372.1 GCA_003242955.1 Candidatus Methylumidiphilus alinenensis
CAAAGTGATTTGCGGAGGAATTGTTCGTGATTTTCGTGGACAATTCATTTCGGTTTTGGTGGATTCATTATTGGAAATCACCTAACCAGCCTGCCAGGATTTTGCCGCCGCAAGCCATACGCATAGTTTCGTAGATATTTCAACGTCGAAGGATCGCAGGATGTGCGATGACACCCGCATAGCCGGAGGGCCGGATATTTTGTCGAAGTCCGCGCAGTGGGCGGAGACAAAACATAAGGCAACCGAACCGGCGTAGAGTCATTGTGGAGCAAGTGGCGATGCGAGCGCAGCGAAGTATACGCACCGCAGATGAACGCAGGACGGGCGCGGGCCGCCGAAGGCATAGTAGGATCTAAGGTTTCGGGATTCAAAATAACTTAAAAATTGTCAATAAGATTATTATTTAGAGAGTAAATATGGCCACCAAAGTGGTATATGTTGGTTGTCTTGCAAACTTCCAAATTTCCCGACAAAGGAGTCCACATATGCATCGTGACACAAATCTTCCCGCACTTCCAGCCCTGACCGCCGACCTGCTCCGGGACAATGGACTTCTGGTCGACAACCTGTCCGCCGACCTTTGGAAGCAGGTGGGCATGGACGCTCTGCTGAAGCGGGCCGGTTTCGGCAAACGCTCGGGGACGCCGGTCTCACGGCTGGCATTTTCCCTAGTGCTGTGGGTCTGGTTGAAGGCGGGTTCCATCGCCTTGTTTGCGCGCGAGTCCCTGCATGTCTTTTGCGATGCAGAGTAAGGATGCCTTGTACGACCTGATGAACCGCGCGTTGATATCGTGTGCCTTTGATGAATTGAAAGCCATCATGGGGGATGCGACCAAGCTGGTCATGGAGACGATTGAATCGCACATACAAGGCTTTTTTGTGCAAGCCCTGCAACTTGACACCCGTACGTTGCGGCTGGAAGCCACATAGTTCATGGGTTAGCGGGGAATTTCAAGGGGTAAATGAACTCCGAAACTTTAGTTCTATAATCTCGAAAGACACACAGTTAAAATCATTCTGAGTTTCTTGAGCTTGGGAATCAGCGTTGCATTATTTTCATAATTTCAAAGAAAGGATTGACACCATAATTGATTTAATTTATAAAGGCCACAAATAAGGGCTTGCCCTGACTCTCCCCCCTTCATGTCCTGCCATTCTTAAGTTCGGCCCGACAAGGCAGAAAGCCGTAGGCAAGTGTTTCAACGGATGCACCGCTGATTTATTAAAGGATATCAGCAATGAAACAGTCTCCGCGTCAATACATTTCCAGTTTAGTCGCAAGCTTTGTGATCTTGTTAGCGATTATTTCCCTATCTACTTCAGCCCAGTCAAGGGCGGCTTTGCCATGCTGAAAATCAGTGACTGGATGGTTCATGCCGACCCCAAACCCCATTCTGGGACAAGCTTCAGCTTCCCGAAGCCATCCAAAGAGCTTAAGCAAATAAAAATTGCCAAGTTTTAAGCTTGGGAATCAGCGATACCAGCGAAAAATAAGGAAAGCAAACTTGTCAAGCAAAACCAATATTTCTGCGTCGACTTTGGAACCCATCAAACTAACCCATGAGAATGGCGGCGGTTTTTGGCGTGTATTGCTTTTCTCGATGTGGCTTTGCTGTTGTTTGGCCGCTCCGCTGCTGCCGCGACAGGCGTGGGCGGAGGGCGTCCTCGTCATCTATGCCGACAGCGGTCTTGTCAATGGCTGGCAGAATTGGTCGTGGGACGCCGCAATAGACTTTGCTTCGACGGATTATGTACACACCGGCAGCAGCAGCATTAAGGTGGGCTATGTCACGGCTTGGGCGGGTTTTCGCCTAAACAACAACCCTTTTTGTTCAACGGCTTACACCAGCTTGAGTTTTTGGGTCAATGGAGGCACCCAAAACGGGCGCAACATCAGGGTGCAGGGGCTCATCAACAATGCGCAACAACAGATTGTGTCGTTGGACAATTATATTGAGGGTGGCTCCGTCGCCGCCGGGGCTTGGCGCAAGGTTATCATCCCCCTAGCCGATTTAGGGGTTGCAAATAACTGTAGTATGACGGGGTTTTGGTTGCAAGAAGGCGGCGGCGGTGCTCAAACCCCGTTCTATGTGGACGACATCTCTCTGCTTGGTCTGCCGCCACCGGCCAGCGTCAATCTCAGCATAGATGCCAGCCAAGTCGTGCGCGTGGTGGACGACCGGGTGTTTGCCGTCAATGCGGCCATCTGGGATGCCGCACTCAACACCCCCGAAACCATCGCCCTTTTGCAGACGGTTGACAATAAAATCCTGCGCTTTCCAGGCGGTTCGGCGGCGAATAGCTATCATTGGCAGACCAATATCAGCGATGGCAATAACTGGCAGTGGGCAAGCAATTTTGATGCGTTTGCCAATGTCGCCCGTGGCTCGGGGGCTCAAGCCTTCATCACCGTCAATTACGGCAGCGGCACACCGCAGGAAGCCGCCGAGTGGGTGCGGTATTCCAATGTGACGAAAGGTTTCGGCTTCAAATATTGGGAAATCGGCAACGAAAACTATGGTTCGTGGGAACGTGACATTCAGGACCGTCCATACGACCCCTACCGCTATGCCCAAAGGGCGAAAGACTACATCGATCAAATGAAGGCGGTGGACCCGACCATCAAGATCGGCGTGGTCGCAGTCGAGGGCGAAGACGCCTACGCCAATTACACCGACCACCCGGCGACGAATCCGCGCACCGGCATCGCCCACAACGGCTGGACACCGGTCCTGCTGGCAACGCTGAAATCGCTCAATGTGACCCCCGATTTCCTCATTTACCATCGCTACGCACAGGAACCCGGCGCCGAAAGCGATGCCTTGCTATTGCAAGAGGCCAAGGGCTGGCAGTCCACCGCAGCAGGTCTGCGTCAGCAATTGTCCGACTATCTGGACAACCCGGGGGCGAATGTGGAACTAGTCGCCACCGAGAACAACTCTGTTTCCCATAATCCCGGCAAGCAGACGACCAGTCTGGTCAGCGGCTTGTTTTTGGCCGACAGTATCGGCAACATCATGCAGACCGAATTCAAAGCCATGGTCTGGTGGAGTCTACGGAACGGCCAAGAGACCGGCAACAACAACAGCGCGGGACTTTATGGCTGGCGGCCATACGGGGATTACGGCATCCTGTCGGCGACGAACGAGCTTTATCCGACGTATTACGCGCTGAAATTGATGAAGGGCTTCGCCCGAGGGGGCGACCAGACCGTCACTGCAACCAGCGACTACGATTTACTGTCGGTGTTCGCCGCGAAACGCAGTAACGGCAAGCTCTCTCTGTT
>QJPH01000222.1 GCA_003242955.1 Candidatus Methylumidiphilus alinenensis
CGCCAACTCGCCTAGGGTGAGTCCGTGCCGCATCGGCAGGCTACCCGCCCCGACAAAACTCTCCCAGCCCTCGCGCAGGCGCAAACCTTCGACTGGACGGCCTACCGGGTTTGGCCGGTCAAGGACCCAAACAGACTTGCCCAGCTTCGAGGCTTCTTCCAATAGGTAGCGCAGCGTCGTGACAAAGGTGTAGATGCGACACCCCAAATCCTGCAAATCCACTAGCAACACATCAAAACACTCCATCATGGCGGGAGTGGGGCGGCGGACTTCGCCGTACAGGCTGAACACCGGGATGCCTAGGACCGGATCGAAAAAATCCGCTGACTCGATCATGTTGTCTTGCTTGTCGCCTCGCAACCCGTGTTGAGGTCCGAAGGCGGCGGCAAGCTTTATGCCGCCGGTGGCAGCCAGCGCATCCATGGAATGTACAAGCTCCGATGTCACAGAAGCCGGGTGGGCGAGCAAGGCAACGCGGCGACCCAAAAGCGGTTTACACATCGCGGGGTTTTCAAGAAGTACGTCAATGCCAAATTTCATGGATGTCTCTTTGGGTAACCTAATTAGGATATAGCTGAAAACAACTTCCCTGTTTAATCAGGCAGGATGAACAGGATTGACAGGATGTAATCGTATGAATGCGGCTTCATGTCACAAAAAAATCCTGTTTATCTTGTCAATCCTGTCCTGTCTTTTTTTCGGAATTAGCACTTGACCAAATCCTTAGCAAGTTGTTTCAGCCAAACTCAAAAGACCGTCGTTCCGGCAGGGATCGCCGGAACCTAGGCTCCATGGATGGCATAGATTGTTGGCTTCCCTGCAATCTGGATGCATGAAGGGATATCCTTGTCCCTCACCCTACGGGCGGCTAGCCTAAGCAAATCGGCTGTCCTGCCGATTTGTCCGGTGATCCATGCCGGAATGACGGCAGAATGTAGTGGCGATGTCGCTACTCGATGGGGCCTAGCTCGAAAGCAAAACTGTCAGGGTGGTGGAAATCCGGCTTGTCTTTAGGGTGGGCGAAGGCCCAATACGAAAGGTCACCGTGGGTGTCTTTGATGACAGCCGACAAACCTAAACGCAAGCCGGTGCAGTTCTCAAGCATGTTTGGATTGTTGACCACTGCCTCCAATTCGAATCGGTTCGAATCGCGGTACACGGATATGTTAACAGGTTCTATATTTTCAACGGCCACCATGCCCTGCCGGTACGAGGTGAAGCGGTAAGCCATCCATGCCGCCGAGGGAGAGAAATTAAACTCGTAATACACCTCACCCGGCCCTTTTACAAATGCCTCAAGGCAGGTATTCTGCCAAAGCCCGTCGGAGCGTTGCGGAGGACCAATTTGCGGGATGGAAAGTGCGTCGATGTCGCCTTCAATCCGATAGCTCAACACAAGCCGACCCTGCCTATGAAGCACCTCAACCGCAAATTGGCGAATAGCCACGCAAGGCGTGGAAGGATGGCAAACCAAGACGGCACAACGCATAAGGGGGTGCGATTAAAATTGATGCGGGAGTGCAAGGCTTGCCTTGCGAGGGTATGTACGGGCAAGGCAAGCCATGCACTCCCAGCTTAAATTCACATACTGCCCGGTTCGTGCCATTACTTTTAACCGCTCCCCGCATTAGGACCGAGGCTCATTAGCCGGTTAATATATCATGGTTCGACGCGGTGGTATTGGTCTTCAAAGCGAATGATGTCGTCTTCGCCGAGATAGCTCCCCGACTGCACTTCGATGATTTCCAAGGGGATGACCCCTGGATTTTCCAAGCGGTGCTGTATCCCCAAGGGAATAAAGGTGGACTCGTTTTCGCCCAAGATGAAGACTTCATCGCCACGGGTCACTTTAGCCGTACCGCGTACCACAGTCCAATGTTCGGCGCGGTGGTGGTGGAGTTGCTTGGAAAGGGTCGCACCGGGCTTGACGGTCAAACGCTTGACTTGGTAACGCTCGCCTTGGTCGATACTTTCAAAATCGCCCCACGGCCTGTGTACCTTGGTATGAAAAATATGCTCATTGCGTGAAGAAAGCTTAAGGTGATCAGTAATGGCCTTCACGTCCTGGGCCTTGTCCTTGTGGACAACCAATACTGCATCCGTGGTTTCTATCACGATCAGATCGGACACGCCCACTGTGGCAAGAAAGCGGTGTTGCGAGTAGACTAGCGAATTAAAAGTATCTTTGATAAACACATCGCCCACTGACACGTTGCCGTTCCCGTCATGGGGACTAATGTCTCCCAAGGCCGACCATGACCCCAAGTCGGACCAGCCCACATCTAATGAGTAAACGATGGAAGGAACCGTTTTAGCCCCGCCGGCGAGCCTTTCCATGACAGCATAATCAATGGAGTCGCTAGGGCAGACGGCGAAGTCGGATTTCGTCACCCTGATGAAATTCCCATCGCGCTTGGCTTGGGCAAACGCATTCCGGCAAGCTTCGAATATGTCGTTCCGATAAAGAGCAATCTGTTCCAGCCATACCGAGGCCCGTAAGACGAATAAACCGCTATTCCAAAGGTACTGGCCCGAAGATTGGTAAATCGTCGCAGTGACGGCATCGGGCTTTTCCACAAAACCGTCAAGCAGGAATGATTCGTCACCCAAGGCTTCACCCTTGCGTATGTAACCGTATCCCGTCTCAGGCTTGACAGGAACAATGCCGAAGGTTGCCACGGACCCTTCCCCCGCTTTCAACGCCGCAGCCATCACGCGTTTGCGGAATTCGTCCACATTTTCGATGTGGTGGTCCGAAGGCATCACTATAAGCACAGGATCACCGCCGTCGGCGGAAGCCTGGAGCGCCGCCAACGTCAGAGCGGGAGCAGTATTTCTTCCGAGCGGTTCCAAGATAATGGCGCAGTCGTCAAAACCTAACTGCCGAAGCTGTTCGGCAACTAGGAAACGGTGCAACTCGTTGCATACGACCACAGGAGATCTCAATTCCACTTGTGCGGGGTCGGGTTTCATGTCTTCCACCCGGCAAACCGTTTCTTGCAACAAGGTTTTGTCCCCACAGAAAGACAGAAATTGCTTTGGGTAGGCTTCGCGGGAGAAAGGCCATAGCCGTGTGCCTAAACCCCCAGACAAAATGATAGGTTGAAGGATGGTTTTCACTTGAATTGGCGTCCTTTTATAACTTGTAGGAGCGGGCCATGCCCGCGATAAACTGACCACGATAGCCGAGGGTCCAATCATTCGTGGGCATGGCCCGCTCCTACGCGTAGTATGAAATTCATTTTCTAAGTAACTAATAGATATAGAAAACGCTGTA
>QJPH01000100.1 GCA_003242955.1 Candidatus Methylumidiphilus alinenensis
CGGCGCCACAAGCTTAGATGAAGGACGGGATCAGCGGCGCGTCAACTTGGGAGATGATGCGGGTTCCGCTTGCGTCAAAGAAGAACAACAGGCCGGCGAAACGGCTGTCCGGATCGTAGATGATGTCGGACAGACGGTACACTTCCCACGCCGCGTCGGAAGCAGTCACTTCCACGGTGCGGGTTTCGCCCGGGGCCAGCGGCGAGTTGTCGCTGACGCTCAGGCCGTCTTCGGCCAGCAAGTCTTCAGGATAGCCCGAGGTGTCCTTGAACACGCTGGAATCCAGGAAACGCACCGACGCGGTGTAGAACTCGCCCAAACGCACAGGGCTGTTGCCATTGTTGGTAATGGTCAGCTTCATGCGCATGGCGCGGCCCGGTACGCGGTAGGTGGCGTCCTCGACCTTCACGGCCACGGTGGACTTCTTTTCCTCGATCGGGATCATGCCGCGCATCGTGCCTGCCTGCAGCGGGATGGTGATCGGGTACTTGGTGTTCGCAGCACCCATCGACGCAACCACGATCAGGATCGTGGCAGCGGCGAAGCCAATGCCCACCTTGCGGTCGGTCGCGCTGACCAGTTCGTCAGCACGGCCAGCCTCGGCCAGCAGGTAGCGCGGCAGGAACACGGGGCGGCGGACCCAATACAGGATCCACGCCACGCCAAACACGGCCCAGAACACGTGCCAGAAGGCAATGTTGCTCTCCTGGTAGGTTTCCAAGTCGAAGGTCTGGCCGGTCAGCGAGGTGACCGGGTTCTTGAAGTCGGCGAAGCGGCCACCTTCGATGGTGATCCACTTGCCCGGTCCGATGATCGGGCCGCCGCCTTCGACGTTCATCATGGTGTGGACGTGCCAGTCGCCAGGGCGGCGGGCCTTCAGCACCACGCGGAACTCGTAGGTCTTGCCAATCTCAAGGCGCACCGAACGCGGCACCAATTGACCGCCGATGTAGGACTCCTTGCGGATGAACACGGGGCCTGGGATGCCGATGTTGAGGAACGCAACGTTCGGCTCGCGGACCGATTCCGGCCACCCTTCAAACACGTGGAACTTGCCGGAGATTTCGACGTTTTCGTTCACCGCCACTTTCTCTTTCGACCAGTGCAGGTCGAACCAGTGGATGGTGCGCATACGCATGAAAGCCGCCTGCGATTTTTCACCGTGGGCCGAAGCGCTCGGTGCATAGAAGCTGGTTGCTGCAAACGCCAGCAACAAGCCGACGAAGGACCACAACGCGGCCCTGTCTTTAAGTACTTTCATATGTTCCTCCTCTTTACGAGAATAATCGTTTTGTTCCCTGCCCGCCGGCCGCAACCCTCGGGTTGCTTGTCGCCCGCGGACTCGGGCTCTCTTGTCTACTTTTCATCAAGGCCCGCAACGGGCCGCGCTCTCGCGCCGCCCCCACCGGCCCAACGCGCCAAACCCGCTACTAGGTGGCCTTCAGGAAGCGGACCGTGGAGAACCAACGGCCGACGAAGTGCCACAGGAAGTAGATCAGGATGGACATGAACGCGGAGAAGAACGCGGACACGGGGGCCACGTCTTTACCGAACGTACGCAGGGTGCCCTTCTCTACCATGCGGATGTACTCGGGGGTGCCGGTACGGACATAGTTGTAGCCAAGGATGTCGGCTACGGACATCAGGGTGCCGTTGTATTCCACCGGTACGTGGTACGGTGCGATCACCGGCCAGTTGCCCGGATAGAAAATCAAGCCCCACGCCATGCCGCCAACGATTGCGGTCAGCAGGTAGCTGCCAGACAGCAGCAGCACCACGTCAAGCAGGATGGCGCCCGGCACGATCTGCGACGGGAAGCACAGGGTGATCGGGAAGTAGGTCCAACCCCAGAAGTTGAAGTAGCGGTTGATCCACTCGCCGAACAACAGGCCCAACACGCACACGGTCGCGCCCCACGGAAGGCGCAAGCGCTCCCACAGCAGGACTTGGACGGCCGCCGGGAAGGTGATCAGCACGATCGGCACCACGGTTACCCATAGGCGGCGGTCTTTCCAGTCAACCCAGAAGTCCCAGTCGCCCATCGTGAGCATCGCATGAATGTGGTATGAACCCGTCAATACCATGAAAAGTATAAACAAACCTAAATAGTCAACGATCCGTGAAACTTGTATTGCTTCGGCCCGTGAAGAGGCCGCAGACTGAAGAGCGCTCATGAGTTACCTCCAATTGTCGCATTGTTATCTTATTTGGCAGGCCCGCCGCCGCCGGGGGGTGTCCCGAACGTTGCGCGGCCCGCCCTCTTTCACCGGCCTCGCGGCCCGACAACCCGAGGCAAGCCCCGTCTGCCCGGCCATCCGGCACAGCATTACTTGCTGATCACACCCGCATCAACCGCTTCGCACAGTTCCTTCCCAATCAGGTTGGAGAAGCTGGCGAAAACTTGCAGCAGCACGCCCATGATGGCCAAGGCCAACCAGCCGAAGATCACGAAGCCGTAGTGCAGCGGAGCCACGAACAATTCTTCCATGAACCAGAAGGTGTGACCCCACTCGTTCAGGCCGACGTTCGGCAGGATCATGAACGGACCGGTCACGGCGATCAGGTACGGCAGGGACAGCCCTTCGCTCCAGAACGGCAGGCGGGTCTTGGCGTACAGGAATGCAGCGCCGCCCGTGATGATGTAGATCGGGTAGCTCAGGTAGAACTCGATGATGTGCGACGGGGTGAAGTCGGTGTCGCGCACAATCGTCTGGTGCCAGGTGCCGTCCTGCTCGGTGAAGTAGGAAGCGCCCCAGTAGATGGCCCATGCATACGCAAACAGCCAGACCAGGTGGGTGACGTTGCGGCGCAGCTCTTCGCGCGGGGTGATCGCGGCCAGGTTGCGGTCGCGGGTTTTCCAGATGTAGCCCCACAGGATCGAAGCGGTGACGATCTCCAGCACGATCTCGATGTACAGGAAGTTCATCCAGTAGGTCTCGAACTCGGGCGCGAAGGAGTCAAGGCCGGCGGACCAGCCATAAACGCCCTCGTACCAGCGTACCCATGCGTAGAACACGGTGTAGATCGTGAAAGCGAACGCCAACCACTTGACGTCGAGCAGCGGCTTGTCTTTTGCGACGACGCCACCAATTGTTGTTGCTGCCATAGTATTACCTCCAGTTTGGGTTTGACTCGCACCTTCGCGCCTTCGCGCACCGGTGCCTCTTATGCTCGGCCTTGCCTAGCCCCCTAGAACGGCCAGCAGCCGTTCTAGGGCTTCCGTCCGTTGATGTGCGACACTTTGTCACACCCCCTTCCGCTTGTCAA
>QJPH01000099.1 GCA_003242955.1 Candidatus Methylumidiphilus alinenensis
TCGACACCAACCCCGTTTCAGCGCATCGCCTGGGCCAATGCCGTCAGACTGGAACCGCTATTATGAACAATGCTACACTTGAAGCGGAACGTGCGCACCTTTCCAACCTGCTTGAGGCTATTCAGCGTTGTGTCTATTTTTTGGATGCGTCTGACCGGAAGCATACCTGGCCATTGATGCCAGGTGGCTTGGCATACCATAAAAAGGACATTGAGCTATTTGAGTCATTGGCCGCCATCAATGAACGGTTTGCCAAACTGCTAGATACCTTGGGTGCAGCCATGCGCCACGCAGTGCTTCTCGCCGGTGAAAAGGGGGACACCTTCTTAAAAGTTTTGGCGTTTTACGAAAAAATGGGGGTGTTAGATTCTGTTCTTGCGTGGCAACTCTGTCGAACGACGCGTAACCTTGCGGCTCATGACTACGATACCGATTATGCTGGAATCGCTGAACACTTTAATTCATTACATGCCTTAATCCCCAATTTATATGGTGATGCATTCCGGTTTCTCGTCTATTGCCAAGAAACCTTGGAGGTTCTACCGACCAATGGGGATTTTGCCATTGAGTTCACGAACATTACCGCCAACCCTCCAGCATTCGGCTGATCGAACCCAAAATGTCACGCATCCATTACACCAAACCTTCAATCACCGAACTGGAGGTGGCTTACGCCACTGATGCCGCCCGTAATGGTTGGGGCGATAAATGTTACGAATACATTACCCGCTTCGAACAGGCTTTCAAGGCGCATTTAGGTGTAAAATATGCCATTGCCACCTCAAGTTGCACTGGTGCTTTGCACATGGGACTTGCCGCGTTGGGTGTAGGGCCGGGCGATGAAGTCATTATGGCGGACACCAATTGGATTGCCACGGCAGCACCTATCGTATATTTGGGAGCCAAGCCAGTCTTTGTGGACATTTTGCCCGATAGCTGGTGCATCAATCCTGAACTGGCCGAAGCGGCTATAACACCGCACACCAAAGCCATTATTGCTGTGCATCTCTACGGCAACCTGTGCGATATGGATCGCTCACTGGCAATTGGGGAAAAACACGGCATCCCGGTGATTGAAGATGCCGCCGAGGCTATTGGTTCGCAGTATCTCGGCAAACGGGCGGGTAGCATGGGCAAATTCGGCACTTTTTCCTTACATGGCACTAAGACACTGACGACGGGCGAGGGTGGCATGTTTGTCACCAATGATGCCGATCTTTATGAACTTGTGCTCACTCTGAGTAATCACGGCAGGGCACGGGGGCAGGCCAAGCAGTTTTGGCCAGATGTAGTGGGCTTTAAATATAAAATGTCCAACATCCAGGCTGCGATAGGCTGTGCGCAGATGGAGCGAATTGAGGAATTGATAAACCGAAAACGGGAAATATTACGGTATTATCGTGAACACTTGGAGAGTTTTCCTGGCCTAACCATGAACCCTGAGCTTGTTGGTACGGTAAATGGTGCATGGATGCCTACGGTGGTGTTTGATGTCGAAACAGGCATAACACGCGAAAGTCTGCAAGCCGCTTTCGCTGCTGAAAATATCGATGCACGGGTGTTTTTTCATCCATAATCATCCCTTCCCATGTTTGATAAGCGGATTGATAACCGGTTTGCTTGGGATTTTCCCTGTCGTGCAATAAACTTACCGTCTTATCATGAGATTTCTGAATCTGAGCTAGAACGGGTGGTCAACGTAACCCTTTGCTTGTTAGAGAATAAAAATGGCTGATGACGTTCACACTACACGCTTGATGGCAGCCTTGGCCTGCAAATCCAATGAAATACCTAAACAGAGATTTGTAATTCCCGTCTTTGATCGCGAAGGAAAGCTTATCGCAACACTTGCATGTGTGGATCGTGAGTTGGCGTCTGATATGGAAATTGTTGCGGATTTGACGGCTTGGCGGCAACGGTATATGCACTATTTCCTCACTCAGTTTGAAGCGACCGTATCCCGCACAAAAGAGTGGCTTGAAAATATTGTAATTCCCAGTCCAGACCGTATGTTTTTCATCATTTATCTAACGACTGGCGAAGCAATTGGTAACTTCGGTATTTGCAAAATGACTGCATTCTCGGGTGAGTTGGATAATATAATTCGTGGTAAAAAACTGGATACTTCAGAACTTATATATTATTGTGCGCTTTCTTTGTTGTCATGGATGTTTGGGCATTTAGGCTATCTAACTTCAAGCCTTCATGTTTTTTCAAATAATCAGCCAGCAATAAGGTTGTATTTGTCTATTGGGTTTTCAGTGTTGAACATAATTCAACTTACACGGCGTTCATTGCCTGATCTAACAGAATATTTATTAAATTCAAGCGAGGGAGAGCTTGTCGATTTCAATTATTTGGAAATGGAGCTTAGCCGAGAGATATTTTTAGATTTTCATCCTTGGATTCGCAGTGTATATAAAAGCGATTGGCAATAAACATCTCAACATTAGCAATTATGAATGACAACATAAATTTTGAACGCGAAAAAAGAGAAAATATAGCCCTGATGGCTAGTGAGCAAAATTGCGTAAGCTCCGCCTTAGATTTTCTTGTGACGACTGCCCCATACAAATACAGTTATAATTTCTCCTGGCTCGGTCGCCCCATCATCCAGTACCCTCAAGACATCATAGCCATGCAGGAGTTGATCTGGTCAATTAGGCCCGATCTGATCGTTGAAACCGGCATAGCCCACGGCGGTTCTCTCATCATGAGCGCATCTATGCTAGCGTTGCTGGATATGACTGATGCAATCAAGGCAGGGGAGAAACTTGATCCTAAAACATCAAGCCGTAAAGTGTTAGGCATTGACATCGACATCCGCGCCCACAACCGCACTGCCATTGAAGCGCATCCCATTGCATCGCGCATTCAGATGATTCAGGGTTCTAGCATCGCGCAGGAGATCATCGATCAGGTACATGCCGTCGCCGCCAACTATTCGCGTGTATTGGTGTGCCTGGACAGCAACCACACCCACGACCATGTGCTGGCCGAATTGGAAGCCTATGCGCCGCTCACCACGGTAGGCAGTTACTGCGTTGTGTTCGATACCATCATTGAAGACATGCCTGCCGGTTCCTTCCCCGACCGCCCTTGGGACAAAGGCAACAACCCCAAAACCGCCGTGTGGGAGTACCTCAAAACCCATCCGGAGTTTGAGATTGACAGGGGCATCCAGAACAAACTGCTAATAACTGTAGCGCCGGATGGGTATTTGCTGCGAGTGGGAACATGAGGTTGACCCT
>QJPH01000340.1 GCA_003242955.1 Candidatus Methylumidiphilus alinenensis
GTAAACGATCACCCCCCTATTGCCAATTTCGACTAATTGGTACAATGATCGCAACATTTTGAACTTTCTCGCACCTCCATGCAACTGAGCGACCACAGCCTACGGCAGATCGACGAAGCCTACCTTGAACGGTTGGGGGAGGAGTCGTTGCGCTCGTTGTCGTCCAAGCTGCTGCTGGACCTGAAAGAAGCCCGTGAGCGGTTGAACCAAACCAGCCGGAACAGTTCCCTGCCGCCGAGCCGGGAGGCACCGTGGAATAAGCCCGGCAGGGAAGATGCCGCGACGGAAGGGGGCGAAAACCCTGAAGAAACCGTTTCCGAGGATACCACTGCGGCGGAGGACGCCCGTGATGCCGATGCCGAAGCCGTACCTGCCCCGGCGGTGGATGCCCAGCCGATGGCCCGGAAACGGGCGGGCAAGGTGCCGGGTGCGCCGGGATACGGGCGGCCCGCGCCGGATCGGGTGGACGCGGTGGAAATACACAGGCCGGAGGCGTGCGCGGGGTGCGGGGTGGGTTTGGCGGGGCAAGCCGGTCAGGCTTACACGGGGTATTACGAAGTGGATTGGGTCCGGGAAGGATTCGGCTGGACGGTTCGTATCACCAAGCACCTGTTTGAAGAAGGCGTCTGCGGGTGTGGCCATGTGACCCGTGCGGAACCGTTCCGTGGCACGGAGGACGGTGTCGAGATCGGCGGTTTCCGGCTGGTTGGCGCGGGGTTGGCGAGTTTGATAGTGGCACTGTCGAAGCGTTACAGGATGTCGCGGGCGCGCATCCAAGAATTTCTCCACGACTGGCTGGGCATCTGGGTCAGCACGGGCGCGATCCATGAAGCCTTGGCGGAAGCGGCGGCCATCGTGGCCCCCTTGGAACAGGAGCTGGTGGATGCCATCCAGCAAAGCGAGTTGCTGCATGCCGACGAAACCCCCTGGCCGGAACAAGGCGCATCGTCGCTGTGGCTGTGGGTGTTCATCACGACCCACACCGTCCTGTATTACATCAGCCATCGCGGCCAGGAATTGGTCAAAAACCTGTTGGAAGATTATGCCGGTGTCCTGATGAGCGACGGCTGGCAGGCGTACCGGTGGCTGGAGCGGCGTCTGAGATGCTGGGCGCACCTCAAGCGCAAGGCGCGGGGCTTGGCCGACAGCCTGAACCCTGCCGCCCAAGGCTTTGGCCTGGAGGTTCTGGCATTGTGGAAGGATCTCTGGGAAGCTGTCCAAAAGGCCCGCGAAGGTCCTCCCGGCGTGTCCCTGCGCCCCGAATGGGAGGAACGCTTAAAGGCGTTTCGCAGCCGTTGCGAAGCGATGCGGGGGCATCCCCATGCCAAGACGCATGAACTCGCGGTCGAATTCCTGAACGACTGGGAGGCGATCTTTGCTGTCCTCTCAAACCCGTTTTGGCCGTTGACCAACAACGAAGCCGAACGCGCCTTGCGGCATTGGGTGATTCTGCGGCTCATCAGCCACGGCACCCGCACACCCAAGGGGTCGCGTCACTTCGCCTTGCTGGCCAGTGTCATCGACACCTGCCGCCGGCGTGGCCATTCCCCTTGGGACTACCTGCAAACCGCCATTACCCGCCGCCGCCAAGGATTGCCCCTCTTGCCGTTGCCGTTGCCGGTGTAGGGGGGGTGAACGTGTACGTCACAACAACGAACGACCTGAATGTTCACATTGGTGGACGTACTTATGATGACGTTGGATCGACAATTGGCAATGCGTATACCGCTTTAACGGGAGACAATCGTGGTGCTGCGGCTGGACGAGTTATCGATTCCTTAACCAAGGATGTCACGATTGATTTGGATGAAGGCTCTATCCGCCGTAGTCGTTAAATAGAATCGTATAGGTTGGGTAACGACTCATTGTTACCCGACATTTCCGATAAACATATGTTATTTGTGGATAAAGATGGCTACTCAAACATCTGTGTACCTGCCTGATGAGCTTCTTGCCGAGCTTGTTCGGAGAGCACCTGAACAAAATGCGCGTTCAAATTTAATGGTTGAAGCGTTGCAATATTTTTTCAGAACACACCAAGGCGTTCATGAAGAACTAGATAAGATCAATGCCTTTGCTGATGAATTAAATCAAGAAGCTGAGGATGTTCTTGATTATCAGGTGATGCCTTGAAAAGAGGTGACTTATTCCGAGTTCACAATCCTTCGTCGCGTGACCCAAAGCGATCTAGGGTTTTTGTTGTGGTAAGCCGACAAGTTTTAATTGACTCTAACTTTTCAACTGTCATTTGTGCTCCCATTTATACAAAATATCACGGCCTTTCAACTCAAATTCCCATAAGCATTGAAGATGGGATAAAACATGAGAGCAGCATTCATTGCGACGAACTGGTGAGTCTGCCAAAAGCTGTTCTGACCAACTATGTTGGCTCATTATCAGCCGCCAAAATCAAAGAATTGAATTCTGCAATAAAGATTGCACTCGATATTTCTAATGCCTAACCCGGCGCTCAAGGGGACGCTGGGTTGCGCTTTGGCCTGTTTTCCCCTAGTTTGGTCCGCCCGCGCCCCTTAGCTTTGGCGTTGGGCGGTTGACTACTAGCATTTTAGTTTTCTTATATGTATAAAAAGCATAATGAAACCGACTGTATATCTTGAATCGTCAGTAATCAGTTATTTGGCATCCCGACCAAATAGGGACATCGTCATTGCGGGTAGACAAGCGATAACGCACGATTGGTGGGAAAACCACCGACACAGATTTGAACTTCGCATATCTATTCTAGTAGAAGAAGAAATTGGCCGGGGTGATCCGTCAGCAGCACAGCTACGCCTTGAAAGAGTTGCCGATATTTCGAGCCTTTCCATCTCAGACGAGGCAAATAGGATAGCTAATTTGCTCCTAGCTAATGGCGCGGTGCCGGAAGGAAGCGAAGAAGACGCATTGCATATTGGTATCGCCTCCGCACAAGGCGCGGATTACCTGCTTACATGGAACTTCAAACACATAAATAATGCTGAAACAAAGGCGGCGATTACTCAGCAATTCTCATTTTGGCGATTGTCCGGTAAAGTAGCCGTATCAACCCCACTAGAACCTTCCTAATGAGCGCACCCTTTGGCCAATTTGCCCTGACTATGGGCGACATCACGAGACTGATACGCGGCACTTTCGAGACTTTTATAGACCCCCGGACAGGCAAGAACAAGAGCTACACGCTGGTCGATGCCGGACTGAGCGCCTTCTCGGTGTTCTTCATGCAATGCCCCTCGTTTTTGGAATACCAG
>QJPH01000098.1 GCA_003242955.1 Candidatus Methylumidiphilus alinenensis
CCTGACGGGGTGGCACACTTTACTCCGGTACGGGTGGCGCATAATGTTCCGGAATCACTGGCACAATATTCTCCGGTAGAGGTGGTACACTATACTCCGGTGTACTCAATATCCGGCAAGGTTTGAAAAGTTGTGGTGGTAAGAGCCACCTCGGCTCCGCATTTTCTGGATTATGCAATATCAATATCAAGAAACGCAACGCCATGCATATCGGTTACGCACGCGTTTCTACCCACAAGATTTGATTATAATCGTCTCTGCACTCATGACAATCGCGTTAAACATCTGGGATGACGAGGTGGCAGTACTTAGGCAATACGGGGGCGCTTAAGGAAACGGATTTTAAAGCCCGATAAGCTTTTTTTATCGGTATAGATTCTTTCATACAAAAGCTTATCTAATACCTCAAAGTATAGTTTAATATTAAATTAACGCAAAACCTTTCGATCTTGATGTAAGGCAGCAGCACCTTGAAATATGATAAGAGAGTCTGATGTTTCGGTAGAAACTCACTCATTCCTTATATATTGATATTTATATAAGTTGCGGGATGGTGAAATCTCTTAACGGGCTTTAAAATCCCAATCCTGAGGTGCCTCCTATTATGCCTTTTACTTGTTTCGTGACCATGCCATTAGCGAAAGCCAAACAATAATACTGCTTGATGCACCGTCAGCGAATACACCTTAAAGGAAAACGGGACAGAGCAATTCTCGCTACCCTGCTCTATCACGGATTGCGCAGGGTAGAACTCTGTCGACTTTTGGTCAAGGGGTGTGCAGCATCGCAGCAGGGTGCTACATTTAATTGGTAACTCCCCTTGATTATTCCGCTATGGCCCAGACAAAAGCAGGTGTGTTTGTTATAGATGTTGGTAATGTTAGATCTACTTGACATTCGAGGCTGACGCTTTGTTGGTGGAACGAGCATCGATGAGTACCAATTCTGGACCTTCTTTCAGTCCGAGGTCACTGATAATGCGAATGACCTTGGCTAGCTCTGCATCCGAGAAAAAGAGAATTACTTTTATTGACTTTTTTGTCTTATTGGCGGCTTCATAAACAGCAACCTGATTTTCGAGGTTCTGCTTAAGCTTGGAGTTGCTGGCCAGCTTGAATTCAACTAGAGTCGAGTCGTCCGCTCCTCTTGAGATCTTGTAGTCCACTGGGCCACGTCCATTGTTTACCTCGGCGTTTACATCATCAGTAGACGCATACCATGTAAGCCGGAAGATGAGTTGTAAATCCTGCTCCCGCTTCACTGGTTTCCCATCCACATAAAATATTCTATACCCGTCGTTGCTCTCTATAACTTGCTTTAGAAAATGAACTCTTTTAATCGCTTCCTCGAAGGTGTTCCCACGTTCACAGTAGAATTCGCTTGAAGTCTTAAGTTGATCGATCAAGCGCCGAACATGGTCAATGAATATGGTTTCCGTCTCTTTAACCTTTTGATTGCTTAGTGCAACTGCCTGTTCACCGCTATCTTCTTTATACCGGATGTAGTAGTCGATCAGTTCGGGGTACTTCCTGACAACTCTTGATGCAGCATCGTCCAAATCTCGACGTTTGGGATTGGCTGGTATGAGTCTTAGGTAGAAGTCATTGATCTGCCCTCGCAATTCTTCATTTGGAATTGCTGCGAGGATATCGTTAAAGTCTCCGATGATATCGTGCTTATTGATCCACGTTTCATCCTTAGTAAGGATATCTTTGGGCGATAATAGAACGAAATCACCGTCAATATAAGGAAGGTTGTAAAACTTGCTGTTCCATCGCCGCATAATAAAGTCGAAAGAAGCATGTCCTACCCCGACCCGTTTAATGAATGATGGATTGATGTGACTGAGCGCAAACTCTTGCGTATATTCGCAGAGATAGCCCTTAATTAAATTTGTAGTGAAGTCACTGATGCTGTCTTTTCCTACACCATCCTTCACTAAACAAAGCTTTTCAAGATGACTTCCCTTTGTTATCTGTTCGGAACCAAAGTTTTTGAATATAGAGGACAAGTTGTCGTTCAACGCTGCAGCAAAGTCCCTGCCGAGTCCAGCCCCTCCGTTCCCAACTTTGCTGTAGCCCAGCCAGTTCTGTTTTACTTCGGGAAATAAGAACCAGTGGCGGAGCAACCCTGTGCTTATGGGTCCTTCATAAGACATATCACGTAAAAAAGTTAGGTACTTGATGATGGAGTCGTGAAGAACTCCGTATTCTGGTTTGTCGCTATTAAAAAGAAGGAACGGATCTATGAAAACTGGCAAGTCGTTAATCAACGATACATTGAATGCGCCGTACTCTCCCAGCGCTTCCACTGGCACCCTAAAGTAGTCCGTGAAGTAGACGTTCATATGCTTCCCTTCCCATGAATCTAGTATTAGTTATTCCCTATAGTACTTTTAAACAATTACTGAACAATATACAGTAACAATACAGAGTACAGGAGGTTACAACTGCGATCTCTACCTAACCATGCATCGTATTATTGTTAATTTTCAGAACCCTTTAGTACGTTGTCCGTGAAATATTCAGCGTTGCACAGATTTCGTCGCTAATGATATGCTGTATTTTGTAGCCTGCATTTTTGAGCCGAAAAATACAGAAGAGAAACAGGTTTAATTAAATTTTTTCAATGATTTTTGTCGAAATCAAGGCATTCATATGGTCTTGCAGTCTTGATGGTAGATCTCCTCCCTTAACAAGGACTCCCGCTTCCATATTTATTTCCATTGCTGCCTTCGTAAGATTAGCGCTGGTTATGAAGGCGAGTTCCCCATCGGCAAGTGCGCACTTCGCATGTACGGCACCCAAATAATCCTTGCTGGATTGTTTGCCTGAACTCCAGGAATAAATATTCACTTTCGATAG
This sequence comes from Candidatus Methylumidiphilus alinenensis, assembly GCA_003242955.1. Lineage (GTDB taxonomy): Bacteria > Pseudomonadota > Gammaproteobacteria > Methylococcales > Methylococcaceae > Methylumidiphilus > Methylumidiphilus alinenensis. The sequence goes on from QJPH01000098.1 coordinate 2,865, forward strand.
CAACTGTCGTAATGCACTGGCGGAATCATGATTGATTCTCCCTCCATGCTCGGATGAATTTTCAAATAAAACTTCAATCTGAACTTTTCTGTCAGTAGCACGACGCAATGCACTGATGATAGAATCAACTTGGTAAGCGACAAAACTCACAATGAACAATTGCTGTTTTGCTGAATCTATAACCTCACACAGTACCTGCTCTGTATGACGAACAGGCACCAAACTAGTCGATGGACCAGTCCATACCAGCTCAATGGATTCCTTTTTATCTCTCAGACTTGCGTTAGCTGAAGCTCCTCGCAAAGAAAACGCCACATCCCTAGGCGTTACATCTTTCGCTTTTCTCCAAGCTTGTAGCAATCGATCAATCATATCCTTGTCC
>QJPH01000096.1 GCA_003242955.1 Candidatus Methylumidiphilus alinenensis
GTAGTGACCGGCCCGACTATCCTGATAGGCGGCACAAACTCCAATATTACTGCGGCGAATGGGTTGAGCCTCACCGTCAAAGCCACTGGTTCTAGCCAAGGGGCGATAACCGTGCAGAGTGGCGGCAACTTGGTGGGCACCAACAGCACGTTGAATGTGGAAGCTTCGGGGGCGAACGGCGCGGTGGACGTTCAATCGGGTGGTTTAATAACCGGTGCCACGCTAGTGAAATCCGACTCAAGCGACATCACTATCGAAGGAAAAGTATCGACTACTACCGCCACGGCGGGCCATGATGTCATTGTGACCGGCTCGCTGACCTCAAGCACGACGACGGCAGCGAATAATGTCACGGTGACGGGTGGAACCTTGACGGACGTGGCTGGGGTGACCGCCACCAACGGAGCCGTGGCAGTTACAGCGGGAGGCGTGATTCAAAACAGCACCGACAATACGGATTTGATAGTGACAGGCCAAACCGTCTCGGTTGACGGTGCTAATTCAATCATCAGCAAAACCGGGATTGGCAACCTCACTGTGGAAGCGAAAGGTGCCGACCCCACGGGCGGGTACTCCCTCACCGTCAGCAACTTTGGCCAAATACTCGGCAATAACACTGGGTCCATGCAATTAGTGACACCTACGACCAATGGCTCAATAGCCATAAGTGCCAATGGAACTGTAGAAAGATCTTCCTCTGGTGAATTGGATTTGACTTCGACTAGAGTTTTGGTCGATGGTACACTTAAATCAGATGCGGGAAATATCGTTGTCGGTGGCAATTCAAATGGAGGAAACCCAACAAATTATACATTTGCCGCAGGCACTACAAACGCCTCTGGCGATCTTAGCGTTAGTGGCACTTTGTATTCGGGCAGTGTTATTGTTGGCGGGACGCTCACTAATACCGGTTCGCTAACTGCGAATAACATAAGTGGCAATTCATTTGAGATCACCAATGCCTTAAGTGTTATTTCAATCACTGCGAAAGATTACATCCATGTGACCAGTCCAAGTGGTGTTTTAACAGCGAATACGGTGAACGCCGCGAACATATTGGTGGAGAACTCCGGTTCCATACAGGACACTAACACTGTCGGGCAAAACGACTTTATCCTTGAGGCCAGCGGTAAAGACAAATGGACACTGTCAGATCCGAACAACCCAATCCCATACGCTTTTACCATTCGCACTGGTGGGCAAATAACGGGTGGCAACACTGGAAACATGTCCTTGTTTGCGGACCAAGGCACGTTAGGCATTGATGGGGCAGGTAGCAAGATTGCCGGTGGAAACACTGGTGGAACCTTGCAAGTGGGCGACGTGAATGTTACGAGCACCCTCAACCCCACAATGCAGATCAACACACAACTGGTTAGCGTCACGGGTGGCGGTTTGATACAAAAAACCGCCGGCACCGACCTCACTGTGCGTGGCGGCGGGGTGTTGGTGGACGGCACGAATTCCAGCATCAACATAAACTTTGCAACAGGCAGCGGCAACTTGCTGATCGAAACCACCAACAGCGACGCAGTGGTGGGACAGTCCGCAATCACCGTCAGCAACGGCGGTCAAATCACTCTGAACTCTAGCGGCAGCATGAAGCTAGGCACGACCGACCTCGCCGGGACGGTCAATGTGGGCGGCACGGTGGAACGCCTTAGCACAGGTACACTGGAGGTGGATGCCCGCAACGTTGTCGTCAACGGTCTGCTCAAATCCGACTTGGGCGACATTAATGTCAAGGGCAACTCCAGCTTTACTGCGGATTGGACGACAACACCCGCCACCGGCACCGCCGAAGCGAAAAACAACCTCAACGTCTCAGGTGCGCTAAAGACCGGCACGGCCTTGGCAGACACCCAAAACCTTAACGTGACCGGCTTGTTGGCAACTAGCACCGCGACATCAACTGCGGGTGCAGTTCAAGTGACTGGCGGAGGCAAACTGCAAGACCAAGGCGGTAGCCTAGCTGTGACTGGCGTGAACCTCTTGGTGGATGGTGGCAATTCAAACATCGCGTCAACCGGGCAAGGACAATTTACCGTTGAGGCCACCGGCAAGGACGGTCAAGTGACAGGGGCTGGCCCAACCGCAATGACCATTCAGAATAGCGGACAAATTACGGGCAGCAATACGGGTGACATGACTGTGTTCGCGGACCAAGGCACGGTAGGCGTGACCGGGACAGGCAGTCAAATTACCGGTTCCAACTCAGGGGCTTTGAACGTCGGCACCAACGGCACCGTCACCAGCAAACAAGTCAGCGTCACCATCGGCGGCGTCATCCAAAAGACCGTCGGCGGCAACCTCACCGTACAGAGCGGCAATATATTGATCGACGGGGCGAACTCGCTGGTCACTGTCGGTGCGAGTGCGACCGGCGCGTTCAACGTCGTCGCAGCCACAACCGCCGACCCGAACGGGACGACCGGCGCGGTCATGGTGAGCAACGGTGGCACAGTGGCGGGTACAGCCAGCCCGCTTACCGTGGAAGCCATCACCGGTTCGGTGACAGTCGCTTCCGGGTCGTTCATCAACGCAGCGACCTTGGTGAAATCCGACGTAAGCAACATTAACATCACTGGTACAGTATCGACCACCACCACCACGGCGGGTCTTGATGTCATCGTGAACGCAGGGGGTTCGCTGACCTCAGGCACGACGACGGCCAACCGCAACGTGACCGTGACGGGCGGAACCTTGACTGACTTGGCTGGGGTGACCGCCACCAACGGAGCCGTAAAAGTTACTGCGGGAGGCGTGATTCAAAACAGCACCGACAAAACGGATTTGATCGTGACGGGTCAAACCATTTCGGTTGACGGCACTGCTTCAACCATCAGCAAAACCGGGATCGGCAATCTCATCGTGGAGGCTCAGGGTGCCGATCCGCTGCCGAACTATGCATTGTCAGTCACTAATAATGGTGCGATTACCGGAAGTAACACCGGCAATATAAGCATCTTTGCGGACCAAGGCACAGTCAGCGTGGCAGGTGGCACTATCACCGGCGCGAACACTGGAACTATGAACGTCGGCACCGACGGCAGCGTCACCAGTAAACAAGTCAGCGTCACCACCGGCGGCGTCATCCAAAAGACCGCCGGCACCAACCTCACCGTGCAAGGCGGCAACGTCCTCGTCGACGGCGCGAAATCCCTAGTCACCGCCGGGAATGGGGCGACCGGCGCGTTCAACGTCGCCGCCACCGGTACCGACTCGACCAGTGCCACTGGCTACGC
>QJPH01000095.1 GCA_003242955.1 Candidatus Methylumidiphilus alinenensis
CATTTCCCGCCGGTTAGATTGCATGAGGCACTCCAATCAGCCAGACTGTTCAGTCCGGTTAATATTGCACTTGAACCGGAACCTGAAGTAGTCAGGCCATAAGATAACAAATCCCCCCACCAGTTTGACGAATTATATTGGGAAACATAGACATCGGTATTTGTTTGCACTTGCCCACTGGTAACGGTGTTGGCGGTGGCTGAATTACTGGTTTGTGGTAATTGCGAAATATTGATATTATTGGATGCCGAAGAGGAGCCAATGGTCATACTGCTGCTTGAAGTATTGCTGCTAAGGTCGGCATCGTTAAAACCGCTTGCCCCGGTTATCGAAACCGTATCTGAGATGGTTGCCCCTTGCGCTGCAATACCTTGGAACAAAAAAGTGACATTGCCCACTATCCCTAATGAAAAGCTTGCATTGCTAGGCGCCCCCGCGCCACTAGCGGCTGGGCAACTAGAGTTAGTCGTTGCAATGCAGGACCAAAGAACATTGCTTAAACCAGTGAATGTGGCGGTTAAGCTGGCATTAGTCGCCACCGTGGAGCCTAGATTGGTGACCGTCACCACAAAATTGCCAAGCCCCCCGGAAGCCGATGCGGTGTTTTGGGTAATGGCGATGTCCGGCAAGCCCTCGGTAAAATACGCATCCTGAATTTCATGATAATTGGTGGAGCCACCGGTCGATGCGGCAAAGCCAAATTTAACTGTGGGCGGAAGATTATTAACCCAAGTGGATGGAGTAGTGAAAGCCGTGTCGTAGGCAATTCCGGGTGGGCTGCCCTGTCCTGCGGGATAAGGTACGCTCAGAAGCGGGGTATACGTAGGGCTGCTTGTAGGGCTGCTTGGAGGAGAGGTTATCCAGGATGTTGTAATATTGTAAGTGGATGCATAAGTGCCTGCTGTAGGGTTATAGCTGGTGGGTGAAATATTAACCAGCACATTGCGGTAAAACTGACTGGATGTCGGGCGACAAGGTGTTGCACTACAGCCTAGACTGGTTGAACTGGCTGTACTGGTTGTACCCGTACCCGTGTACCATGTTGGGGTTAATTGTTTATTTGCACTCGGGTTCGTTATCGTATTAGTACTCGCTGTATCGGAGAGCCAATTGTATCCCGCCTGAAGATTACCCGGACCACGCACAGCAATGGTCCCGTAGGGTTTACCAGTCCCACCCTTATTGGTTTGACCGTTTTCGCCATAATTTGTGCAACGGTCACCGTTATTGGCAAAATTGCCATAATCATCTATTCCCACACCAACTACCGCATTGCTTAAACCCTGCAAGGGCTGATAAACGGGGGAACCATAATTTATAACACAATAATCAGTGCTGCTACAACTACTGCAACTAGTATTGGAATTACTTCCACAATTATTACTGGTTTTACAAGTGCCATTAGCGATGCAATTCTGACAGCCCGTGTTAGGACTTTTAGTACAAATGCTACAAGCACTAGTGCCGCTAGTGCCACAAGTACTGGTACTACAAGTGCCACTTGCGCCACAGCTAGTACAGCCGTTGCATGTGCCGAAGTTAGCCCCTTGTTGGCAATAACCTAACCCGCCGCCATAAACGCCCTGGACGAAGTTAGTAGGGACGGTCGAGCCATCGAACAGGAACAAGCTGATGCCGTCGGCACCCGTCCCACCCCATGCGGTGTAACTGAAGCTCGCCTGAATGCCGAGTTGGGTAATGTTGATAGGTAGGTTATAATAAGCCGTACCCGATTGATTATTGGTATTGTTAGTCAAGCGCAACCAACCATAGCCCGCCACATCGGCACCGGATGCGGCTGTCAACGGTACACCGCTAGTATTTACGACACCAGAACTGTATAACTGCATTTTCCAATTGGGTGCCCCGGCATTCCGAAAACATTGGGAGACAGGTGTGAAACCCGTCGCCCAAGCCGGGATGATCGGCAAGCCTAAGCCGCAAACAAGTACCATCACAAGCCACAGCGCGGTCATTTTGTCGTAAATGGCTTTACACATGTTTAACATGCCATTTGATAAGTACTTTGCACAACAGCAATGGAACTCGCATCGCCACCATAACCCATCGCGGTGATTTGATACATATTGCAAAAACCATTTCCGCTATTGTAATTTGGATTGCTAGAACCTCCAGTCAGGTATTGGATATAATACATCGGGACTGCATAGAAGGTGCCGCTCCCGCCCGTGGTGGAAGTGGTCATATTAGGCGGTGTGTAAGAAACGATGCCGTGGCCTGCCACCCAAGTCGCAGTAGCGGTGGGGTTAGACAGGGCATTAGTGCAAACTATCGGGGTAGTGGTAGTTGTAATAGAGGTGCAACTTACGCCGACTGTGGCATTGGTTGCGCCAGCAGTAGTTTGGTTCAACCACCATTCGGCATATCCTAAGGCGGATTGAGCCGACTCTATAGCCCTAACTTTCTCGTTTTGATTGCCCGCTATCAATTCTTGCAGCCCGAAGCTCCCGCTCATCGATATCGTCAATATCGACATTAAAAGTAACATGAACAAGCTTGCGATAAGGATGAATCCGTACTGCATACGTTTGCATCTAAGGTGTAAAAAAGTCTCCCCGTTATTCATAAATGCTCCATTAACCCAATTACCTTGATAAATTGCAGAGTGGCAGGCTGCCCCCCCGTTTTATTGAGCGCATAGAGTGGATTGATGAAATTCAGGGTCACCCTGACGCTCATAATTCTGCCCCACATGTTATTGGCAGTTACATTAGCAGTAGTCATATACTGCGTGGCAGAATCGGATGCCGGACTCACGCCATACAGCACTGTCATACTTGAAACTCCAGTTACTAGGGTCTGTGTCGCAGTGGAGCAGTTTGGACAAGCATTAGAACTAGAGGTTATATCCCATGTTGTACATTGAAGGTTATTATTAGAATCTACGGTGAAAGTGCTGCTAATAAGGTCGGTTGTGGCAGTATTTCCGGTACAATTCATCGCGCCTATCGATCTAACCGATATACTGTCTGATCCGTTAATGCTACCGCCAGACACTGCGCCTTGCGACGGATAAGAAACAGTGAGAGTCGAGCTTGAAGTTCCGTTTTTTATTGTGACCGATCCGTTGGGGCTTGCCGGTAGTGTGCTTGCAGTGGAATTTGTTGCTGGATTAGGATAATAACCAGCAGATTGAACAACGTTTGTTATAATAGATATAGCCAAAAGCTGATTATTCTGCAATTGTGCCAAACCGTTCTGGGT
>QJPH01000094.1 GCA_003242955.1 Candidatus Methylumidiphilus alinenensis
CCTGAGGCGGTAGGCCGAGCGGAGGGCTTCGGGTTCGAGGAACCAAGAACCCCCGCGAATCACCCGCCGGTCATTCATACCGTATTCCCAAGCTGAACCGTCACCGGGCGCACTCTGGTAATTGTCGTGCCAGAGGTCTTGCAGCCATTCCCAAACATTACCCGCCATGTCATACAGCCCAAACGCATTGTGCCGTTTTTCCCCGACCGGGTGGGTCGTACTTTGGGAATTGGCACGATACCAAGCATATTCGTCTGCGGCGGTATCTGACTCCCCCCAAAAATACCGGCTGGTTGTTCCCGCCCGAACGGCGTATTCCCATTCCGCCTCTGTCGGCAAGCGCCCCCCCGCCCATTGCGCAAAACGGTGGGCTTCTTCCCAGTCCACGCCAACGACGGGTTGGCGAGCTTGGTTGAAGCGCCGGTCAGCCCAGTAGGCAGGTTGTCTTTCCTTGGGGTTGGCTTCAAGGAAGTGCGCATATTCCTCGTTGGTGACCGGGTAGTGGCCTAGATAAAACGTGCGGATGTTGACCTCGTGCATAGGGCGTTCGTCATCATTCCCTTCACCATCGGGCGAACCCATCATGAAACGCCCACCCGGTATCAGCAGCAATTCCACGCCGCCGTTTTGGGTGGTGAGACTGGCTGAGGCAGCTATAGCAAACATGGGAGGAAAGACTTTAAGCCTCGCTGTCATATTTACATAGACCGTGACCTGCGGCTCAATCTTGTCCGGGGCTAAACGCTGCAACACTCGCAACGCCGCTGCTTGGTTGGCCAATAGCACTTGGTTGGCATTGGATGTCTTTGCGGTTGGATCAAGCCCATCACCCTCCAATGCGGTTGAATTAATATTATCTTCGTCGTTCCCGCAGGGACCGCCGGAATCTAAGCTACTCGGATGTTCAAGGTCTGAGCCATCCATGGAATCTGGATTCCGGCGATCCCTGCCGGAATGACGGTTTACTTCATCCCTCACAAGGGCGGGTTTAGAACCCACATCTACCCATGCCTGATTGGGGGTATCGGGCGTTTGCCGTAACAACTCAACAAAAGGAACCGCCGAAAATTCAGCGGTTTCTTCGAGGATTAAATCCAGAAACGCGCTGTCTTCGGCAAAACTGGCTTGTTTCAATGCCTCAGTCATGAACGGTGCGAACAATGACGGGTTGCCTTGGGCCAACAACAACAGGATGACCTCATTCCACCAGCTTTCGCCATAATGTCCGGCTAGTGTTGCCAAAGTATCGCGCTTGCCGCCCTCCAAAGCTTCGGCCAAAGCCAGCCGGCGCAGTTCGCAAGCGGCGAGGTATTCCTGAAAGCCTAGGTGCATGAAGCCATAAGCACCATGGCTCCAGCCGGTCAACAAGCCGCTTTCGTCGCGGATGGTCTGTAAAAATTGCTTGGCATCGCCGTCCCGCCATTGTGCGGCTTTCAGGGCCGGTTCCAGCACTGGGACCAGTTCCTCGGCGTTGGCGCGTGTGCGGCTTTCGACACCATGCAACCACAACGCGGCGGGTTGCAAGGCGCGGCGGCCGGTTTGCGCGGGGATGCTGACGCTCAAGCCCTTGCCTTGCCCGATGGATTTGTTTTGCCGCCACAGTTCCAGCAACACGGAGACGCATTCGTCATAAAGCTCGTGCCGTCCTTTCGGCAAAATGCCGCCCCGGTCCCTATGCACTAAGCACAGGTTCGCCAATAACAAAGGATTGCGGGTCATTTCGGACATGCGGGTGGAGCGGGCATCCGGTTCCCGCAGCCGTTCGATCAACTCGTCGGCTTTTTCTGCCGCCTTGATGGCACCGGAAGGCGTAGGGTCCAGACCAGTCTCCACCGCCTTGTACCAGTTGCGGATGAAGCATTCCGATTGCTCTTGGGTCATAGGGCGCAGATGCAGTTCCAAAAAGCTTACATCCAAGCGGCTGTCCTCGTCGTAACCGGCAAACCGGCAGGTGACCACACTGATGCAATCAGGTCGTGCCTTGACCGCGCCTTCGATCCAGCGGGCGACCTTGGCGCGTTGCTTGGGATCGCTGACCTCGTCCAGCCCGTCGAACAACAGCAGCAAATGGCCCCGTTCCAATAAGCGTTTGCCAAAGCCCTGCGGCATATTCAAATGTGGGCTGTCTAGGGTTTTCTCGATAAAAGCATCAATGCCGTGGTGCAAATCCTCCAACTCGCGCAGTGGCAGAAACACCGGCAAGGTGTCATCGGGCAGCCCCAGCCAGCTTGGGTCTTGCCGCAAACAGGCCAGCACCAGCCGTTTTAAATGGGTGGTCTTGCCCGAACCGGGGTCGCCCAAAATCACCAAGTTGCGCCGCTTGCGGGCTAGTGCATCTCGAAAGGCATCAATCAGGGCGATTTCTGTCGCACCCTGCCCACCTAGCTTGGACTCGGCATCGGCGGCATCGGCAAATTGGGCGTCGCCCGTGCCGCGCAGGTCGAGCATGGCTTGCAGCGGTACATACAGTTCTTCCAAGTCGATTGGAACCCGTAGGCGGGTCTTGAAACCAGCCAGCGGGATTTCCTTGTGTTGGTTTTCCACGACTTCACGATAGTGCTTTATTTCCAGTTCTAAGCCGACGTTTTCAGGCTTTGGGGCTTCAAGTGAAGTTTTTCCGCCTTGCTGTTGTTCAAGCCAATCATGTAAGGCTTGGAACACCATCACGCTGAGTTTGCTTTCTTCAAAAAGACCTGGCATCTGGTCCTTACGGTATCTGGCTTTGAATTCATCAAGTTTATCCCGTTTGGCTCCACGCCCCTTGCCTTGATCGAAATCCTTCTCAGGGTCAACCCTTACCGACGGCGCAATCTCAAACATCAACCGGGGCCGCTGCGCTTCTTTGGCTGCGTCATATTCCAGTTCGGTGATGGACACCTCCAAACCTTCGGGTATCCAGCCGTAGCGGTGGGCGATGATGCCTAAATACACGTCACACTCCCGCGCTTGCCGCTGGCATTCGTCAACGGTGGGGTTCGCATTGGCGGTGAAATGCTCCATACCGACCGGGTGCATGCGAGCGCGGAGAATGGCATCTTCGACCAATTTTCGCCGCTCCTCGTTGTCGAGAAAAGTGCTGGAGATGAAAACGGAAAAGGGTGGGCCTAAAGGTGGGCCATCACCTCCCTGTAAATTTTTCATGTTAGGACGAGATAGGGTTAATTGGTTACTCACTGATGTTACGCACCGTGCAATGGAATCTC
>QJPH01000093.1 GCA_003242955.1 Candidatus Methylumidiphilus alinenensis
GCACCAGCTAGGAACTGGCCGGCTTGTCTTGATTCCGGCCTTGGCCGCGTTGCTTGTCGTTTATGCCATTGTGTTGTTTATAGTTTTTTATATTGTATTTTGCCAGCCAGACGAGCGGCAGACGATTAAGCGGTTGCTGGGGCGGGTTATTCAGCGTAGGCAAAGGGTATCCTAAGTGATATCCAATAAAGAACATCCCATCCAAAGGCCAAGCTGGGGCTTGGCGCTCCTGGAAGGAACGCCAAGCCCCAGCTTGGCAAGGTGATTTGCGGAGGCATTGTTCGTGATTTTCGTGGACAATTCATTTCGGTTTTGGTGGATTCATTATTGGAAATCACCTAAGTCATCCATTTAGCGTTGTAGCCCGGATGGAGCCGCTTGCGGCGCAATCCGGGAAAGTACTTGGTCACAAACCCGGATTTTCGCTCGCTAAGCGGCTGCAGCCGGACGGGATTTGTAATCCCGTCTGTAACGTTTAGTGGTTAGACAGGCTGGTGTACACACAAAACGTTAGCGGCGGGGTTGCAAACCCCATCGCGCTTAGGTTGGAACGGCCTGATACCCGATCAAGACCACCAGCTTTGGCAGGCTCGACCAAGGAGCGATGCGGACAGCGAGTTTCCGGCTGTTTTAACCAATTAATTTGATTTCCAGCTTTTTGCCACAAGCCTTGGCATATTTACGCAATGTGGCGAAGGAAGGAGAATGTTTATCGTTGCCGAAGGAGGATTCCAAGCGCGAGACAGCACTTCTGGTGGTTCCCATGCGCCGTGCGATTTCGTCTTGAGTCAAGCCTGCTTCTTTGCGTGCTTGCAAAAAGGAATCCAGCGCAGCATATTCCTCCTCTATTGCAGCATAGGCAAGTTTAAATTCAGGGTTTAGCAAATCCTGTTCCAATTCGGTATGGGGGTCGAAAACCACGGGTTCGTAATTCCCGATGACTTTAGATGTGATTTTGCCGTGTGGCATTTTTAACCTCTTGCAAGCGGGCGCGGGCGATGTTTAACTCTCTTTGCGGCGTTTTATCGGTTTTCTTGATGAAGCTATGTAAGATCACAATCCTACGTTCCACCAACATACAAAAAAACGCCCGTCCAATTCCTTCCGCACCTTTGGTACGAATCTCAAACAGACTATCGCTCATGGCTCGTGTATGCGGAAACCCCAAATAAGGCCCATGTTCAATCATGCGAATGGTGATGCCGCGAAGTTGGCTCGGATGCCTACAGGCCAAGCATTGAGTGCGGCTTGGACGGCCGAATTGTAATATTCAAGCTTGTAGTTCATGATCAGATGTTAGCAAATATGCTAACCCTATTCAAGGTTTATTCCGATTTGCCCCGCCTAAGCCTGTCCGCCGCCTGCCTGTTACTGGCCTCCATCGCGCTGGCCAAACCACCCATTAGCCAAATCGTCATTGAAACCGAACCCAAGGATACCGAAATCCTAGTGGATGGCGCACTCAAGACCAAAAGCACTGCGGCGGTGACCGTCATAGTTTCCCCCGGAAAACACACGCTGGAAATCCGCAAGCCGGGAATGCAAAGCGAAAGCCGCATCATCGAAATCGGCGAAGGCGTCACCCAAAAGCTGGACAAAATTGTGTTGCGGCCTGAGCCATTGCCGGGTTTTGCCAAGCTACTGAACCCGGTTAAGGATGCGTTTGAAACGCCGGAGCAGTTTGCTGCCCGTGTGCAAAAGGAGTTTGCTGAGTTTAATCGGCATTCACTGGAGGGCGATCCGAATTATCGGGTGGGGTGGTTGACCTTTAACAAGGATTTTTATCGCATTGAAACCGGCTATTTTGGCGGCATGGTTGTGTGGAATGATCCTATGCGCGACTGGGGAACATCACGAATTCAGCAAGCCTCGCTCATTATCCCCAAGGAGCAAATCAAAGCTTTTTGGAATACTGGCGAGGCAATCCCGTCCGAAAAAGTGGATCAGGCCCAACAAGAGGAGCACCGGTTTCCGGTGTTTATCAGCCTAAAACGGCAGGGCGAGCGGATGGAATTGGATCGGGTATTGGTTAGAGGCTTGGAAAAGCAGTGGCTTGCCAAGGCCGAACAGAACCAAAACTTCCGCGATTGCCCACAATGCCCGGAGATGGTCAAAATACCCAGCCTTTTTTCTTTTTATTTTCACCGGCGAAGCCGCCGATTTTTTGGGGGGGGTATACCGTAGTGTTATTGAATTACAGCCAGCGTAGCCCGGATGGAGCGTAGCGGAATGCGGGTTGCAATGAAAGGACGTTATCCAAGTAGGGTACGCTGTGCGTACCATTGTAGGCCCTTGAAGGTACGCGCAGCGTACCCTACTTGATTTGGCTTTCATCGTTGGGGGTGCAAACCAATTTGCTTGAATGTTGGGCTTGTTCCATGGCAGTGTATGGATTGACCGCTTTAACGGAGTGATAACCCGGCCCGTGGAGCTTTAGAAAGCCATTCCATGTTCCGACCGGTAAGTGCGGACGACGGCTAGAAATGCAAGAAAATCGTAAGCGGCATGAATGGTGATGGGGGTCAACAAATTGCGGGAGCCACCGATATCTAAAGCCAAGCCAAGGTAAACGCCGGTCAGACCGGCCAATAGGGCGTAAAGGGGGGTAATCGAATGGGCCGAGGCGAATAATAGATTGCTCAGAATAATTCCAGCGGCCCAACCCCAATGGGTTTCAAACAGTGGTTGCAGCAGGCCGCGGAACAAGGTTTCTTCGGTTATGCCGGCCAGTACGCCCAAATAAAGCAATTCACTCCAATGGCATTTTTCCAGCAGTGGCCCCATCTTATCAATGAGAAAGCGTTTGATGGTTCGGAGTTCGCCATAGGGCAGGTGGTAGGAGACAAGAAAATAAAGATATAAAGGGACGGTTCCTGCCAAACCCCAGAGCAATGCTTGCGGTTGTAGCCTAAGGTTCGCCAAGGGATCGATATCCGCTAGCCAGCCGATAGCGTAAGCGGCTATTACTAGGCTGCCTTCGAAATAAGTGGCGACCCTTAAAAAAGTTGTCCGGTTAAATGATTGAAAAATGGGGTCGGGCATTGCGATTTCGGGAGGGTAAGGTTTTGCACGGTTTAAATGTCCGTTTCGCCAAGCCAGCCTTCACTTGGCAACGAGCCGTCCAACCTCAGGCTCAAATGCTTGGGGGTTCCCTCGCTACCGCAACGGCGGGCCAAAGCGAACAAGAACACGTCCATTG
>QJPH01000092.1 GCA_003242955.1 Candidatus Methylumidiphilus alinenensis
CGTGGCCAAGGCAGTTCCGCAGGCTGCTACCAAGCACTGGATTGAACCCCTGAATTTGGCTTCCGGCAAGGAACCCCGCTACTACCAAAACATCGCCATCAACCGCGTCACCGAATCTGTCCTGCTCGGAATGCCTCGGGTTTTGGTAACTATGGCGACCGGCACGGGGAAAACTTTTGTCGCCTTCCAAATCTGTTGGAAACTCTGGAACAGCCGTTGGAACCGGGCGGGGCAGCACCGCCGCCCGAAGATTCTCTATCTGGCCGACAGGAACATACTGATCGACGACCCCAAAGCGAAAATGTTTGCGCCGTTCGGGGATGCCCGCCACAAAATCAGTTCCAGGGATGCCAGCCAAGGCAGGGATATCTACTTTGGCATCTACCAGGCACTTTCCAGTCCGGCCAATGACATCTTTAAGGAATATCCGCCCGACTTCTTCGACCTCATCATCGTTGACGAATGCCACCGGGGCAGCAGCCGCGACGACAGCAATTGGCGAACCATTCTTGAATACTTTTCCCCCGCCGTGCAGTTGGGCATGACGGCCACCCCATTGCGCGATGAAAGCCGGGACACCTACCTTTATTTTGGCAACCCGGTTTACACCTACTCGCTACGGCAAGGCATCGAGGACGGCTTTCTTGCGCCTTACCGGGTCCACCGGATCATCACCGATGTGGATGCCGCAGGCTGGCGACCGACTAAAAATGAACTGGACCGCTACGGGCGCACGATACCCGACGATGAATACCAAACCCATGATTTCGAGAAAGTAGTCGCGTTGCGGACGCGGACCAAGGCCATCGCCAAGCATTTAAGCAACTTCCTGAAAGGCTCAGACCGCTTCGCAAAAACCTTGGTGTTCTGCGTGGACCAAGAACACGCCGCCGAGATGCGGCACGAACTGGGCAATCTGAACAAGGATTTAAAGCAGACCTACCCGGATTATGTCTGCCGGGTCACCAGTGACGAAGGCGACATTGGCAGGCAACACTTATCCAATTTCCAAGATGTGGACCTGCCCACGCCGACGATCCTCACCACCTCGCAAATGTTGACCACCGGGATTGATGCCGAAACGGTCAAAAACGTGGTGCTGGCCCGCGTCATCGGTTCGCTTGCCGAATTCAAGCAAACCATTGGGCGCGGGACGCGGCTCAATGTCGATTACGGCAAAGAATATTTCAACATCATCGACTACACCGGCACGGCGACCAGCCATTTCGCCGACAAAGATTTTGACGGGGAACCGGAAACCATTGACGAAACGATCATTGACGAAGACGGCGAAACGGTTTCGGTGACCGTTGAAAAGCCGGAACAGGAAGCCACCGGCGCGGAGGATGCGGACCAGCCGAAGCCAGAACCGGACGAAACGCCAATCCCTCCGCAAATCAAGGAACCGCCGCCACCGCGTCCACCGCGCAAATATTATGTGGACGGCGGCGTAGTCGAAATCATCGGCCATCTGGTGTATGACTTGGACACCGACGGCAAAAAGCTGCAAGTGGTGAAATACACCGACTATTCCGGGCGGATGGTGCGCTCCATGTATCCGTCCCCGGAAGAATTCCGCACCACTTGGGCCAGCGCGGACACCCGCGCCGAAGCCTTGCACGAACTGGCTAAACGCGGCATTGACTTTGACGAACTCGCCGCCGCCAGCGGGCAGGCCGATGCCGACCCGTTCGACCTGCTGTGCCATCTGGCTTGGAACGCGCCATTACTGACTCGGCGCGAACGGGCGGACAGGGCCAAACGCAAGAACCCCGATTGGTTCGCTACCCATAGCGACACCGCCAAGGAAATCTTAGGTCTGTTGCTGGAAAAATACATAGAGCGTGGCGTGATCCAGTTCAACGACCTGTCCGGGCTGATCAAGTCGCCGCCATTCGACCGCTTTGGGCTACCCGGCGAAATCGCCAATCGCCATTTTGGCGGCATAGAGTCCATGCGGCAAAGCATAGGCCAACTGCAAGCAGCCCTGTATCAATAAGACCAAACCAATCGAATGACCCAAACGCCCAAGCCCAAACCAAGCCGCAAAGCCAAGCCGACGCAGACCACCGCCCAGCAACTTTCCTCCCTGATCAAGTCGGCCCGCGACACGCTACGCAAAGACAAGGGACTGAACGGCGATGCCGACCGTCTGCCGTTGCTGACCTGGGTGATGTTCCTCAAGTTTCTCGACGACTTGGAAACCCGCCACGAGGAGGATGCTGCCTTGGACGGGCGGGTTTACCGGCCCATCATCGCAGCGCCTTACCGCTGGCGCGATTGGGCGGCGGCGGCCAACGGCATCAGTGGCGATGACCTGCTGGAATTCATCAACCAAGACGCGGCGACGTTTTCCCATGCCAGCGGCACCTCGATCAACAAGCCTGGCTTGTTTAAATACCTGCGCGGGCTGGCCGAGCAGGGCGAAAAAGACACCCGCCGCGACGTAATCGCCAATGTCTTCAAAGGTGTGCAAAACCGCATGGCCAGCGGTGGCCTGCTGCGTGACATCATCAACAAAATAAACGGCATCCACTTCAATTCCAGCGAGGAGATTCACACCCTCTCGCACCTGTACGAATCCATGTTGCGGGAAATGCGCGATGCGGCGGGCGATTCCGGCGAGTTTTACACGCCCCGCCCCGTGGTGCGCTTCATGGTGGCCGTGGTCGATCCCAAGCTCGGGGAAACCTTGCTGGACCCGGCTTGCGGGACCGGCGGGTTCTTGGTCGGGGCGTATGAGCATCTCGCCCAACAAGTACAGAATACCGAGGACCGCCGCCGACTGCAAAATGAAACGCTGCTCGGCCAGGAAGCCAAGCCCCTGCCCTACATGCTGGCGCAAATGAACTTGCTGCTGCACGGGCTGGAAGCCCCACAAATCGACTATGGAAACACCTTAGCTGGGAAAAAAATCACCGCCATTGGTGACCGCGAACGGGTGGACGTGATTCTTACCAACCCCCCGTTTGGCGGGGAAGAGGAAACCGGCATCAAGGCCAATTTCCCCCCCGACAAGCAAACGGCGGAAACCGCGCTGCTGTTCCTGCAATACATCATGCGCAAGCTCAAACGCCCCGGCCACGGCAGCGTTTACGGCGGACGTGCCGCCGTGGTGGTGCCGAACGGAACTTTGTTTGGCGATGGCATTAGCGGCAGAATCAAGGAAGAACTGTTGCGCGAGTTCAACTTGCAC
>QJPH01000477.1 GCA_003242955.1 Candidatus Methylumidiphilus alinenensis
GGTTTCTGGAAGATCACAATGTGTCGTTTGCCTTCCTGCCAGCCTATTCGCCCGAGCTTAATCCAATTGAAGAGGCGTTTTCAAAGATCAAACACTATATCAGAAAATGCAAGCCAAGGACGGAGGAAACACTTTTTGATGCCATCGGAAACGCTATCGCAACAATTACTGAGGATGATGTAATTGGGTATATCAATCATGCCGAAGAGTACTTACAAGTAACTGGTTGATATTAAAAATGCTGTATCCGTGCTTGGGCCACTATTGCCAAATTCGATCAACTGCCTGAACAAGGGCTTTGGGACGGCATAAGGAGCATAGAAAGCGTCCGCCGTTGGGCCACAGAAGAAAGTAAGAAGTTTGCTTCAGGCGCGATTGATCTTGATCCCAATAATTTGCTGCGTTATGTGGCCACTTTAGTGTTTGACCCAAACGAGCCGCCGGAGATGTTATGCCGCTTCATTCAATTGGTAGGAGAACGAGCAGATACCTATGAGGCAGCGATTTTAGGGACGGACATGCACTAATCCCACAATCTTTCCGTTAGTAGGGCTGCTGACGATGATGGGCACTTCTGCCTCAATCGTCCTTCTGGGGGGCATCGCACCAAACGGAAAAAATTGTACGACTTTTGCTGTTGCTTCCCGTTAGGTGATTTCCAATAATGAATCCACCAAAACCGAAATGAATTGTCCACGAGAATCACAAACACCTTCTTCGCAAATCACCTTGCCAAGCTGGAGCTTGGCGTTCCTTCTGGGAGCGCCAAGCACCAGCTTGGCCTTTGGATGGGATGTTCTTTATTGGATATTACCTTAGTTAGCCAACAATTCACTGCATTGTGAATTTTGAAAGTCCGTGGATCGGCTTAAGTTGGCTTGTCAGGATTGGCAGTTGGCGCTAACCGATAGACGGTCGCCCGCGAGACACCAAACCGTAAAGCGATATCCTTGATCGGGGTGATGCCTTCTTTAACCAAAGCGCGGAGCATGTCGATGTCTTCCTTGCGGGGCAGCTTCTTGGGTCTCCCACCCTTGCGGCCTCTCGCCCTGGCTGAACGGAGCCCCGCCAAGGTTCGCTCACGGGTCACATTCCGCTCAAATTCGGCGAGTGCCGCAAAAAGGTGAAACACATGATGACCTACAATCGGTCATTAACCATGAAATTGTCATTTGGCAGGTATGGGTCGCGACAAGCCAGCCGTAAATCTTAAAAGCCGACATTTAGCCGAAGGTCAGGTTAGGAGAACCATCTTCGGCAAAGATCGGCCAATTCCGGACGGTGAACCAGATTTGGGGAATGGCAGTTTAATGGGGTTGAGTCGCCATTCGATGGCCTAAACTTAGGGTGGGTGTTTCGATTGTATTGGAAAATTAAGGTAAACCCCCTACGCTTCTGCAAAGAGGCGAGGAAATAGGATTTCAACGGTATTGCTTGGGAAGCGCAATGACACTGGACTCTTTGGCGTCGCTGAACCCAAAACGCCATCCTCGACCAAGCCTGACAGAACCTGTCTGGCTGTCCTCTCCTTCAACCCGGAGACCCGATCCGCCTCGCCGCGTGGCATTTCGCCCAACAATAACACCCTTTCCAAGATTGGGTAGGATTCTGGTTTCATGCCCCGGATTTCAACATAGTTTTTTAGCCGGGTGGCAAGGCTTTGCAACTCAAACAATCCGGCCATGAATTCCACCTGGTCGAGGCAGACGCGCAGGAACCATTCGATGAACTCGATCAATGCCTTTTGTGACAGGTTGCCGCGCCCGTCCAAGTCGCCTTGACGGGGGCTGTCGGCATAATCCATCATCTGCTTGTATTCCTGCCGACTTTGCAGCCCCCTCGCCAATCCCCGCGAGACCGACCACAAACCCAATGCGCCAATACCTGACACAAGCCCCATCGCGTGGCTCATTAAGCGGCTGACCCTGCGGTTGCCGTCAGGAAATGGATGAATGTAGTTTAGACGGTGATGGGCGGCGGCCATGGCAATAATGCGGCCCCCCTTGCCTAATTGAGCCAAGCGGTAACGCTGTTCAAAGTGACGCATGAACGTTTCCACCCGTTCGCTGTCAGGTGGAATGTGCCTGCCCACCATCACATTTTGCTCGTTGGATGTTCGGAAAACACCCGGTTCCATCCGCAAACTGTTTCCCCCGCCTTCCACTTGGAGCATGGCTTCCAGGGCATCGGCATAAAATTCACGGTGCATCCAGTGAATGAAATCCACCGAAGCCGGTTCCGGCAATGCCCCCTCTGTATATAGCCGGTCGATCATCCGCTGCACCCGAATGTGCGCCCGTGCCTCGATTTGCAGGTTGCGGCGGGAGTCCTCGCCGTCCAAGTCATTTGCCAGTGCCCGTTCTATGTCGCGGGGCATGGTATGGTGGCCTTCGATCAGGTTGGAATAGTAGCAATTCATCACCCTGACCAGATCGGCAAGGCTGGCGGCTGTCTGCGGGTGCAATCTGCCGCCCAGACGCTCTGCCGCCGTGGTCAGGTTGGCGATCAGGTCGGCAAGCCCGACCGGAACCGCTTCAAGCATGCAGGGTTCGATTCTGGATGGAGTTTCTAGGGATGTATTCATGCCGATCTTTGGATTTTGCAAAGCATTGTCATTAAATGCTTAATTATACATCAGCCGAAGGATTATGCCGATCTTTATGCCGATGGCAGTTTACATGCCAATGCTCTGATTCTGTGTAAGAAATGTATCTGGCGAGGAAACAAATTTGCCGATATTTGGAAATTCATTTCCCTACGGTCCGCAACAACTATATCCCGCCTAATCGCGATGAACATTTGGTCATATGGCGGCATTCGTTACCATCTTGGCATCGAAAAAGCTTCCGAATTAGCCCATCTTTTCGAACACTCCCCCCGCCTAAAAAATTGGACAATGGCCTCTCGCTTTCAGCGAGAAGACCATGCGACCAAGACTGCTTATTACTATCCTGCTGTCCGTCCTGACAGGACATTCAATTGCAGACACCAACGCTTAAAGCGGCAAGATGCCGCTTGTGGGACGGCAACAGGAAACAGAAATGCGTCAGCTTCAACGGGGTGCAGCAGATTTGCGAGTCTGACTTGCAAGCGCTGCCGTTTGCCCAGCAATTCTCATG
>QJPH01000090.1 GCA_003242955.1 Candidatus Methylumidiphilus alinenensis
CAATTGGTAAGCCACAGCCAAGCCCATAGGCCCGGCACCCAACACTGCAATACGCTGTCCCATCTCAGAACTCCAAGACCACTTTGCTGTATATCGGATCGTTAAAGGTTTCATCGACTGCTTTGGCAAAAGGTGTGCGGGGTACGTCGAAAATACCGGGCCAGTCGATCACTTCAAATTCATCCTTGGCGATTAGCGCTGCTAGTTGTTGGGTGGTGAAAGGCGGGGTTTTGTCGAAAAGCCCCCAAACCCAAAGCAGGGCATAAAACAAACCGTAGGGAATCTTGGCAACCCAGGCCTTGGATCCGGTGGCACGTTTTATCTCACGGATGATGTCGATGTAATCAATCTTTTCATGCCCGGATATGTTGAAAACGCCGCCAGCTGTCCGGTTTTCAATGCAACTGATGATGATGTTGCAGAAGTCCCCGACGTAAAGAGGCTGGCGCATGTAGCGACCATGCCCAGGAATCGGGAAAATCGGCACTCTCTTCATGAAACGTGAGAGCCAGCCTAAATGTTTGCGATCAAACCAACCGAACATCAAAGTCGGGCGTAATATCGGGCAAGGGATGCCACTCTGCAACACCATACGCTCCTGATCCTTCTTGGTTATGGTGTAAAAGTCATCGGCCCGCGATTCTACCACCGAGGAACTGATGTGGATAAGATAGGGTACCTTGTTGGCTTTGATGGTATCGAGGACCAAACGAGTGGACTCTATGTTGTTGCGGACAAAGTCTTGATAATCATTGCCACCAATCTGGGCCTGCAACATCACGACGACTTCAGCCTTTTCAAAATGCCTCTGCCAGTCACCGGGTTTGGCAAGATCGGCATATTCGGCGGTAATATCCGGTTGAACTTGTTTCAGGACATCCAAATTGGCACGGTGCTTGTCAAGAACGATGATATCCTTGTAACCTTTGGTTTTTAGACGGGCCACGAGGTTTTGGCCAACTAGGCCGGCACCGCCGGGGAGTATTATTTTATAATTTTGCATGATGAGTTATTTGGTGATTGTTGCCTGAATGTTAAATTGCGGACAAAGTTTTATCTTTCCTGCCTCTTTCATGGCAAGACCTAAAGTATATTGTCCCTCTAGGCCAGATATGTCTCCAAAAGTGGTAAATCCAGATTGACTAAGTTCAGGCTTTTTGAAATAAGCTCCAACATCCGGGCGAGTTTTTACATGCGTTCTTAAGTAGTTACGCTTGCCTTGGGCATCAGTCACTACCACATAAATCGCTTCCGGCAGAGTTGCCTTATCAACTGAAACCGCTAGCCACCCGCTAACCCTGAGCTTAGCCGAGTTGGGAAATGTTGCTGGTGACGGGGTTTCGCCATTAACCGAGTCAATATTACCGTCGCATTTGTCGGCCATTACTACTTCTAAACCTAACAATTCATCATCAAATCCATTTGAATTTAATGATGCTGGAACATTCACCTGCATCCGACAAGACGGGCCTGCTTGGCTTTCTGCTTGTTGCGTCAGTACCCCCCCCACTTGGTCAGACAACAAATACCCACGATAACCGGACAGTAGTGCCTTTCCATCAATCGCAGTGGCAACATTTAGACTAGGCATTCCGATGAGGGCATACCCAACAACTTGGTTCTGCCTATTGATAAAGCGAACGACTTGCTGCTGAACTTTGTCTATGGAGCTATAAACCCAACCGGACACCCGGACAAAACGAGCATCCCCATCAATTTGTTCCACAGTGTCGAGGTTTCCTATACATGCGGGCAAGTTCGAGGCTTGTACAGTTGTGCCCAATTGCCCACGGGCATCACGGAAGGGATACATGCCAAAAATGGAAAGGTTCCGGGCAGAGGCCATTTTGGCTGTGGGCATTAACTCATCAACAAAGGGGTAAATAAAGGGGTAAATAAGTTCGACCTGTATTTGATCTTTAATTTGAAGCTCAAGCGCCAGTGCGGCGATTTTTCGCTCGAATAAATCGTCATCATGGAATTGTAGCGCTCGGCTTTGCAAAATAATCATTAAAAGACTCAGCAAAAGGCCCGGCACCGCAAGTAACAGTAGATATTTTGTGTTCCGCGCTTTATTAATGGCTGCCAAAATGGAGGGTGCATAAAGAACTAATAAAGCACTCCACGCCATTAGCGCAGGTGTTGTATAACGGCTAGACAGGGCTTGATCCACGCCAAATATCAAACGACCGCCGGCAGTACCCAAAGCCGTGCCGCCGATGTAAAGGATAAAAAACAACACGGCTAGTCGGAAGGCCGACTCTTGGGGCTTGCGGCGTGCCTGTATGGCAAACCAAGCCGAACTACCAACAAGAAATAGAGCGGCTGCTTGAGCGATAAGCTTGCTATATTTTCCTTCACCAGAGAGGTAATAGAAAGGGCTACCCAGGTAAAGTAGAACATATTGAACAACACCAGAAGGATTTTCCCTAAACGACTGCAGGGGGGAGCTGTGATAAGATGGTGTGAAATAGTTGTAGAAGTACAAAAAAATCATAACAACGGAAAGTGTTGCCAATAAGCCAATGCGCACCAGCCCCTGTCGCATGATAAGCGCGTATAACGCCATCAAAGGCAACACAAGGATGCCATTGGCCATAGTACCCACGGATGCCACACCAAAGCTACAAGCAATAAAAAAATAACGTTTGGCATGAATTCCGACAACTGATTTGTGGAGCCAATATAAAGCGCAGAGCGGCAGCAGCTGGGCCAAGAAAAATTGGATTTGATAGGCCCATGTTAGGTTATCCTTCTGCATCCACTGGAATAGCCAAGCTGTCACCAGAAGACCTAGCAAAATCTCCCCAGTTACTGGCTTTTCAGTTGCTGACGCATCGCGCAGTATTCGCCAAAACAAAGACACACTCGCGCCCACCAAAAAATAGTTCACGGCAGTTAGGAACCAACCTGCACCTCCAAACCATTTGAGGTCAATCCAAAACAAGGCACGAGCCAATACAAGACGGTGTTCGTTAGCCTGCCACCACCATTCACCGTAACCATCAGATAATCTGATAAAAAAGCCGATATAACCATCCCACATATCTGCTAAAGGAACGGGGGAATAATTACGGAAACCGCCCAC
>QJPH01000139.1 GCA_003242955.1 Candidatus Methylumidiphilus alinenensis
ACAGGGGAGCAGGTGCTAGACTTGGCGGGCGGGACTGGTGACATGACTGCGCTGTTCCAAAAAAGGGTGGGTCCAACCGGGCGGGTCGTGCTGTCGGATATTAACGCCGCCATGCTCCAACGTGGACGCGACCGGCTGATTGACGATGGCATCGCAGGCAATGTCCAATATGCCCAAATTGATGCGGAAAAGCTGCCGTTTCCCGACAATTCCTTCGACTGCGTAAGCATTGCTTTTGGCTTGCGCAACGTCACCCATAAGGAAGAGGCGTTGAAATCCATTTACCGGGTGTTGAAACCGGGCGGGCGGGCCATCATTTTGGAATTTTCCGAAGTGCAGGGTGATTTGATGAAAAAGGGGTATGATATTTATTCCTTCAAAATTTTGCCATTCCTAGGCAAGCTAATCGCAAATGACTCGGAGAGTTACCGTTATTTGGCGGAGTCCATCCGCATGCACCCAAACCAGGAGACCCTCAAAAAAATGATGGCGGAGGCGGGGTTTGAGCGTTGCGAGTATTTCAATATCACGCAAGGCGTCGTCGCGGTCCATCGCGGCTACAAGTTTTAACGCCATGGCCGGTTCAACCCTGTTTCCAGAGATATTCGCCGGCGTGTTGGGCAAGGCGATTGATCGCTTCCTAAAGCTTGCGCCGAATAGCCACCAATTTCTTGAACCCATGGAGGGCAAAGTCATCGCGTTTCGGTTTACGCCTTTTGATTGGCGGCTTTACTTGGCCCCTAGCGATTCCACGATAGAGGTGCTTCCTAGTCTCGGCATCGAGCCTGACGTGACGTTTACCGGATCGCCGTTGGCTTTCGCACGGATGGGGTTAGGCGGTTCGACTCGGCGCGCACTGTTTGCTGGCGAGGTGGTGATCGAAGGCGACACGAATGTGGCACGGCGATTCCAGAACTTGTTCGAGCAATTGGACATAGACTGGGAAGGTTTGTTGGGCAATTTTGTCGGGCAAGGGATTGCCGCCCGCGTATCTGACAGTTTGCGTTCTTCACATGCTTGGCGGGTCGAGACCGTGGAAGCTTTAGAGCTTGATGTCGCCGAGTATTTACAGGAAGAAAGCCGCGAGTTACCGGCGACTTTTGAGGCTGAATTGTTTTATGCGGACGTAGATACGCTGAGGGCGGATTGTGACCGGCTGGAGGCGAGGTTGTTGAGGTTGGAGGGTAGGGTTTTCGAGGAAAAAGACATTGGGTGATTATCAATAATGAATCTACCAAAAGCATTGTCCACGAAAAACACGAAAGGCACGAACAAGACCTGCTTTTGTTCGTGTTTTTCGTGCCTTTCGTGGACTCTGTTTTTTGCCTATGTGTCATATTCTTAATGGGTGTTTTTTCTCATGAATCACCTAGAGCCTTAGCATAAATTAGGAGCAGTCATGATGGAAATTTTAGAAGAAGTGCTAAGGTCCATAGCTGTGTATTCAGTACCATTTGGCATCGTTTGCTATCTAGTTAAGATATTGATTGTCCACTTTCTTGATAAAGATATATCAGCTTATAGGAAATCACTTGAAAATGATGCGGCATCCTTTAAGCAATCGCTTGAGAATACAGCAAACCTGGAACTTGAAAAATATAAGTCACAGCTAGACAAAGAACGGCTTCGCTTACAAATATCTTATGGCGGGATTTTTGAGAAACAAGCCAATGCTATTCTTGAGATTTCTAAAGCTCTGAAAGACTTAGAATATAGCGCAATAAAGTTTATAAATTCTGATCCGAATAAGGCAGATGAAAGCTCACAGTTATTTTTTCAATCTTGGACTGTTACTAATGAATCCTATTCAAATAATAGAATTCTACTCCCAGAACAATTAGACACTGACTTACATAAATTTATTCTCGATTATTTAATGAGTATACATCATTACACAAATGCGAAAGAAGATTTAAAACACATTAGTAAGATACCTAGTGTTTCTGATGAAGAACTTGATTGGATTAGAGAGCAGAAAAATACAGCAAAAGCTATGATTGACAGTGATATTCCTAAATTAAAGGAATCAATAATTAGTTATATGAGAAAAACTCTCGGTGTTGTACATTAATCTGCTAGGATATTTTTGATTTTAGCCTTGATTGACTTCATTATATCCTAGTTCTAATAATAAATTATTTAAGTTAGAGGTTATTATGGATACCGCTACAATCGAACACGAAGCCCTGCATCTGCCTGTCTCGGATCGTGCGAGGCTTGCCCATAAATTATTACTGAGTCTCGAAGAGCTTTCTGAATTGGAGGTTGAAGATGCATGGTTTGACGAAGCGGAGCGTCGGGCGCGTGAAATTGATGATGGATTAGTACAGTTAATCCCCGCTGAAGAAGTCAGCCGCAAAGCAAGAGAAATGCTGAGGTGAGTTACCTCTTCAATGCTCTTAACTTTGCGCCTTTGCGTCTTTGCGTGAGGCATAAAAATTTTCGCCCAACGGAATACCCAAGCCGAATTGCAATAAAAGCAAAAAGAAAGTCTCACGCAAAGGCGCAAAGGTAATGAAGGATGTGGGCGGGGATTTGAAATCCCAGCCCGGTCGCTTTTTACCTTGTCAAAATTTTCTTTAATTCCATAAATTTGAGCAAGAAAACATGGGCCATGTCTTCGCCGAAATCGAATTGAGCAATCCTCGCCAGTCAGGATTAACTCCAATTAAGTCCAATGCCTTGGTTGATACCGGGGCGTTAATGCTGTGCATACCGGAACACATCGCCAACCAACTCCAGTTGGAGACCGAATCCTTGCGCGAAGTGTCGGTTGCCGACGGGCGTAGTTCCAATGTCCCTTATGTGGGACCGATAAAAGTAAGCTTTGGCAAGCGATTTTGTTATGTGGGCGCGTTGGTGTTAGGTGATGAAGTGTTGCTTGGTGCCATTCCCATGGAAGACATGGATTTGATTGTAAACCCTGGCAGGCGTGAAATATCTGTTGACCCAGCCAGTCCGAATATTCCCCATGCACGGGTTAAATGAGTGACTTCGTGATAGACGTAAAGCATATTATTTTAGGAACCCCAACGTGAACCAATTCTCAGTTCTCCGCCGCCTGTTGCATATCCAGTGGG
>QJPH01000330.1 GCA_003242955.1 Candidatus Methylumidiphilus alinenensis
TACCTCCACTGCCTTCATCAGTCATGTCAGATGAATACGGCTTGGAAAAGCCCAAGTGTCGCCAAAATGGATTGTATAGTAAATTCGGCATCTTCCTTGCTAGCACCCTATCTCTAGTTGCCATCAATTGTTCTGCGAATGAATCATTGTAGGGTTCAGCATTATAATCTCCCAGCAAAATCACGTTCCCAATCTTGCCATGTTCGGGGCTTACTTCCTCAACCATTTCGCGTAACTTGATGCTTAACAAATGGCGGTCAGCAGAACTCTCAGGACACCATAACAAGCTAGGCCAATGTGAGATGAAAACGTGCAGTGACTTGTCGCAGCCTCGAATCGTAAAGTCAGCTCGTTGAGCAAGTTTTAAGGTACGGTTGCCTTTATTCGTTATTATCGGACGAAGTGGATCAATTAAAACCAGTTTATCCCGTCTATATAAAAAGCCAGTGTCAAAACGAGACCGGCCTACTTTTGCAAAGTCGAAACCATTTCCAATGTTAGCAAGTTGGCAATTCTCCAAAATTACTTTGACATCCTTTTCGGAAATTTCTCCCAATGCCAAGAAGTCAACCTGCATCTGGTTCAGAATAATATTAACCATCGAACAAACGACTTGCCTTTGCGCATCGGTTGCCCGGTCTTTTCCTGCTGGCGACAAACTAGTATTCCACCAAACAAAAGATAGCCTCATGTCTTTATATCAATCAGTCTGCTCCAACCCCACTCTAAAAAAATCCTCCACGCGGTTCAGCATCCGGGTCCGTTTCATCGGCGGCAGGCTGTTCAAAAAAACTTTGCCGTAGGGTTTGCTCAACAAGCGCGGGTCGCAGAGCATCAATACCCCCCGGTCGTCGCTGGAACGGATCAACCGGCCCGCGCCTTGCTTCAACGCGATGACGGCGGCGGGGAGTTGGTAGCTGTTGAAAGGGCTATGGCCCTGTTTTTTGATGGCTTCCAGACGGGCACTGAGGACCGGGTCGCCGGGGGAGGCAAAGGGAAGCTTGTCGATGATGACGCAGGACAACGCTTCGCCGCGCACATCCACACCTTCCCAAAAGCTGGCGGTGCCCAATAATACGCCGTTGCCGGCTTGTTTGAAGGCTTCCAACAACGCGGCTTTGGGTTGGCTGCCTTGAATGAACAACGGAAAATCGACTTCCTGGGGGAGCAAGGCAGCGGCGTTTTGCAGGGCTTGGTGGCTGGTGAACAGCATAAATGCACGTCCCCTGCTGGCCTGCAAGACGGGTACTGCCGCTTTGACCACGGCTGCGGTGTACTGCCGGTCCGAGGGTTCGGGCATGTCCACCGGCACATACAGCATGCTTTGGTTACGGTAGTCGAAGGGGCTTTCCCAAGACTGGGCGGTGGCTCCGGTAAGGCCCAGCGAGGCCGAAAAATGCCCGAACTCTTGGGCGACGCTGAGGGTGGCAGAGGTGAATATCCAAGCCGCATTACTATTGTGGTGGAATTTGGCAAATTCGCCGGATATTTCCAGCGGGGTGCAGTTCAAGGTAAAGCTGCGCTTGTAGGTTTCAAACCAGCGCACACTATTGCCTGACGTGTTGCCTAAAAATTCAGCCAGCCGGGAGCCAAGCTCCAACGTGCGTTTCCAGCACGATTCCAAACCTTTGCCGCGTATACTGGCCTGCTTTAACAAATCGCTTAGCGCGGTCAATTGCTTCTTCACCCGTTCCATCTGCTTGGCAACGTCCTCTTCAAGTGCGACCACATTCCAAGCATCCCGCCTGCCATCGACACCAAAAGCCAGCCTTAAATCAGCCACAGCGTTTTCCAATTTTTCGGCCTCGCTCGCCAGTTCGGGCTGGTCTCGGGCATCTTTCAACTGTTCCATAACGATATCATTGGCCAGTTCGTTCAATTGCCGTGAGCCTATGGAAAGCCCTAAAAATTGCGCGGCGGTCTCGGCGAACTGATGGGCCTCGTCCACCACGATGACCTCGGACTCAGGCAGCAATTCGCCAAAGCCGTCAGTTTTCAAAGCCCAGTCCGCCCATAATAAATGGTGGTTGACGACCAAAATTTCGGCATCTTGGGCTTTGTGGCGGGCCTTGACCAAATGGCACTCGGCTAAGTTAGGGCATTCTTGCCCTAGGCAATTTTCGACCGAAGAGGTGACTTGCGGCCACAGTGGCGAGGATTCAGTCACCTCGGCGACTTCGGCAATGTCGCCCGACTGCGTGTTTTTCGCCCAGCGTTTGATGCTCTCCATCGCGGCAATGTCTTGCCTATTATGACTGGATCGGAATGTCGGCGTATTTTCCAAGCGATAAAGGCAAAGATAGTTGCTTCGGCCTTTAAGCAGCGCGGCCTGGAACGGAACCGCCAAAGCATCACGAACAACTTGCAAATCTTTGCCGAAGAGTTGGTCTTGCAAATTCTTGGTGCCAGTGGAAACAATCACGCGCTTGCCCGATAGTATGGCGGGGATCAGATAGGCAAAGGTTTTGCCGGTGCCAGTGCCAGCTTCGGCAATCAGGCTGGATTTGGTTTTAATCGCATGTTGCACGGCCAACGCCATGGCCAGTTGCGCTGGCCGGGGGCGGAACCCCGCCAGATGTTCCGACAACAGGCCGTCTGGGCCAAAAACTCTTTCCAGATTGTTCACTTAGCGTTTGGCCTTGGCATCCGCCTCGCTTGCCCCTGGTCCATCGCCCTTTTGACGGCGGGCATCGGCTATAATGGACCAGTTCTTACGGACTAAAGACTTGTTGTCCTTTGCCAGGATATTTGACTTCTTCGCCAAGTCTTCCGCCAACCCCGGTTGATGCTGTTGCAGGCGGACCACGGCCAACTTATGCCAAAGTTGCGCATTGCGTGGCTGGATGCGAATGGCCCTCTCCAGAGTGGCGGCAGCGTTGTCCAAGCGGCCACTTGCTGTACTGGCATCGGCTTCCTGCATCAAGGCCAAAACGGCGGGCGATTCGGACGATGCCGTCGGTGTGATGATTTTCGCTGTATGTCCGCCGCTATTCCCGTGAGTTTGTCCTCGGCTAGGCTGGGATTCGTCAAAAACCACCGGCGGTGCGTCAACGTTTGTTCCGGCACTTTTCGG
>QJPH01000218.1 GCA_003242955.1 Candidatus Methylumidiphilus alinenensis
AGTGCGGTAGCCCGGATGAAGCCGCTTGCGGCGCAATCCGGGTTATCTGATTAGGAAGAAGTTACGGCTAAACCCAAAACTTCGTCGTTCCGGCATGGATCGCCGGAACCTAGGCTCCATGGATGGCGCGGACTTTGGGGCATCCCTGCAATCTGGATTCCGGCGATCCATGCCGGAATGACAGAATAGCTGAAGCATCTTCCTAATCAGGCTGGGTTATGGGGATACCCCGGTTCCCCGGATTGCGCCGCCCAAAGCGGCTACATCCGGGCTACGGCATCAACTGTGCCCATGGCAGGGTTTACACCGAACAATAACCGCCAACTCGTAGGATGTGCTGAGGAAGATTCTTCAGCTAAACCGATATGGTACGTCATACCGGCAGGGAGAGCGAAGCGAGGGTTCGCCGGTATCCAGAACACAGGGAGGTGAATCTGAATTGCCCTCCATGGCGACTGGATTCCGGCAATCCCTGCCGGTATGACGGAATTACTTAAACATTTTTCGGTGTTTCTGTGTTTACAGCGTTTTCATGTTTAACGCCTTGACAATACACCAGCAAACCCGTAGTTTGCCAATTAGAATTTAA
Source organism: Candidatus Methylumidiphilus alinenensis (assembly GCA_003242955.1). Taxonomy (GTDB): domain Bacteria; phylum Pseudomonadota; class Gammaproteobacteria; order Methylococcales; family Methylococcaceae; genus Methylumidiphilus; species Methylumidiphilus alinenensis. The sequence goes on from QJPH01000218.1 coordinate 590, forward strand.
CGGAAACCTTCTGTTAAAGCAGTAGCAACTCGGCCAGTGGCTAGGTTTCCGATAAAGTCTCTGTCGTAAACAATAAAAATTGAACCGGTGACAAACCATGAACACTACCCAAAAGCCATCCCTCTATGACCGCCTCGGCGGTGAAATGGTCATCGAAGCCATCACCAAAGCTTTTTATGACCGGGTACTCAAAGACCCTGAATTGAAGGCGTTTTTTGCTCAAACAGATATGGCTAGGCAGGTGAACATGCAACGGGGATTTCTGTCTGCCGCGTTGGGCGGTCCGATGGTCTATTCCGGTAAAAGCCTGGCTCATGCCCATCAGGGGATGGGGATTAAAACCCAGCATTTTGCCCTGTTTGTTCAGCATTTCCTGGATACTATCCGTGAGTACGGTGTTTCCGAGGAAGAGGCCGATGAAGTCATCGGCCGACTCAACACCTACTCAAATGAAATCACTGGTAAGTCGTATTGATCCAAGTTGCCATCCCCCTTACCCAATGCTGTTGACAAAGGTTTTGATCGTCATACCGGCAGGGATTGCCGGTATCCAGAACACAGGGAGGTGAATCTGGATTGCCCTCCATGGCTACTGGATTCCGGCAATCCCTGCCGGAATGACGGGGTAGCTGAGACATCTTCCTAATCAGGTAATCATCTGAAATCATAATAGAAACATCTGCTGCACGGCTTCGACCTGTTCCGCATTAGCGAGAAGGCCAAGCCGGTCGCCCGCCATGAATACGGTGTCCATGGATGGGTTCAGCAGCAGTTGCCCTTCGCGCATGATCGCCACCACATTGGCGCCAGTATAGACGCGCATTAAGGTCTCGGCCTGGGATTTTCCAACTAGGGGGCTATTTTCGGGAATTTTGCGCCAGGATATATCCAGCAATTCGGAGGCATCCAGCAGTTCACGCAGCAATTTATGCTCGCCTTGGGATTTAACCAAGGCATCATAATGTTCCTTGCGGACGGTTTCGGCATAACGGCGGACCTCCTGCATCGGGAATCCCAAATGCAGCAAGGTATGCCGGATCACTTGCAAACCGCCTTCTAGTTCGGGATGGATCACTAGGCTCGCGCCTAGGTCGGAAAGCCTTTTGACCCCGGCACGAGTGGCGGCGCGGGCAATGATCGGAAGCTGGGGCGCAATATCCCTCGCCGCGGCCACTGTCAATTCCGTGGCCGCTTCTTCCGGCAGCGTAACAACCAGCAATCTGGCCCTTGCCAAGGCGGCGTGTTCAAGAATCGCGGAGTTGGCAGTGTCGCCAAGCAACGTAGGCACGCCTTTTTTAGTCAGCCGCTCGATTCGTTCGATGCGAAAATCAATGACTAAATAAGGGATTTTCAGCTCCCCCAACACGTCCACGATATGGGTGCCGACCCGCCCATAACCCACCACAACCACATGGTCGGCCACCGAAGCATCCACCGGGGCCTGCGCCTCACCGTGTCGATTCAGCCAACGCCACAACGGCTTGATCTTGCGCAACCCACGTTCCAATGGGTCAATGGAACGTAACATTAGCGGATTGACGACGATGGATAATAGGGCAGAAGCCAAAATCAAGGAATATTGATCTTTTTCCAACAATCCCAAGGCCAAACCAGTCTGCCCCAAGATGAAGGAAAACTCGCCGATTTGGCTGGAACCGGCGGCCACCACCAAGGCGGTTCGGGCGGGCCGGGAAAACGGCAATACCCAAGCCCCCGAAACCATAAACTTGCCAAACACCACTAGGCCAGTAAGGATTAGCACTGGTTTGAGGTTGTCCAGCAAATAGATGGGGTCGAGCAACATGCCAATGGACACAAAAAACAGCACGGAGAAGGCTTCACGGAAAGGCAGCAAATCGGAAGCAATGCGATGGCTCAAGGGGGACTCACTGACGACGGCACCGGCCAAAAATGCACCCAACGCCAGTGAAACGCCAAATAGCATGGCGGAGCCCAAGGCTATCCCTAATGAAATCGCCAATATCGCCAAGATGAACAATTCGCGGGAACGGGTGTGGGCAACTCGCAGTAGCAGCCATGGAATGAATCGCTTGCCCGCATAGAGCATGAACATCATGAAGCCAATTGCAGCCATCAAGCTGGTACCGGCGGCGCGCCAGTCTGTGGGGACTTTGCTCTCGCTCAAATTAGGTATCACCAATAGAATCAACACGGTGGCAATATCTTCCATGACCCGCCAACCGACGGCGACCCGCCCATGCGAGGTATTGAGCAGGCCAAAATCCATGAAGCCCCGCAACATGACAATCGTGCTGGCAATGGAAATAGCCAAGCCGAGCATCACACCCGCCATGGGTGTCCAACCCCAATACCAGCCCAAAGCAAAACCCAGCACTTGCATGGTGACCATCTGCCCCAAGGTGCCGATGATGGCAATGTCGCGCACTTTCCAGAGGTCGGCGAAGGAAAAATGCAAGCCCACGCCAAACATTAGGAAGATGA
>QJPH01000181.1 GCA_003242955.1 Candidatus Methylumidiphilus alinenensis
TTCACCACCTCCCAATCGGTAGCCAATCCGTCTGGGAAAACAACTAGATCACCCGGAACGATGCGCACGGGTTCCTCGCCTTCTGGCGTGACGATGATTTCGCCCTCAAGGATGTAGGCGGTTTCCGTTCCTTCAAAATCAATTGGAAACTTGGAGACTTCTTTTTCCCAAGTCGGCCATGTGGCGACACCAAGTTCTTTCAACTTTTCTTCGCTGGGGTTGTGTTCTATTACAATGCTGCTCATGTTAAAAAATCCTAAAATTGTAGAAAGAAATTATTCCGCCTCCGATGTTTCTGGAGTGCGAGCCACGGGACGAGACTATACTATCTTTATTGGCCGGTTGCGAATGAAACAGATGGAAATTATCAAACTACGTTTGAATGTCCTTGCTTTTTTTCGGTTCGGCTTTTTCCATTTCTTTAAGGCGATTGCGCAAATTCTCCATTTCCTTTTCCAATTTAGGCAGGATTTCCTTTTTCATGGCGTAACCGGCTTCGTTCTGAGTTTTGGCAATTTCATCCGTCAGTTTGCGCCATTCCTCCTGCAATTGCTTGGATTCAGGCGAATCGGGCAGTTTTTGAAAGTCCTGCCGGAAATGTTCCACCTGAGTGCGCAGTTCCCCGAGCGCACCGCCAATTTCCTTCAACAATTCCCCAAATTGAAAAAAACCTCCAATAGGGTTGGGATAAGTGCCGCGGACTTGAGTTCCCTCGGCGATGGGTTTTCCGCCAGTTTCCCCCAAAACAACCTCAATGCGCTTTTGTTGGGGATGGTCGGGATCGTCGGCGAGGATAAAGCTGGACTCGGTGGTGACCGAACTGGAGGATTCACGAGGGATGGAGACTTCGACCAGATGCCCGCCAGATTTAGTTTGCCTTACCCCGGTCACCTTGCCTATGGTTTGATCATCCAGCACGACAGGGGCACCTTCCGACAAACCATCAGTCTTGTCGTAGCTGATCTTAAAATGCAAATCCTGCCCGCAAGCGCTCAGGATAAGCAACAGAAACCAAGTCAAAGCAAATAGCCTAAGCATGTGGGCCCTCATTTATTGGGTTAATGATTGTTCGAGTATTGTAAAATAAGCTGTGTAGTTGCTTAATCTTTAAGGAATGCGATACATTGCACTTCCTGATTAGGATGATGCTTCAGCTAAACTCAAAACGTCGTCGTTCCGGCATGGATCGCCGGAACCTAGGCTCCATGGACGGCGTGGTTTGGGGCATCCCTGCAATCTGGATTCCGGCGATCCATGCCGGAATGACGGAATAGCTGAAGCATCTTCCTAATCAGGTTGCACTTTACAATGGACACCTCAAATCAACAAAAATTAGGAGAAATCAAGTTGAAACTTGCAAAGTGGGTCTTGCCGCTAGTCCTGCTGGCGTTGGTTTCCATGCAGACTAAGGCCGATACTGTAGATAATTGTAAACCAAGTAACGAAGCGTTGAATCTGCTGACCGATGTCATTTTTGTCCGTCCGGTGGGCGTTGTTGGATTATTGGCTGGAAGCGCCCTTTTCGTCGGTTTGTCCCCATTGACAGCATTGGCAAACATTCCCGAACCACACAATGCTTTTCACAGGGTAGGCGCGGTTTTGATCGGCGTTCCATATTCCTATACATTTGAGCGCCCATTGGGTTATTTTTCCGCCTCTTGCTGAAAAGTACCCGACAATCTTAGAGTCCGACTCGGTTTTCAAAACCGAGTCGGTCTGGCACGCTCTTGAGTTTTTGCTCAAAATAAGAATTGCTGGGATTACCGATCCGGCGTTTTGATACCGTATTTCCTGATGCGGTAGCGCAGGGTCTCGCGGGACGTTCCCAATGCGCGGGCGGCCGCCAAGGTATTGTGGCTAGTACGTTCCAGTGTGGTTTCAATGATATGGCGGTCCATGTCGTCCAAGTTCATGCTTCCGTCCAGCGGGATGAAAACCCCATCTTCATCGTCATGGCGGGATTGCAATGCGACAGTGGATTTTTGGCCAGGCAGTTGTAGCCATTGCACGGGAAAATTTGTCCCATCCGAGAAAAGCACACACCGCTCCACCACATTGCGCAATTCCCGTACGTTGCCCGGCCAATCATGGTTGCGCATTTGGGTCCAAACCTCCTCGCTAATGTGGCGAACCTGCCTGCCTGATTTGGCGTTGAATTCTGCCACCAATAGGGGAAGCAGTTGCTCAATGTCCTCTTTGATATCCCTCAAGGGTGGCAGTGTCAGGCGAAATACGCTGAGCCGGTGGAACAGGTCGCTGCGGAACTCTCCATCGCGTGACATTTTCTCCAGATCGCGGTTACTGGCAGCGACAATTTGCACGTCAACGGCGATTTCGCGCTCTCCGCCTAGTCTGCGAATTTTACGGTCTTCGATGGCTTTAAGCAGCTTGGCTTGCAAGTCTAGATGCATTTCACCGATTTCATCAAGAAACAATGTGCCGCTGTCGGCCTGCTCGATCAGTCCGCGATGGCGTCCGGTGGCACCAGTGAATGCGCCTGCTTCATGCCCGAACAATTCCGACTCCAATAGTTCACGCGGCAGGGCTGCGCAATTGAGTTCGATCAGGGGGTTCTGGGAGCGGGGTCCGGCATAATGCAGAATTCGCGTCACCAAACCTTTGCCTGTGCCTGTCTCCCCGCCAATCACCAAAGCACTGAACGGAACCTGCGTCAAACGTTCCAGCAAATCACGGACATCCTGTGATGCCTTGCTGTGTCCGACAAAAGCCTGCGGAGAATAACGCTTGTGTCGCTGTTGGGCATGTTCAAACAGGCGGCGCTGGGCATTGGCGCTGCGTCCCGCGCTGTTGACGACCATATCCAGCCGCTCCAAGTCGCAGGGTTTTTCCAGGAAATCATAAGCACCCAGGCGCAGTGCCCGCACCGAGTCGGGGACACTGCCATAGCCAGTGAGGAATATCCATTCTGCATAGGTTTGCTTAGGGCGGATTTCCTCCATCAAATCGAGTGCATTGCCGTCCGGCAGGTTCATATCGGTTAGCACCGCCAACGGG
>QJPH01000296.1 GCA_003242955.1 Candidatus Methylumidiphilus alinenensis
CTACAATTCCGTTCAGTCTTTTTTATACGTCACGCACTGAACCCTGAGGGCGTTTTAATGTGGTCGAAGGGAGTTCGCCAAAAAGCTTGCGGTAATCCTTCGCGAATTGGCTCATGTGCCAGAACCCTGAACGGCTGGCGATATCTGCCACCGTCGAAATGGCTGGATCAGCGGCAAACAAACCCCGGCGAACCCCGTTCAACTGCAATGCCAACAGGTAGTTCTTAGGCGAAATCCCACAATGTTCCAAGAAAACTCGTTCCAAAGTACGTTCACTCACACCTGAACATGCCGACAACTCACTGACTTTGATCGGGCTACGGCTAGCGTTGCTTGCGACGTAATCAAGGGCCCTCTTCAAGGCTAGGTCCCTAACATGTGGTCGGGCCAGAATCTCCGAAGGACAATGGGAGGCAAGCGCGATGATTAATAAATCCAAGACTTGGTTGGGATTCGAATGAGGGCCAAGCAAAATCGTTGGTGCATTCAAAGCATTGGCAGATTGCATTTGTAGACAGTCTCGGAGACGATCCAGCAACGCGCCTTCAACCCGAAGATGAATGCCTTTGTCATCCAAAATCCCGCTGGCTTGTGGATAACCCAATGCCTCCGCCCGCTTAATGAGTACCGATTCCGGCACGGTGATAGTGAACATCCGCAAATCGGACCCGGAGACCCCAACGATTTCGTCATTGCGTGGAAAGCAAAGCAAGGATCGGTCATCCATTCTGTCAGCAAACAGGTTCGCATCGGTTGTCCATTCCGCCAGAAGCGTGAAGGTCCGCATTTCTCGGGGAGAGGCGCTGTGGTGTTCGCAACGCCGGTTTATGGCGACAAATCCCAGTTGAACATTTTCAAAACCCGCAAGGATCACGCGAATGGATGGGGTTCCACGTTCTAGTTGACGGAAATCGAGCTTCCAATCTTGCAAGGCATCCTGAAAGGCTTCGAATTCGGTGAATTCCAAGTCAACCGCGAAACCTTCAGGCGGTGGTGCGGACATTGCGGTTCTTGGTCACAGATTTGAGGCCAAGCCCCATAGTCGGCGTTTGAATAAAGTATCTCCTGTCGGTTTTTTGATAACAGCGTTAGGTAATTCTCCCCTATGATTGAGAATCTAGCAACCTTGATTAAAATGACGGGGTAGAACACAATGAAAAGACAAATCCCTACTTGGACGATGATGTTGATGGTAGGACTCATGGCGGCAAGCTTTTGCACTGAAACATACGCCTATGGTGCGGGAATGGAGCCAGGAAGGGCGGGTGTCGGGGCCGGAGGGGTCGGGCGGCCGGGTGTCGGGGCCGGAGGGGCCGGGCGACCGGGTGTTGGAGCCGGAGGGGCTGGGCGGGCAGGAGTACCTGCCGCCGGTGCGGCCGGACGCCCCGGTTCGGGTGTGGGCGTCATGCCGGGTGCGGGGGCAGGACGGGCGGGTATACCCGCTGCTGGAGCGCCCGGACGCTTTAGGTGATAGTGAAATCATAACGAATAGGCTGGGGCGGGGAGTCTACCTGCCCCGGCTTTTACTCTGCATCCGATTGACTCAACTGTGATAATACCCATGAAAACACTGACTCGCATAGTCCCCTGCGCTTTTTTTCTGATCCTATTGGCTGGATGTGCCTCCAGCAGCCACGTTACTGCTCGCCAAGAATACCAGGGTGGCAAGATCGCCCGACCCGGCCACGTCCTCGTCTATGACTTTGCCGCAACCGCTGCCGATGTGCCGCCTGACTCGGCCGTAGCGGGTCAATATGCCCAGAACATGCCACAGTCACAGGAACAGATTGCGGCGGGTCGTAAGGCTGGCGCGGAGATCGCACAGATTCTGACTGATGAGATACGCAAGATGGGACTGCCCGCAGAGCAGGCCACCCAGTCCGCCCAGCCGCAAATCGGCGACCTAGTGATCCGGGGTTACATCCTATCGGTCGATGAAGGCGATGCCGCCAAGCGCGTGGCCGTCGGCTTTGGCTCCGGTGCTTCCCACCTAAAAACCGCTGTCGAAGGCTATCTGATGACAGATAAAGGACTCAAGAGAATGGGTTCAGGCACCGACGAATCCGGTGGAAGCAAATCGCCGGGTACGGCGATGGCACTGGCCGGCGCGGTTGCAACCGGCAACCCGGCGGGTCTGATCATTAGCACGGCGATGAAAGCACATGCTGAGGCCAGTGGCAGCAGCAAAGTTTCAGGCAGGGCCGAGGACACCGCCAAAGAAATCGCCAAAGAGCTGAAAAAGAAGTTCAAGCAACAAGGTTGGATCTGAGTGGGCAGGCAGGCCGTATGAACGCGAAAACCTCTCTACTCATCCATAAACAACAACCCAGCCGAGATTAAGTAAAAATGATGAACTTTGCTGAAAACGCCGTCAGTGCCACTATCCGGCTTAAAAGCTTGAGTTGGCCTATGGCCGCATTCTTGACACTTGCGCTCGGCGCGTCGATGTTGGCAGGGTGCACCGTGACCCTGCCGCCGGACGATGCGCGTGCCAAGCCCATGCGTTTCGAGAACGTGCGCGGCCAGCGTTACACGGAGATATTCCTGATTGGTGGAAATCCGATCACCAAGGATCTCAAGGGCGGGGTCTACAATACGCTTGGGTTGAACAGCCCTAGCGGCACAGGAGACTCTACACCTCAAGCGCTTCTCGACAAGGTCGACCCGATGCCTTGAAGAAGCAATTTGGCGTGCTCAGCGTCTATAAGAACGGCCCACGCCTGTGGACGCTGGACTGGGTGGAAGTCAAGGCAGGGCAGGAGCGGGATTTCAATGGTTTGAAGGCGCGCTGGGTTACGTGGCTAGGAGTCTGTCTGACTTCCCCGGTGTAAACCTGTTAGGATGATTCCTCGTATCCAGAGGTTCAGCCATGAGCAACCAATTCATTCCCATTGAGCGTGACCAGCCGTTTGTGATTCCTGTACAGGAATGGCTGGAAAAAGATCACTTAGCGCGTTTTGTCGTGGCCATCGTCGACGGTTTGGATGTCAGCACACTGGAAGCCTCGTATGGCG
>QJPH01000583.1 GCA_003242955.1 Candidatus Methylumidiphilus alinenensis
ATTGATGCTGCTCGTCTGGACGGCATTGACCGGAATCGCTTACCCTCTGGCGGTCACTGGCCTGTCACAACTGCTGTTTTCCAAACAGGCAAACGGTAGCCTGATTCGGGATAGTCAAGGGAAAGCCATCGGCTCGGAACTGATCGGCCAGTCGTTCAGCGACCCGAAACACTTTTGGGGACGGCCCTCGGCCACATCGCCTTATCCCTACAACGCGGGGGCTTCCAGCGGCTCCAACCTAGGGCCGACCAATCCTGCTTTGGCGGATGCGGTGAAAGCCCGCATTCAGGCACTTATAGAGACGGACCCCGGCAACCCCTTACCGATTCCGGTTGACCTTGTCACTGCCTCGGGCAGCGGCTTAGACCCGCACATCAGCCCGGCGGCGGCAGAGTATCAAATTAACCGCGTTGCCAAGGCAAGGCAACTGGATGTCGGCAAAGTCCGCGCCTTGGTCAGCCAGCATACCGAACAACGCCAGTGGTGGGTATTGGGCGAGCCTAGGGTGAATGTGTTGGGTTTGAATTTGGCGTTGGATGGTGTAGCTAGGTGAAGGCTTCCTTCCGGCATGAAATTCGGCTGCACCCCAAAATCAAAAGCAAAGAAAGCCTCACGCAACGACGCAAAGGCGCAACGAAGAGCACTCTACGTTGCGCCTTTGCGTCGTTGCGTGAAACCTCTTTTTCTACCGCATAGTGATGGGGACTTGCCGCCGTGTTCGGCTTGCAGCTTGGCGAGCGCTGGTATCTCCGCAACGGGCTTGGCATTGCTAAAATCGAGTTCTGCATAGCGGTCAAAGAGGGTCGGAATTGTTGTTCATAACAGATTCGTTGCGGTTGGTTGGCCTTCCAGTCTGAAATCAGACGAACGCTATCACTGCTAGGAGGTAGAGCGTGATAAGATGGGCCAAATTGGTTAAGGGTATTATATTCAGCAACTCTCATGGAGAGAATAAAGTTTAGACCTAATTTATTTTTAACTGATGTTACGCAACTGTGTAGGCCGTAGCCCGGATGGAGCCGCTTGCGGCGTAATCCGGGTTTTGTTGCCGCGTTCTCCCGGATTTCGCCGCAAGCGGCTCCATCCGGGCTACGACAATAATATTCAACGTCACGGTGCGTAATATCAGTTTTTAATACTAAAGTTAACTCTTGTCAATGAGTAGAACATAATGTCAGAGAGATGGGCCGAGCGACAACGACGTACAAATCGATTGGTAAGAATAATCGCCAATTATATACTTGCCAAACCTAATGTTTCACCTGATCAAATTTACGGTCTATGCAAACTCACTTGGATTACTAAAAGTTACTCAGATGAAAATGCCAAGTACATAAAAAGCACCAAGATTCCTGCTCTTGGCGACATCTTTGGTCGAGATTATTCAAGATCAACACTTGGACAAGTGGCAACCGACATATCTAAAATCCTCAAGTCGCCAGAAGCTGAAGAACTCATTCTTGATCATACAGGGTTCACAAATTTCTATCCTGCTTATCGAAAAGCATCTAGGCAGTGGATTAGTGATAATTTCGAACCGCTTCTTCCGCTATTTAGGGTCGCCTACAGTTTGAATACAGATGAGCAAGGACTGAGGTTGATTGAACAAATCGAAAGACTACCTGGTATTCCGAAAGCGAACCACGAAGAGATACAAATGCGACCTGAGTTTTTGCTTACCCCAGCGTTCTTCGCGCTTGACCAACGGTTGCGTTTTCCTTTGATCAATGGAAACGAGGGAGTGCAGAAACTGTTGCATGAACTTAACGTAATAGATGACCCCTTGGCTAGTCAATACACGGCAATGATTGGCTTATATGGTAAGGGGGGCATTTCAGACGCTGCTGACCTCGATCAAGTTGGAGGCATCCTACCAGCGATGTTTGGTGTAAACCCAACGAAACAGCTTCTGCAAGAAAAGCCTGTGGATGGCAATGACTTGCCATTAAAAGACGAGAGAGACATTGAATCTCTACAGGCAGCGAAGGAAGTCGTCTACAAAAGAATACACAACAAACTAACCAATAAGCTAAAACAACGCCTATCCGGCTACACTTTGCTAGAAGGTCGCAACAAGGACGCTCAATTCGATGCGTTGGTAAAGAACTACAACCCAGAAAAAAACGGCTTGATAAAAGACGACTTGCTAATTGAGGTCAAGAGTTCTATCGAAATTGCGCATATAAGGATGGCTATTGGACAATTGTACTCATATTGGTTTCGCCTGAAGGGGAAGGAATCAAAACCGCATCTCGCTATATTGCTGCCAAGTGAACCAGATACCGAAGCAAAGCAGCTACTTAATTGGCTCAATATTGGCATTCTATGGTTCTCTGGGGATACACTTGAAACCTGTAGTTCCCGGCTACAGGGTTTTGTGGTAACAGCTAACAAATAGATATATTCTTCGCCAAAAAGTCGCCATTTCCCCTTATTTACCTATTAGAGACATCCATGGCTATTCAAACCAGTTATTCCCAAGCCAATTCACGGCTTGCTGATTTCCTCGACGAGGCCACCCACAACCGCGAAATCGTCATCATCCAGCGCCAAGGCGAGGAGGATGTCGCATTGATTGCCGCCGATGAATTGGCTGGCTTGTTGGAAACGGCACATTTGTTGCAATCACCCGCCAATGCGAAACGCTTGTTGGCGACCTTGGAGCGTGAACGCCAAGGTCAATGCGCAGCGCAATCCATAGAAGAATTGCGGCGTGAAGTTGGGCTTGATCCAGTTTAAAGGTTCGGCGAATGGCATATAAACAACGCGATGCGGTTTTTCAACCCGAATTGATTTTGCACAGGCCCGTTACCATTACTGAGGGGAACTAAGGTGATTTCCAATAATAAATCCACCAAAAGCATTGTCCACGAAAAACACGAAAGGCACGAACAAGACATGCTTTTGTTCGTGTTTTTCGTACCTTTCGTGGAATGTATTTTTTGCATATGGATCAGATTCTGATGGTATGTTCTTTCTCAGGAATCACCTATCATGCCC
>QJPH01000089.1 GCA_003242955.1 Candidatus Methylumidiphilus alinenensis
GATGGCGGATTTAAGGTCTAGGCCAACTTTCAGCCAGTCGCCCGCTAATGCGTCAAGATCGGAGCGTTCTGGCGTTTTTAAAGGATTGACTTGCTGTAACTTTGGCGGACGAAACACGCCATACAGCATCAAAGGAGAGCCAAGCCCCTTAAGGAAACCGTTTGCGAACGCTTGCCTTGGCGTAGAATGGATGTCTATGATAAGCATGATGCGCCTGTGATGTGCGTGTTTTATTGTAAGGCTATAGTGGGCCAAACCTAGGGAAAAAGCAACCGTTTGAAAAGCCCCGATGGATGCGTAAGCCCGTAGAGAGCGCAATAGCGAACACGTCGCCCAACGTGATAGGAGCTAAGCACCGCATGGGCGACGACGGAACCACAAATACGCCGCCCAACGCCCGAATTGAGGGGCGCGGGCGGACGGAACTCGGGTAAACAGGCCAAAGCATAACCCCGCGTCCCCTCGAATGCCGGGTTAGGCTCTTGGCTCTTGATCTTGGCTTTTGATCTTATTACCATCCGGCGCAATACGCGGAGTTCCGCTATTGGCTCCTTACCGCGTTGTTAGGCAATGACGTTACGCGGATTGATGCGGTTCGTTCCTCACCGCATCCTACGGCCCTGCTTCAGTTTGTGCTGCTATCATGGCTCTCGTTCCTTTCGTAGTGGTATGGCTAATGTGGAGCTAACCGGGGGCGGCACGGGAAGCTAAAAGACTCCCGTGCTTCCTCTGCGGTGGTTGGAGTTCGATTCATTCAGAATCGGGAGTATCATCGTTCTTGAGTTCAGCGAACTTTGAGACCATTGTGGGGTTACCCTTAGTCAGTTTTTTGATTGTCAAGTCGTCGGCTTTGTTATTGGCAAGCCGGAGATTGTTTTCAGAACCGAGTAGCGCATCCTTGGTCCTCTGAAGATGGTCGATTGTTTTGTCGATCTCCTCAATAGCGGTCTTAAATTTCTTGGACGCCAGTTCGTAGTTCCGAGCGAAGCCAGTCTTGAACGCCTCGAGCTCGTTCTCGAAATTCGTAATATCAATGTTCTGTTTTTTCATTAGTACAAGCTCTGTTTTGTACTTCAGTGAGTTCTGCGCGGCGTTTCGCAGCAGCGTAATGATAGGAATGAAGAATTGCGGTCGGACGACATACATTTTCTGATAACGGTGGGATACATCGACAATGCCGGAGTTGTAAAGCTCGCTATCAGGCTCAAGAAGTGAAACGAGGATCGCGTATTCACAGTTTTTTTCATTCCGATCCTTGTCAAGCTCTTTAAAAAAGTCTTCGTTTTTCTTTTTGGAAACTGTTTCCTCGCTCTCGTTCTTCATTTCGAACATGATTGAGACGATCTCGGTACTCGCCTCATCCGAGTCGCGAAAGATGTAGTCTCCTTTGCTGCCAGCTCGCGCGTCGGTGTCTTTCTCGAAATATGCCTTCGGAAACGCCATCGCTCGAATGCGGTTGAACTCGATTTCACAGTGCTGTTCAAGGGTTTCGCCCACCATTTTGGTTGACAATTTGGCTTTCATGTCTCGGAGGCGTTCGACTTCGTCATTGCGATCCTTAAGCTGTGCATCATACTTGTCTTTAATCGCATTCACTGCAAGTTGTTGGGCGGTTACGGCGTTGGCGATTTTGTTTTTCAAATCTTGAATTTCGGCATCTTTGGTGCTGGTTACTTGGATTTTAGCGAGTTCAACGGCACTTTCCTTTTCTTTTTTTGCTTGCTCAAGGTCGTTTTTGAGTTGGTCACGCTCTTTTGCTACAGGGTTTATCGCATCATTCACTGCATTCTTTTGAACGTGTTCGGCAGCAGCAAGTTCGGCTTGTAGCCTTTGAATTTCAGCATCTTTGGCGGCAGCAGCTTTCTCTAATGCGCCAGTTACCTGGATTTTGGCAAGTTCAACGGCACTTTCCTTTTCTTTTTTCGCTTGCTCAAGGTCGTTTTTGAGTTGGTCACGTTCTTTTGCCACAGGATTCAGCGCATCATTCACCGCATTCTTTTGAACGTGTTCGACAGCGGCAAGTTCAGCTTGTAGCTTTTGAATTTCAGCATCTTTGGCGGCAGCAGCTTTCTCTAATGCACTGGTTACTTGGGTTTTAGCGAGTTCAACGGCACTTTCCTTTTCTTTTTTCGCTTGCTCAAGGTCGTTTTTGAGTTGGTCACGTTCTTTTGCTACAGGGTTTAGCGCATCATTCACTGCATTCTTTTGAACGTGTTCGGCAGCAGCAAGTTCGGCTTGTAGCCTTTGAATTTCAGCATCTTTGGCGGCAGCAGCTTTCTCTAATGCACCGGTTACTTGGGTTTTGGCGAGTTCAACGGCACTTTCCTTTTCCTTTTTCGATTGCTCAAGGTCGTTTTTGAGTTGGTCACGCTCTTTTTCCAGTTTGGCTTTTAAGTTCTGAATTTCGGAGTCTTTGTCTTTCTCTGCGAGTTTGATGGCATTTTGTTTATCCTTCTCGGCCAGCTCAAGCCGATCGTGCAACTGCTTCTCGAAATCGGCATCGTGAACCTGCTTTAGAATATCCGCATATCCTGCTTCGTCAATCTTGAATCCTTTCTTGCAGTGCGGACAGATGATTTCATGCATAACTATTTATCCTTTGCCTGAGTGACGACTAACGTTGAGCTAACCGGGCGCGGCCCAGAAAGCTGAAAAATAAAACCGCATTATAACCGCGCTCCGGTTGAGTGTAATGTTAGGCCGGGTAGCACACTGAAAGTCCAAGCCATCACGGACGAAAAATGCCAAACTATTACCCGGATGCTAAGCAAACACCGGGTTTGCGGCTTGTGCGGCGCACCCGCGACACATAATTCATCAGTGCCACGAAAGAGTGCCGGATGTAAAACGGTTGTGTAACTACACTCAACGCAAACCGAATCCAGCAACAGCAAAGCCAAAGTGTAAATTTGCAACGGAAGCCGGGGCGCAATGACCGAAGCTGGCGAAAGCAAACCGAAAGCCGAAGCTTTTGCCAAGGAACT
>QJPH01000227.1 GCA_003242955.1 Candidatus Methylumidiphilus alinenensis
AAAAAAGAGTACGACTATATATGCATTGACTGCGCACCAGTTCTGCAAAGCGACCTTACCGAACACCTTGCTCTTTTTTCCGACATCATAGTTCTGATATCCGTCGGCGAAAGCACTCACTTCAACGATTTGAGAAAAGCAGCTGTACTTCTTGTAAACCTCAAAGTTCCGGCAATTGCACCTTTTCTTAATTGGGGTGGTACCAAACGCAGCATGAGCTTTGACAAACTCCTTGAAAAACAACCAGAAATTCTTGATAAAATCAACACCAAAAAGATTGAAGAATTTATTCAGAATATTCCAGCTGCCAAGGAGTTGGTAAAAAAAATCCAGACAATTGCCAACAGCACTCTGAAAAGCATGAGTACCATATCGACAAAGGAGAAGAAAAAATGAGTCACCTTCCTGTGCTTTTCGGTTATCCCGCATCAGACCTTGGCAACAGCCATGTTCCGCTTTCACTTTGCAGGTTCTGGCATGAAAGTGGAAGAGCGGTAAGGCTTACAGTACCAAGCATTGAGGCTTCCATAAACTACCCTTGGCTTATCCCTTTCATGAGCGGTGTTAAAAAAAGTCTTATCTACAGGTTTGGCAGTAGCAAACTACCTCGACACCTCACTGAACAGTTCTTTTTAAAAAACGAAGGCGACGCTCCATACGTTTATTTATGGGCAGCTCTTTCTCCTGAAATATTTGAAGAGTTTCATCGACGAGGTTCTAAAATCATTATTGAGCGAATCAACTGCCACCGTCGCACCTCTCAAAAAATTCTTCAGAACGCTTCTGCACAATGGAATATCCCGATTGAAAACTCTATAACCGAACAGGCGATCGCTGAAGAAGAGCGCAAACTTGCGCTTGCGGACTCTGTGTTCTGTCCGAGCCCGATGGTGTGGCGATCGATGGCTGAAAACGGGGTAACCGAAACTAAACTTCTGTCGACGAGCTATGGCTGGTCACCTGAGCGATTTCCTGAAGCAAATTATCTTCCAACAGTGAAGTCGCGACCTGTCTTTCTTTTTGCCGGCAATCTTTGCCTGCGTAAAGGAGTCCCACTCTTGCTTGAGGCCTGGCATCGAGCAAATCTAAATGCCGAGCTGGTACTGTGCGGAAGCATATCTCCTGAAATCCTAGATCATTGCCCGCTTCTACATAACGGAAAAAACATCACCCATGTTGCCTACACCAAGGATATTGGACAACTCTATCAGAATACCGATGTTTTTGTTTTTCCAAGCCTTGAAGAGGGTGGACCAATGGTAACCTATGAAGCAATGGCACACGGAATCCCCCCGCTTGTAACCGCTATGGGTGGTGGAGCTATTGTTCAAAACAATCTTAATGGCATGATTCTCCCCGACACAAACATCGATGTCTGGGCTCAAGCCATGACTTTGATGGCGGAAAACCCCGTACAAAGGCGTGAGCTGGGTCAATGTGCACGGGATAGAGCACAGGAGTTCACCTGGAAGCGAGTTGCCGCACAACGTGCAGCGTTGTTAGAACAACGCTATCCGTCACTCTGGAACAAAACAGTACAACAATGATATCAGCCACTGAAGCAGACTGGAAACGGGAATATTCGGTACCAGGAAGTTACGAACCAGGAAAAAAACTGCTTGCTGCGATCCGGCATTATCAGCTTCTGACTAAAAATGGCGGAATTCTATCAGGAGTGATGAAACCAGTTACAGTATTTCATTATCGATTCTGGAGCGCCATAAGCGGTGCTGATATCCCGCTGAACTCAAAAATCGGTGGCGGCCTCCTGATTCCTCATCCAAACGGTATTGTCATCCATCCTGATGCTCAAATAGGCCCGAACTGCCTTATTTTTCAGCAGGTCACCATAGGTACAGGACCTAAACCCGGCCTTCCAGTTATCGAGGGTCATGTTGATATTGGTGCCGGAGCAAAAATTCTTGGCGGCATCCATATTGGAGCTCATGCACGGATAGGAGCAAACTCTGTTGTCATAAATGATATCCCTTCCAATACTACCGCGGTAGGCATACCGGCTGTTGTGAGGAAATGAGAATGATGAGAAACAAAAAAAAGGAGTGGTAACAATGGGTGGCGCTCCCGGAAATATTTTAGTACCAATCGCTTTCCTAGCTTTTCCTCTTTTGGTAGTAGCTCTTTTTAAAAAGCTCGACCCCCGCCATGCTATAGCAATAGCTTTTGTTTTTGGCTGGATGTTTTTACCTGTTGCAAACTACGATATCTTTCTTCTCCACAATACCAAAACAGCTATTATATGTCTCAGTATTCTGGGAAGTGCTTATCAATTTGACAAGGAAAAACTTTCGACATTCCAGTTTAACGCTGCTGATATCCCGATGCTCCTGTGGTGCACTGCCCCTTTTTTTTCTTCGGTTGCCAATGGTCTTGGTGCTTATGACGGCCTTGCGTCAGTCTTGTCCCAAACTGAACGATGGGGAATGCCTTACTACATCGCAAGAATTTATTTCAGCGATGAAGCGAGCATAAAAATTCTGGCTTATATCATTTTTATCGGAACACTTGTTTATATCCCGTTCTGCTGGTACGAATTGATCATGAGCCCACAGTTGCACAGATTGACTTACGGTTTTCATCAAAGCGACTTCATTCAGACACTCAGACAAGGGGGCGGGTTCAGACCAATGGTCTATATGGAACACGGACTCATGACCGCAATGTGGATGGTACTCGGTGTATTTTTGGGAATCTGGATGTTCCTCACTGGCATGCTTCCAAAATATATCATGCAAATCCCATCCATATACCTTCTTATACTGCTTATTGTCACCAACATCATGATGCGTTCTATGGGAGCTATATCCCTGCTTATCATCGCTCTCCTCGTTGTTTATCTTTCAAATAAAACGAAAACAAGCATTCTGGTTCTGATCCTTCTTTTTGTTCCTCATCTCTATATGTTCACCAGAACAACAGGAATATGGGATGGCCGGAATTTGTCAAGCGCCATATCT
>QJPH01000481.1 GCA_003242955.1 Candidatus Methylumidiphilus alinenensis
GACACGGTCATCATCCAACGCGCCGGCGACGTGATCCCCCAAGTTGTCTGCGTTGTGCCGGAAAAACGCCCGTCAGGAACCGAGCCCTTCCGCTTCCCGGCGACGTGCCCGGATTGCTTGGAGCCGCTGGTGCGCAAACCCGATGAAGCCGACACCTTCTGTGTCAACGGATTGAACTGTCCAGCCCAGGCCGTCGAGCGACTGATCCACTTCTCCTCCCGGGATGCCTTCGACATTGAAGGTTTGGGAATCAAGAACATCGAATCTTTCTATTCCAAGCGGCTGATTCGCAGCCCTGTGGATATATTCACCTTGGAAGCGCGGGACGGCAGCCCTCTAGCACCCCATGCAAAATTAGCGGAAGAAACTGTCACACAGCCCCTGCGCGAATGGGAAGGCTGGGGCGAGGTGTCGGAGCGCAAGCTTTACGATGCCATCCAGCGAGTGCGCACCATAGAGTTAGACCACTTTATATACGCCTTGGGCATTCCTCAGGTCGGTCAAAGCACCGCCAGGCTGCTGGCCCGGCATTACCTCACCCTCTGGCACTGGCGAGAATGCATGGAGCAAGCATTTGATAAAGAAACGGAAGCCTACGGGCAATTGCTCGCAATTAATGGCATAGGCCAAAACATGGCTGAAGACATCCTTAATTTTTTCCACGAGCCACAAAACCGTGAAGTTTTAGACAAGCTTACCCTCCCCCAAAATGGGCAGTCCCCGCTATTGACCATCGTTGATTTTACCCCCCCCGTATCGACTTCGCCCATAGCCGGCAAAACCGTAGTATTCACCGGAACCCTAGAAACCCTCAGCCGGAACGAAGCCAAGGCCCGCGCGGAGTCATTGGGGGCCAATGTCGCTGGTTCAGTGTCAAAGAAGACCGATTACGTTATAGTCGGGGCAGATGCGGGTTCCAAAGAAAAAAAAGCCCGTGAACTTGGCTTGAACATCCTCAACGAGAAGGAATGGCTGGAGTTGATTGGGGGCTGACTTGTCGCATTAAACTAAAAACCGCTATTGCCCTGTATTTTTTGGGCTGGTTCCCAAGCTCCAGCTTGGGAACCCTTGCCTATCCAAGCTCCTGCTTGTTCGTCGACCGTTCCACGGGAAGCAGGAGCTTCAAAGACCGCGTTCCCAAGCTGGAGCTTGGGAACGAGCGAACTCTATGATTGACCTACAAGCAACCGCCCAAACTAAAGCCCGCTACAACCGCATCGCCGGCATCTACGATAAACTGGAATATATGATGGAACGCCGTGCGCAGCCATGGCGTAGGCAGGCATGGGACAAAGTCGGCCCCGGTAAAATTCTCGAAGTGGGAATCGGGACAGGAAAAAACCTGCCCTTTTACCCGGAAGGCGGCAAAATTTGCGGCATCGACCTGAGCAATGGCATGTTGGAACAGGCCCGAAAACGCGCCGACCGTGCCCTGCAAGAAATTGATCTGCGTGAGATGGATGTGCAAGCATTGGATTTCCCAGACGCTAGCTTCGATGCGGCAGTGGCGACTTTTGTGTTCTGCTCGGTCCCAGACCCTATCCTTGGCATGCAAGAACTCGCCCGCGTAGTGAAGCCCGGAGGGAAAATCGTCCTCCTTGAACATGTGCGCTTGGATCACCCGTTCATCGGTTGGTTGATGGATATCATCAACCCTTTGGTGGTACGGATGGTGGGGGCGAACATCAACCGGCAGACAGTGCGGAACGCGCAAATGGCGGGGCTGGTGCTAGAGTCAGTCGAAGACATGATGCCGAACGGTTTGGTCAAGCTGATCCACGCCCATTCCAGCAATTCTCAGTTTGGCTCAAAGCCCCGTCATTTCGGCAGGGATGCCGAAATCCAGGCCAAGGACGGTAACAAGTGAACGGATTAAAGCCCATCATAATCAACAAGCTTGCCATCCATGGTCGCTGGATTTCGGCATCCTTGCCGAAATGAGGGGGTTATTTTTATTAGACATTATCAAAAACTTAGCCAGTGTTCACGCCGTTGCTGGATCAACAAGTGGTTTTTGATAATGTCTATTGTTTCTGGCCCAACTTGCGATATTTCGCAGTTCAATTGTAACCGTTCAGCCCCCCTGCCTTTTCCTGGGAGCGCGGCCATCTTGGCCGCAATTTTGGCGGGCGGGACGCCCGCGCTCCCAGGGGGGGCTGAACGGTTACGTTCAATTTCAACACCACTGAAAAACTCGCTGACATGGGGGTTATCATTGGACAGACCTTTTTTTATGAATTCCGCCATATACAGCGTTTTCTATATCTATTAGTTACTTAATGTACATCCATGTCGGCAAAGGGTTGCCGACCTACTGCGTAACAAGGGTCGTAGGGCGACAACCCCTTGCCGCCAAAAATAAACAAAGTAATCAATCGACATTAAAAACGCTGTATAAGCAGTTTTTGATAGCCATTCACACATATTGGGATCGACAGGGCAAAGTGTTATCATTCCAGCCGCCAACATCCAGGATTTGATGCTAAGGCAGGATGTCGTCGAAGCGGCAGGCCGAGGCGAATTTTCTATTTTTGCGGTGGAAACGGTGGACCAAGCACTGGAATTGCTGATGGGGTTGCCCGCCGGCACTCGGGATGCAGCAGGGCTTTTCACCGAAGGCAGCATCAATGCCTTAGTTGAGTGCCGCCTCAAGGAAATGAGCGATGCCGTGACCGCCTTGGCGCAAACTGAATGGCACGGGGATGGGAAAAATTCGTAACAAATGAATTTACCACGACGGACTTACAGCATTTTCAACATCAAAGAGTTACTTGGTAGTGGGTATGATAGCACAGGTTATTCGGTTGACCTGAAGGTTTAACGGAATGTCTGTTTTAGGTATATTTTTAAGATGAAAATGCTGTATATCAAGATTTCTCTATGCTTCACATACCTTTTGCAGAAATGTATGCCAACCAATCATTTAAACGCGTATAATAATGCACCTATGGGCTTCCCTCAACGCG
>QJPH01000520.1 GCA_003242955.1 Candidatus Methylumidiphilus alinenensis
ATGCGGGCCCGCAAATCCGCTTTTGGATTGCGGCTTCTAACCAGCAGTAGTTGCCGGAGTTGCTGGCAAAGGGTGGACATCCCCCTGCCCTCTTTCACTGAAAGAGGGTTGTTAGTTTCAACCGGATTGACGAGTGCCGCGCACCGGCCAGCCAACGGCAGGTTTACGTTAGCCAAGGCGTTGATGAAGGCAACTGGGCTGTCTAGCATTTCCGCAGCGAGCAGGAAGGTCTCCTCCCAACCGGTGGAGGGGACAGGCGGCAGTGGTTCGTAATCGGCGAGAGTTTCAAGGGTCTGTTGCAGGCTAGGCGATAGTTCGTTTGCCCGCCACGCAGTTTTCGCCAGTTCCGGGGCCGGGGCTGAACAGATGGCGCGGGCGGCAAAATATTCTTGAAACAACTGGTGGACAAACAGCACGTCCCCGTCTTGCTTGTCCAGCACTTGCAATGCCAAGCTCGCCTCTAGCACAGCCTCCCCGATTGTCGGATTAGGTAGGGGGTAACCGTTCAGTCCCCCACCGCTCTTTCCTGGGAGCGCGGCCATCTTGGCCGCAATTATGGCGGGCGGGACGCCCGCGTTCCCAGGGAGAGAGTGAACGGTTACGGGTAGGGGCGGGTTCAAAACCCGCCCGTTCCAAACCTCCCCGAAGGGATTGCCGCCCAACATCGCCACCGCCTCCGTCTGCTCAACGCGAACCCGCGCCATCTGCGCCGCACCCTGATTTTCTTGGAGTTGGCGGGCGAAGGCGGACAGGGCCGGGAACAAAGGGCTGTCCTTGGCCAGTTCATGTGTACCCATCCGGTCACGTTGAAGAATGCGTTGGAAATCGCTTTTGACCAGCAGTTGGTGGGAGGGATGAAACAATGGATTCTGCACCTCATTCACCTCTCGCGCCAAGGCTTGGCGCACGAAGCCGCTGAACAACTCGGCGCGGCCTTGTGGCACCTTGCCCTCCATGCCAACTTGGTTCAATAGCAGATTGAGGTAAAACGGCGAGCGGAACAAATCCAATTGGGGGCTGCCTTGCAGTTGCCGCCACAAAACCGGACCTTGCCCGGGCTTGTACAATGCCAGGAATTGCTCAACCTGCGCATTATCAAGCTGCTCGATGCGGACATGCGGAATTCTGGACCCGGCGGACAACTCCGCCGTGTAGTCTTGGCGGCGGCAGGAGAACACCAGACGGACACGGGGGAATCGACTCTTAAGGTCGGCAAGGAAAATGCGCCAATGGCCGATGGCCTTGCTGTAATCCCCCGCATCGGCATGAGACATTTCGTTCACCGCATCCAGCAGCAGCACAAACGGCCCGTCAGCCAGCAGTGTGGCGAGCGGCGGCAAATGCCTCCCCGTGTTGCTTGCCGACCATTGCTGTTCAAGCCATGCTTGTGGGCTAGGCAAGGGCAAGCCTGGCTGGGCAGGCAGGTAGCGGTTGAGCGGCAAGAAAAAGCTCAATGCGGCTTCGTCGTTAGGGTTCCGCAATGCCTCGACGGCAAGGTCTAGCTCCAAGCGGCGCAACAAGGTGCTTTTGCCACTGCCGGGCGGTCCCAGCACGACCAGCGCCGACTCGATGACTTCATCCAGCACTTTCCGCAAATCGTCAAAACTCTGCGCTGATGCCTGCCTTTCGGTGTCTTGGTCCACTTGCAGGGTCAGCCGGGTGAAGCGGCGGTCCAGTTCATAGCGCGGCTGCGACCATTCGGCAATGCGGGTCAGGCGATACTCTTCCAAGGTGCGGGGGGAATGCGCGGTGATCGCTAGGATTGCTGCCTTGTCCAGTGGCGGCAGCGGGGAATTGGCGAGGACCGCGTCGCGCAATTCCGCTAGTTTTAACAGGGCAAAATTGGAAGGCTTACCCGGAATGTCGGCATTTACCACCTCGGATTTTGTGCCGAAATCGGGAGGGCTACCTTGCGATGGCTTGTCCGAGTATTCGCTAATCCCCTCCAACAAACGTAAAAACTCAGGCTCAAAATCGACATCACTACGCATGTCAACACCATGGCGACCTTGCAAATATGCCGGGGTGCTTTGTATGGAATCACCGCTGCGCAATACCGGGATGAATTTGTTGCTGCGCCCATTCTGATACAGTTCGGCACTGATAATCTGCCCTTCAAAGCCCACGCCGTATTGCCGGTTGTCGGCTTTCCTTTTGTAGTTCTCGGTCAGTATCACCAGCACCCGGTCGCCCTTCGTAAGGGCTTCTTCCATAGTCAGTGTAAAACTTGCACCGAGTGGGCAATCGGATTGGTCCAAGATGACCTGAACGCCTTTGTCAATCAAGCGTTGGGCAAGACCCTTCACCCAAGCTTTGTGTTCTTGGCTATCCCAAGAATAGGAAATGAAAACGACGGGCATGGGTGCGGTTTTTGGGCTTTGTTGGATAGCGGAAGGGCCAAATGATTAGTTATCGCATTATACAACGAAGGGGAACCGGAACGAAGCGGGGCGGGATTTGCAATCCCGACCCGGACGTTTTGTGCAAAACCCGCCATCCCTCTACGGCAGGAAACCATGCGGACGGGATAACCTATCCCGTCCGGCATGAGTGTTGGAGGCCCGTCATTCCGGTCAGGGATGCCGGAATCCAGCGTCCAAGGATGGCAAACAGGGTTCCACGACAGATTCCCCTGCGACAGCTAACATGAAACTAAGGGTTGGCATGTTACCTGATTCAAGCACTGCGCAACCGACTTGTTACCGTCCATGGCCTGGATTTCGGCATCCCTGCCGAAATGACGGCTTTTGTGCGGGGCGGGATTTGCAATTTCGCCCCTGAGGTTTTGTGCGAAGCCCGCCATCCCGCCACGGCACAAAACCTGGGGCCGGGATAACCCATCCCGTCCGGCATGGTTTTCCCATTGGCATAAAAAAAGCCCCCTCCGGTTTCCCGGAGGGGGCTTTTAGCTTTACGCTTCTGCCTTATCGTCTTGGCACCAGTCGCGCCGCGCCCTTCGGCA
>QJPH01000434.1 GCA_003242955.1 Candidatus Methylumidiphilus alinenensis
TTCTTGTCTTTCTGCCTCTCTTCACTGGCTTTCGGTTTGCTGCATGGACGCTGGTTGGCGGGTACTTTGGCTGGCATGGCTCTTGCCGGTGCCTTGTATCGGCGCGGAAAATTGGGGGATGCCATCATGGCGCACTTGGTTGCCAATGCTTTGATTGCGCTGTCAGTTCTGGGGTGGGGAAAATGGACGCTTTGGTCGTAGTAAATTCGCATTTTGCAACATTTTTTTTTTTTGCAAATTGCGATGCAAGTTGCAATGAGATTAAGTCTTATTTAGAGAAATGCTAATAAGCACAGTGCTTACGTTTATAAGCAATTTTTCTTTAAGTTTATAATTTATAAAAGTATTTTATTAATTAATTAATTTGAAAAACCAAAACTTCTTAACCACGATGCATATGGCACATAAATAGCATAAATACAGTTGATTTTGACATTTTTTTAAACTGCCGATGATCAGGATGGGTGTTTTTGCTAGTTAAGACATCTGCGATCACCGGTGTTTTAAACTAGAAGCGTTACAAAGAAACCGAAGCGTAGTTAAAGATAAAGCTCAACTTAAGCTTACCCTGTGTTGAATTTCTAACCCCTTAACTTTAAGAGAGAATTGAATGATGAAAACCAAAATTTTGAGTGTTTTTGCCTTTGCCGTATCTGCCTTGCTGGCGGCTCAATCAGTGTTGGCAGGTGAATGTGGAGATACTGATAGTTGTTCCGCATCCGTTCCAGAAATTGATGTCGCCGCCGGTATCAGCGCCATCGCTCTATTGGCTGGCGTAGTGGCTTTGATGGTCGAGCGTCGTAAGCGTTCTTAGTCTGGCTCTAAGGTTTAAATTTACCGCTCAATGCCGGTTTGGCTCTATTAAGTGTGGCCGGGTCGGCATTGCAATTGTGTACCGCGATTGCCCTGCTTAGGATCAGGCAGGCCAATATATTCCTATTTTTTTGGGCTAGATACCAACTATTTTAGTCAACATTTGTGGCCCGTCATTCCGGCAGGGATGCTGAGACCCGTGCGCATCCAAGGATGGCAATCTCGGGGATCTATGAAGGGATTGAATAGATTTTAAGGAGTTGGTGGGACGTGCCACCACAAACGTTCACCGGAAAATACAAGAGTGTATGGAAATGATTCAATTGTCGGCGATGTACCAAGCCTATGATCTGATCTGTGTGGTAAGCGGAAAAAAAGAGATACAAACAAACAAACCAAATTATTGAGGATAATGACAATGGCTGCTCCATCTATAAATTTTAACCTTACACTTCCTGGTGGTCAGGTTCTGTCTACTCCGGCTTGGATGGATTTAAATGTGACGGGTTCCACCAATACAAATCTTATTCCAATCGGCAATGTTGGTGCTTTTTGTGCTTCTTCTACCGATACAATTTATGATTTTCAATCGCATAGTGTTACAGGAAATTATAATACTCCCTATGTCTATAACAATGCCACTGTTTATTCAAGCTATGATTATTCTCAACTTAATGCGAATGTCCCCATTATAGGAAACACCCTTGTCGCCCCAGAAACCCTGCATGAGGTGATTAGCGAGGTAAATTGGCTGTTGGATAATCTGACCGTCCCTAAAACACCAACAACATTTACTGAAACTCTCGATACAAGTAGAAATGCCACTACAGGAGTATATAGTACTGGTAGTGTCACTAGCAATTACTACACTATAACCGACCCTACTTCACATGCTACCCTTGCGACTGTTACTGCCGGAGAAGTGCAAGATGCTATTTGGAGTTTGCTTGGCAACAGTTACAGTAACAGTAATTTCATCAATATCGGGACGGTCAATACAAATAACGTAAACTTTCTTGTTAACGCCGCAGAAGCCAGTGGGGCGAATTTTACCCCGACTACTGGTCAACATATTGCACTCATCATTGATGCCGGTGTAAACCCTTACCAAACCCCTAATCTTTACCAGCCATTGATTGTAGAGACCACATTGGTGGGGTTGTCCGGTACCGTCTATGCGGACAAGAGCCCGGTCACGGCGGCGTTAGATGGCACCGACACCCTGCTGAAGGGTGTCACCATCACCTTGGAGAACGCCGACGGCACGGCGGTGCACGATGCCTATGGGAACGTGGTCGCGTCGGTGACGACAGATGCCAATGGCAATTACAGCTTCGGCAACCTGTTGGCTGGCAGCTACATTATCCAAGAGACCCAGCCTACGGGTTACGGTCAAGGGTTGGACACTGTGGGTAGCCAAGGCGGTTCCGCGACAGTCCAAGACCAGATCGTGGCTAACCTGAGTGCGAATACCACGGGCGCGATCGGCGCAGGCAACAATTTTGGCGAGACCACCAGCGTACTGGTCGGCAACGTGACCGAGAACGGCACGGGCCTGAGCGGTGTCACCCTGACGCTGACCGGCACCGATGCCAACGGCAACACCGTCAGCGAGACCACCACGACTGGCACTGGCGGCAGCTACAACTTTGCCAACCTATTGGGCGGCAGCTACGTCATCACCGAGACCCCTCTGAACGGCAACGGCGCGGGTACCGACAGCGTCGGCAGCCAGGGCGGAAGCACCAACGGCGCGACCGTCCTCAACGCGACGCTGGGCGCGGGTGTCAACGGCACCGGCAACAACTTCACCGAGACCCTAGGCTCGCTGGCCGGCAATGTGACCGAGAACGGCGCGGCCCTGGCCGGTGTCACCCTCACGCTGACCGGCACCGATGCCAACGGCCACGCCGTCAACGCCACGACCACCACCGCCAGCAACGGCAGCTACAACTTCGCCAACCTCCTGGGCGGCAGCTACGTCATCACCGAGACCCTGCTGGCCGGCAACGGCGCGGGGACCGACAGCGTCGGCAGCCAAGGCGGAAGCACCAACGGCGCGACCGTCCTCAACGCGACGCTGGGCGCGGGTGTCAACGGGACCGGCAACAACTTCACCGAGACCCTCGGCTCGCTGGCC
>QJPH01000151.1 GCA_003242955.1 Candidatus Methylumidiphilus alinenensis
CCCAAGCTAAGCTTCACTGCCATTAAGTTAAGGGTTGCGATTAGCCAACGCCGGGAGTGCAAGGCTTGCCTTGCTAGGATTTACAGGTAGTTGGGAACCTCGCAAGGCAAGCCTTGCACTCCATTCGTGCTTAACTTAATGGCAGTGAAGCTCCGCTTGGGAATGCAGTACAAGAAGCTCTGCTTCCCAACCAGGAAGCCGGGGCCGTGGACGGCAACCCTTTATCACCTTGGGTTTCTGCAACAGTGCGTAACATCAGTTACTAATGAAATGCATTCTTCTTGCCGACCTTCTTGCAAGCCTTTCTGCTCCCATTCTTCGGTCCATTCGATTACCCGTTTTAGCCATACGGTGAAATCCCGGCGCAGCGAGTCTTGTCCGGGAACTTCAGCCATTCGACCAACGCCGACAGCACCTGTTCCACATCCTGCGGGGTGCGGCTGTTCTCCATGCGGACTGGAATTCTATCAGCAGGTAGACGTAAAGCCATTCCCGCCCAAAGCGCACACGCCAGACGATGTCGTCCCCCCGCTCGCGCAGGTCGTCGGCAACATAGCCGCCACTGACACGTTCCAAAGTGGCGAAATCCAAGTCTTTCACCCAATCACCTAGCACAAAACCTCGCAGCAGGTCGGCGACCATCTCAGGGTGGGAAAACAAGAGCTTGTAGCTATGGTCGTGGTCCATGTAGGGATTGTAACACTTGGCAGGGGGTTAGGTATGTGCCGTATTAAAGTCTTATAGAGCCAGTCTCATTTCGTCCAACGAAACACATCAATCTTTTGATCTTCCAAGCAACGGCGCAATTCCGCGCAGAAGCACAAACGCCAAGGAACGGACTCTTCGGGCGGCCAGTCCCTCGGGATAAAAAGGTCGATATCACCGCCCCGCCCGGCATCGTCCAACCGTGACCCAAACAGACGCGGCACGACACCGAAGTGGCGCATCCCCGCCTCGCGAATAATAGCTCTTTGTCGTTCCGTTAAACGCATTGCCAATTTTTGTAGTTTCAATAAATTTATTGATTAGCAAGTTGTTGCCTTAGCCAGTCGGTAAAATCACTGATTTCCACCCAATCAAAAATCGCCTCCGTCAGGCCTTCTAGCTTTTCCACCGGCAATTTTTGCAATTGCGCCAACGAGGGGCCAAGCTCGGGATGGATGCCAAACTTTCGTCTTAGGTGATATCCAATAAAGAACATCCCAAAAGCCAAGCTGGTGCTTGGCGTTCCTCTTAGGAGCACCAAGCACCAGCTTGGCGATGTGATTTGCGGTGGTGAAGTTCTTGATTTTATTGGACAGTCCATTTCAGTTTACGCAATCTATTTTGGGGTCTATGCGGTGTTTCATGCGGGTTATGGATGGTGGTTTATAGCGTTACTGACATTCCCTAGCGCATCCTAATGGGGCTTTTGTTGATATTGCATGTTTTGGATGGGTCAAGCGTTGGAATATCCCTATGTTTCGTTATCTATGATATTTAGGTTATGGTTTCTCCATTTTAACTTTTCCAAATTAAATGTATATTCATCATCAAAGTGCTTCTGGAAAAACACTCCTTCATGGCATCCAAACAATATCAAATTTGAACCCACTTCCTTGATAAAATCGCGCCCATAGGGCTGGTATGCGGTTTCCAAAAAACCTTCGGCATAACCCAATAAAAAAGCCGAGAGCGTACCCATTTGCTTAGCTGAAAATTCCTCATCGAACGGGGCATGCATGATGTGCCTGTCATACCGCGTTTCCGTGTCAGGGATTATCTTGCCGTACCTAAATTCAACAGTGTTTCTAAAATTCACGACATTCAACAAATATTGATTTGGAGTTTCACCATTGAAGACATCAACTTCAAAGGCAAAATTGAAGGCTCCTTTCCAATCATAGTAGCGGGTTCCACATTCGCCAAAGGCTTCGCTGAAAGCAGCGTAAAATTTTGCCAAGTTCATCCAAGATTCCCTATCTTTCGAGTCTCGGCCCAGTTCCCACCACAATGCATAGTCAACCTCGATGCTAAGGCACTGCCGTGCCAATGAGACATAACGCCCATCGCCAATCCGGCTGGCTCGGCAACGCAGGTGCTCATTGCAGATTTCAAGCCGCTTACCAATGTTCAGCGTAAAGATGTCTTCCAAACGATTGGCTTCCAACACAGAAGCAGCCCACCTTTCCAATTGGCCTACACTAGCTTCGTCCAAGTGCCGTTCGATAGTAGGGGATAGCTTGCCAAAGCGATAGTGCAACTGCCGCTTTAAAATGCGGACTGCGCCTTCTCGCAAATTTGCTTCGCGTGTTAGATGTTCAATGGATATGCTAATTTCCATAGTTTTATCTGAATGTCTGATCTGACGCACTGAGCCTTGAAGCCAAGATTTAGGCAGGAATAAGCCCGCCTAGGAGCCTGTCCGACTTAGAGTTGTACGACAGTTTCCTTTTTCAAAAAAGCTCAAAAAACGATTATTTTGCCTTAATTTGCCCCTTTATAGAGCATTTTTCGACATTAATGCGGCTTTTCCTTCCCTTTGGGCAAAGTTATCCCGCCAGTACATGAATCCGCTTCAATAGGTCGGCGACCATCTCGGGGTGGGAAAACAGGAGCTTGTAGCTATGGTCGTGATCCATGGGGACATCGTAACGGCTGGCGGGGAAGTTGGGAATACTTATGCCATGTAATCTAGCACCTGGAAATACCCTAACCCCCTCCTACTATGTAAATAAGGGCCGTAGGGCGGCAACCCTTTGCCGCCAACGATAAAAGAATTAATCAATCAACATTAAAAACGCTGTATATGCCTAAACTTTTCGCATGATCTTCTATTTTATTCACCACATCCATCAGCATTGGAGTGGCATTGTTAGCCGCAAGCAGTGATTCAAGAAAAAGGTCGGCATCCGCCATATATTCGTGAACTAATAAGTTCCTTAATTTTCTTGCCCCTACAAATTTTGCGGT
>QJPH01000421.1 GCA_003242955.1 Candidatus Methylumidiphilus alinenensis
CGTAATACCACCACCCCACCTGCATTCACTGCCGGAACTAAGAATGGGGGGCTAATGAGAAGTCCTGTAGTGTTTGCCGCATAAGCTCCCCCAAGGATGGTAGCCATTGCATAGGCCCCGGTATGGCCGTTCAGCGGTCCGCTAGTGGGGTGGCCCATTTGCCAAAGATTGTAGTTATCCGAAGACCAATAACCCCAGTCGAAATCGTCGAAAGATGAACCTTGGTATGGAAGGGCAGGATCGAAGTTTTGCAAACGGAAGGTGTAATCACTGCTGATTGGATTTCCGTTTGTATGTACCGTAACCGCATAGGTACCAGATGTTGGCAAGGTTACGAAGTCCGAGTTTGATGATACGCCTTTGAAACCGGCCCAACCCTCTGGGCCATTCAGATCAAAGACTGCTCCAGGAACCGATATGCCAATGTTAACCAAACGGACGATCTGCCCGGCTGCACCAGTAAAACTCCAGCGATCAGGAGATAAGAACCCTACTTTTTGCCCTACGACCTGCTGGTTCAAGATCAAGTCGTGTTCGTTCGGACGCGCATAGATGGTACCCGCCCCACTGTTCGAGCCAGTTCCAGCTTGTACAGTTACCATCCCGGTAAAATTATTTGTATCGAAGTATAATGCTATGCGGCCACCGCCGCCTCCGCCGCCGCCTCCGCCGCCGCCTCCGGCACTATTACCACCGTTAGCACTGATTGAGCCTCCTCCCCCTAAATTCTTGGTGGTAACCCAAATGCTGCCGCCCGCACCACCACCGGCCCAGCCAGCCCAACCGCCATCCGTAATATTTATACCATTGGCTGAAATAGTTCCATCCACCACCAGATTATTGACCACGGTCAAACGAATTGCGCCGCCGCCCGCACCGCCGCCTCTACCAAATCCGGCACCGCCCGCAGAACCCAACGTATTGGGTTCCACCATCGAACCATAGGTTCCGCCACCAGTCCAATTATTACCATACCCATTTGAAGTATTGCCCCCTTTGCCGCCATGCCCTCCTCCAGCGCCATAGGCCCCCATCATATTGTAAGTTGCTCCTTGACCGCCCCCCGGCCCCCCGCCTTGTCCTCCCGTACCTTGATACCCCTTTCCCAAAACCGAGATCGAACTGTCGCTGCTGACCAACAGATCGTTTGAAATTGTTAGATTAAGTGATGCTGAACTTGATGTAGTAAGCAGGCCGCCATTGACAACTTGTAAAGAAGGAAAGTTATGGATGCCATCCATGAGAACAGAAGCTCCAGACACGATCAACATGGAACTAGATAACTCACCACCGTCCGAAAGTAACAGCGTCAACCCTGACAGTACTTCGGCACTACTGAACACCCCGCCGCCACCATTCCGGTTCAATATTCCCGCAACCGTCAATAAGCCATCACCCTCACCGTGTAGCGACAGAACCGCTGAATTAATACTCAGTGTCGTACCAGCAGGCACCGTTAATTTTCCATGGTGAGATACCTCCACGTCATCGAAGACATATGATTTTTCAGTTAAAGCTGTATCCTTGGCATCTTGACCGCCATTGTCCAACATCAACTTACCGTAAGTCTGAGTGGGATTTTTCGTATAGATGGTACCCGCCCCACTGGTCGATCCAGTTCCACCTTGTGCAGTTACCGTCCCGGTAAAATTATTTGTATCGAAGTATAATGCTATGCGGCCACCGCCGCCTCCTCCGGCACCATTACCACCGTTAGCACTGATTGAGCCTCCCCCCCCTAAATTCTTGGTGGTAACCCAAATGCTGCCGCCAGCACCGCCACCAGCGTCGCCATACCAACCACCAGCCGTAATATTTTGACCATTGGCGGAAATAGTTCCATCCACCACCAGATTATTGACCACTGTCAAACGAATTGCGCCGCCGCCCGCACCGCCGCCAGCACCAAATCCGGCACCGCCCGCAGAACCCCACGTATTGGGTTCCACAATCGAGCCGTAGGTTCCGCCACCAGTCCAACTATTACCGTACCCATTTGAAGTATCGCCCCCTTTGCCGCCATGGCCTCCTCCAGCGCCATTGACTCCCATCATATTGTAATTAGCTCCTTGACCGCCCCCCGGCCCCCCGCCTTGTCCTAGCGTACCTTGATACCCCTTTCCCAAAACTGATATCGAACTGTCGCTGCTGACCAACAGATCGTTTGAAATTGTCAGGTTAAGAGATGTGGAACTTGATAAGGTAGTAAGCGAGGCACCATTAATAAGTTGTAGAGATGCAAACTGGTGAATGCCATCTATAACTACAGAAGCGCCAGATATAACGATATCTAGACCGTCAAAGCTTTTATCATCCGCCAAAACAGTGCGGGCAGTGTCCCACACGACAGTAGTAGCTATTGAAAATGACTTTCCTCCATTGCTAGTCGTATTTGCTGCACGAAGACAGGCTGGCATCATCATTGATGCAAGTAGAATGGCAAAGATGACCGTCTTGATACCGCTGAAGCCGGTTGCAAGCCATAAGGGAAGACTATCGAAGGAATGCGTCGGGGAACGGGGGTGGGGCATGAAGCGCCCATGCATATCCCAGTGTGACCGGGGGGCAAGCCTGACGCCTGCATGACAGACGGATTTAGAGACAGTTAAACGGGGCATAACGCAAATCCTTCAAATGGTTTTTAGTTCCCAAACGAACGGCTGTATAACAAACCATCCCGGACCTGAGTTTTTGCGTGCCATTCTAGCCGGGTTTAACTTGTCGGCTGTGAATCTATTCCCATTCGTATGAAATTGTCAATCAAGAATGTTTTAGTAGGGAATTATGGCCTACTGGAAAAGTTGACAATTTAAGCTGCTCCTGGCAAACGTCAGAATCTGTCTTTTAGAAATCGGCGGCATACGAAATTGTAAAATCAGCCTTCAATCCAGTTTTATTAACGTGAAATAGATCGTCTTAGGG
>QJPH01000229.1 GCA_003242955.1 Candidatus Methylumidiphilus alinenensis
CCTCTAGTGGGTTCCCAAGCTGGAGCTTGGGAACCAGCGCAACAGCCCCGCCTTTTTTGCCCGCCGAAGGATACCCAAAGTGCCGATGCGGCGAATTCCAAAACGTTCGGCAACCCGGCGCGCCCTTGCGTCGTCGAGTAATACCGTGCTACCCTGAATTGTATTTGCCAAAGCAATTGCTTCCGCCTCGCCCCGATCAACCAAGATCAACAAGGCTTGCAACCACTCCGCTTCCGGGGCTTTGATTTCCAGCCACGTCAGTTGGCTGACTTCATGGGAGCCGGGAAGTCCACGCCCCTTCGCTGTCACCTCTTCCCAAACCGCCGGGGGAGCTAACACTTGGGCATACAGTCTCCGCAGCAAATCTAACTGGTCGATGATTGCCAGCGCAATCAATGGGCTGCTGTCGGCAACGATGACCGACCTAGTCGTCATTCAACTCGTCCGCAATTTGGTCATCGTCCAAATTGATCGCCGGGACTTGCAGGCGACCGAGTTCAAACAAAAACCGCACTTTACCCATGCCGCAAAACTCAGCGGCTTTGCCGATGGACAGACGGTGTAACTCAAACAGTTTGACTACGCCCGCATCGAAGAGTTGATCCCCTCCGTCCGGTGCTTTCCCATACCCCCCCGCCGACGACCAGGCAGCGATCCCGCTGTCCGCCCTGAGTGCCGGGCGGTTCGTCAACTTGTACGATGTGATGGACGCGGCCTACGACGTGCCGCAAATCCGCGCTGCGAGCCGTCGGCTGATGCGGTTTGTCACCTAGCCACGCCGACGAGGGCGGTCGAAACGATCATGACCGGGGCGGCGGCGGGGCAGCCATGGCCTGATGTTGGAAAAAACGGACCATTCTGGCTAGTGAAGGCAATTGCGGCAGGGTTCCGTTGAAAAAGTTGGCTGTTGGCAAGCCTAAGCCAGGTTGGAGCAATGAGGAGTGTATAATTTTGCAAGAGCCTCAAATATTCTTATATAACCAAGGGCATATGACCCAAACAATGCACACTGGAAGCTTGGCAGTTGGACAGGAATACCTGGCCTTCATTTCCTACCGCCATGCCGACAATACTGAAGAAGACCAGCAATGGGCAACTTGGCTGCACCAGCAACTGGAAGTCTACGATGTCCCCGACGACTTGATCGGCACTACTAACCTGCGGGGGCAGACCATTCCCGAGCGGATTTATCCGGTGTTTCGCGACGAAGTCTCGCTGTCCGCCGATGCGGATTTATCGACCGCCATCACCCAAGCTCTGGACCAATCCCGCTTCCTCATCGTATTGTGTTCACCCCGCGCCGTGCAAAGCCGCTACGTCAACGAAGAAATCTTGCATTTCAAGCGCACCGGCAAACAAGACCAGATCATGGCGGCCTTGATTTTGGGTGAACCCAATGCATCCATCGACCCCAGTAAGAGCCAAGACCCGGAACATGCCCACACCTTGGAATGCTTCCCGCCCGCCTTGCAATACGAGCTGACTGCCGAAGGCCAACTGGACAAGACCAAACCCACCGAACCGATTGCCGCCAACTTCCGGCTGCCCGATGGCGGCAAGGGCATTACCAACCCCAACGTCTACAAACAGCAACTGTTAAAAAAAGGCCGCAATAAAGCCGATGCCGAGCGTTTGGCGCATCTATATGAAGAACAGATTAACACGGCCAGGCTAAAGATCATTGCCGGTATCCTAGGCGTGCCTTTAGAACGGCTGACCCAGCGCGACAAGATTCATCAACTCAATAAAGCCCGTGCCGAGACCCGACGCTTTCGTAAAATTGCGGTCAGCTTGGCTGTCTTGACCCTGGTGGCACTGATCGCAGGCGGCATTGCCGTTGCCCAATGGCGGCGTGCCGAAAACTTATTGAGTCAAATCCAAGGCAACCTTGGCTTCATGAATTTTGAATTGCGGGAAGTATTGGATCATTACGTCCCGCAACGTGAGCGTATCAAAATCATGCAACAGATTGATGCTGTGGTTAAGGTTTTGCAACAGCAGGGCCATTCGGAATCGGTCGAAATGCAACGACAAATTGCGGTGGCCCTAATGCAGAAGGCCGACCAGGTCTTAAAAAACGACAAACTCAACCCTGCCGAGGCTTTGCCCTTGTACCAACAAGCCCACAATGCGTTTATCAAACTCAGCCAACTCGACCCCGACAACACCCTGTTCCAGCAAAACCTGTCGGTTTCCCATAATAGAATCGGCGACCTGCAACTGCGCCTAGGCCACACCGATGCCGCCCTCAAGGCCTATCAGGACGGCTTGGCGTTAGCACAAACCCTCACCCAACGCGACTCCGGCAACACCCAATTCCAGCGCGACCTGTCGGTTTTCCATGAAAGAATCGGCAATCTGCAACTGCGCTTGGGCAACACCGATGCCGCCCTCAAGGCCTATCAGGATCGCTTGCCGATAGCGCAAACCCTCAGCCAACGCGACCCCGGCAACACCGACAACCAGCGCGACCTGTCGGTCTCGTATTACAAATTGTCTAGGGTTTACATGGCGAAAAAGGAGTTTGCTTTAGCCCGAAAGCATTTGGAAAACGCGTTGACGCAACTTAAGAACATGCAGAATAATGGCAGCTTGGCCACGGACGATGAGCAATTGATCAAAGGGGGGGAAGTGGAATTGCTTAAGCTACCCCACGCACATTAAGCAGTAAACGCCAGCGGTTTAGCGCATTATTCGGAAATCATTCTGTGAGTCGCGTCTGTTTCCCGCGCAAGGCAAACTATAGACATGAGCTAACAGGCCGCTTTCGGTTCATGCCAGACATTAGAAAAAAATCCATTGGACACAACAGGATGAAGAGGGCTAAGCTTAGTCCAACCTGTGAAGAGTACACTATGAACACTTATTTTTGAAATGCGCTGGACAACTCCCATGCTCGGTATCTTGACCGTTCTAA
>QJPH01000088.1 GCA_003242955.1 Candidatus Methylumidiphilus alinenensis
CCTATATTGCCGGTTATTGATGCCTTTTGGATGCCAATTCCCGACGGATGGCAACCATCAACACTGTTAAAATAAGGAACCCCCTCCCCTTGGCAGAAGGCAGGGTGAGGGGAAAACCCCACTAAAATAAATAACTTGTCGCAACTTCGTTTCCCGAAATCCATGATGGATTTCCTTGAACCAGGAGAATTACCATGAATTCACATTTCCGCATGACAATCCACGATGCCAACACCGGCATCGCCCGTGTAAAAACGCTTTTTAAGGCGGCACAGATTGTTTTTCCAATTCTGTGCGTCCTATGCCCGTCGCTGGCATTGGCCACTGGCGCTTTCACGCTCAGTGCCTATGGCCCCAACAATGTGGTGGTTGGCAACGACCTATATATCCAAGAAACCCCCACAATGACAGTGGATACCCTTGATTATGCCTATTATTATGTCGATGGCTTGCCTGCCGGGGCGACGGCATCCTGGCCTTATATTTTGACTACCTGTTGCCCCACACTGACCACCACCCCCCCAACCAACCTCAATAGGGGGTATCGTCCAAGTATTACTGAACTGCTAAAAATCAATGTGCCCTCGACCGTACCCACTGGCACTTACAATCTCACACTTCGGATTCAAAGCGGTGGCATCACCCAAACTTTACCCTACACAATGACTGTCAACCCTGTGCCAGGCTCCCTACCGAAACAGGTCATCAGTTCAATCCCTCCTATTCCCTCTTTGTCCACTTGGCAAAGCAATATGACGACCTATGGGCAAAAACTTTGCAACAGTGCCACCATCACTAGCTTGGGTACTTGGGATGGTAATATATGGTTCTATGACGGCATCAGGGTGTATTACCAAATCGCCGACTACACCGGTGATCCCACCTGGAATGCCTGCGCCGGATATGTTGAATCAGTTTACAAGCCTTATGTTTTGTCGAACGGTGGTGGTGTGCAGGCATATTTTGTCTTCCCCCATGGTTTATACCAAGCCTACAGCCGTAACCATAGTGATGTAGATGCCCAAACAGCCGCGATAGACCTTGTAACCAATTCGCCTTATGCCAAGAAAGGCGGGGGGGTTAGTTTTGGAGTCACTGGTTTGCAACGGGAAACTGCCTATCTTGTTAGTGCCTATCGCATCGCCGGCCTACTCGGCAGTCCCCAACCCGTGCTGTATGCCCAGTCGGTCAATTTCGTGTTAGGCATGATCGATCAAATGTTTGTCTCCAACACAGACCCCTATTTAAAACCTTTCGTGGTGGGTTTGATGATGGAAGCGTTGATCCAGTATTACCAAGACCCGAATGCGCCAGTCCTAAACGATCCGCGAGTACCGCCGGCGATCAAGGCCGCCGCAGACGCGCTATGGGCGAGGGCGTGGATGCCGGCCAGCAATGCCTTCTACTACCAGAGCACTGACAGCCCGTTAGCGGCATCGCCCGATCTAAACCTGCTGATTGCACCGGCCTATGCATGGCTTTATAAAATGACTGGCAATCCGGTCTATCAGCAAGAGGGCGATTTGATTTTCCAAGGCGGAGTGTCAGGCTCATGGTTGACTGGAGGGAAACAATTCAGCCAGAGTTACCGCTGGAGCTTCGACTATGTAAACTGGCGGTCGCATCCTGACATCACCCCACCTGCAGCACCGACATCGTTGAAAATCATACAATAGCGACATCG
This sequence comes from Candidatus Methylumidiphilus alinenensis, assembly GCA_003242955.1. Lineage (GTDB taxonomy): Bacteria > Pseudomonadota > Gammaproteobacteria > Methylococcales > Methylococcaceae > Methylumidiphilus > Methylumidiphilus alinenensis. Next base: position 1,685 of record QJPH01000088.1, read on the forward strand.
GCTGCTTCAGCTACGCGTCGGGCGGGCAGTAATTCTCATTTTGGGAAAAATAAGGGCGGGTTTGTAACCCGCCCCTACGCAAGTAGTTAATTCAAAACTATCAATGCATTATAAACAGAATACGGGACATCGATTCGTAGGGGCGGGTTCCAAACCAGCCCGGTTCTGTTCAAAATTCCGACTTAGAATTGAATACGATAGCGTACTTCTTCAAAAATACCAATGGCTCAATCTCTCAGAACCTCCACCGCCGAAGCGGCACTCAGCAGTCTGTCACCCCACCGTAGCAGGGTTTCCGCACGGCGGTTTGCAGCAAAAAAAGAAGTTATTAGCACGGGCGCATGGCTGATGCTTGCATCGCTTCTATTAGTAACCAGCCTCAAGCTGATGCCGGACTGCAACGATCAAGACCGTTTCCCCGTCATAGCGGTACAACGCGATATAACCGCTGTCGCCAAAGTCGATCAACCATTCGCGGTATTCCGGCTCCATATCCTCGACGGGGAATCCAATCTCTGGGTGCTGTGCAAGGACATTCACCCCGGTACGAATCGTTTTTATGGCCCGACTGGCCGCGTTGGCGTTTTTTCCGGCAAGGAAGCGGTATAGCCGCTGCACATCCCGCAATGCGGGTTCGGACCAAATCAGGCGTGGCATTGCGGCTGGTCAACATCCTGGCCTGCCTCTAGCCTAGATAACCAGGCATCGGCTTCTTCAAGTGTCAAATGTAAGCCAGTGACTTGGTACTCCTTCCATGCTTTAATGCCGCCTTGCCGGAAATCCTCCCGTTTTTCCTCCCGGTCGATGTATTGCCGGATGGCCTCAAGGATCAGCCAATGCGGCGAACGATGCCGGGCCTCTGCAAGGCGTTTCATCCTCTCCTTGGTGGCCAGGTCAATCTTGATTGTCGTCGGTTGAAGGGGGTTGGCGCTCATGGTCTTTCCTACTCGGTTATACTAAGTATCACTTTAACATGATAGTGTCTTTGATGTCGAGATTTAGTCCCCATTGAACAAACGGCAAGTAAAGTATCCAAGTGTCTTTGCCACCGCAATCCAACTACAAATGCAGTCCAACCATCTCGTAACATTTTGGTCAGAGCGTTCATAATTTATTCTCCAATTTCTGTTCACCGTTTGACAAGTTCAGGTGGACCACCACGAACGGCTTGATTTAATGGAAGATACAAGTCTACGGCACGACGCAGTAA
>QJPH01000157.1 GCA_003242955.1 Candidatus Methylumidiphilus alinenensis
GGGGGACAATTCCTCCACCTACGGGGCGGTGTCGGCCTATATTGCCGGTTATTGATGCCTTTTGGATGCCAATTCCCGACGGATGGCAACCATCAACACTGTTAAAATAAGGAACCCCTCCCCTTGGCAGAAGGCAGGGTGAGGGTAAAATTCCCCCTAGTAATGACAAACTTATCGCAACTTCGTTTCCCGAAATCCATGATGGATTTCCTTGAACCAGGAGAATTACCATGAATTCACATTTCCGCATGACAATCCACGATGCCAACACCGGCATCGCCCGTGTAAAAACGCTTTTTAAGGCGGCACAGATTGTTTTTCCAATTCTGTGCGTCCTATGCCCGTCGCTGGCATTGGCCACTGGCGCTTTCACGCTCAGTGCCTATGGCCCCAACAATGTGGTGGTCGGCAATGACCTATATATTCAAGAAACCCCTCAAGTGACAGTGGATACCGCTACCTATGCCTTTTATTATGTTGATGGCTTGCCTGCCGGGGCGACGGCTTCCTGGCCTAATATTTTGTCTTACTGTTGCGCCACCGCACCCACCAACCTCAACAGGGCTTACCGTCCATCGATGCCAGAATTGCTAAAAATCAATGTGCCATCGACCGTGAACCCAGCCACTTACAATCTCACACTCCGGCTTGAAAGTGGCGGCATCACTCAAACTTTACCCTACACAATGACTGTCAAGCCTGTACCAAGACCCCTTCCGAAACAGGTCATCAGTTCAATCCATCCTATCCCCTCTTTGTCCACTTGGGAGGATAACATGAAGACCTACGGACACAAGCTTTGCAACAGTGCCACCATCACTAGCTTGGGTACTTGGGATGGTAATGTGTGGTTCTACGACGGTATCAGGGTCTATTACCAAATCGCCGATTATACTGGAGACCCCACATGGAATACATGCGCTGGGTATGTTGAAAGTGTCTACAAGCCTTATGTTTTGAAAGGCGGGACACCGGGGTGGCGGATATTTCCCCATGGTTTGTACCAGGCTTTTTTACGCAACAATAAAGACATGGATGCCAAAAATGCCGCCATAGCCCTTGGAACCAATTCGGCCTATGCCAAGAAAGGCGGGGGGGTTAGTTTTGGAGTCACTGGTTTGCAACGGGAAACCTCTTTTCTTATCAGTGCTTACCGCATCGCTGGCCTGCTCGGCAGTCCCCAACCCACACTGTATGCCCAGTCTGTCAATTTCGTATTGGGTATGATCGATCAAATGTTTGTCTCCAACACAGACCCCTATTTAAAACCTTTCATGGTGGGTTTGATGATGGAAGCGTTGATCGAGTATTACGAGGAAACCAAGGATCCGCGAGTTCCCCCGGCGATCAAGGCCGCTGCTGACGGGCTGTGGACCCGTGCGTGGATACCAGACGGCAACGGCTTCTACTACGAAAGCACCAACCCGACGAAAGCAGCACCCGATCTCAATCTTCTAATTGCACCCGCCTACGCATGGCTTTACAAACAGACGGGGAGCCCGGTTTACCAGCAACGGGGGGATTTGATTTTTCAGGGTGGAGTCAAAAGTGCATGGCTGGTTCAAGGGAAGCAATTTATCCAGAATTACCGCTGGAGCTTCGATTATGTGAAATGGCGATTGCACCCATAAATGGATTCTCCATCGGCCCATCACCGATAAGGCAAATTACTTGGAACGCTTTATAACCAGTTATGTTACTATATAAATGGCATAGACTTGTTGTTTTGATCGCAATTTTTTTAATAATACAACTATGCCAATCTGTCACGAACGATTTTCAAATACCAGACTCAACGTTGACAGATATCAGAAATAAATATGGAGACAAGGCCGTAGATAGGGTAAAAACATGGAAGAAACTGATCGATTCCAATCAAGACAAGAGCGAACAAGAAAAGCTGGAGCTGGTCAATGCCTTTATCAATGAGATGAAATTCGTCGATGATATGACTCATTGGGGAAAAAGCGATTATTGGGCGACTCCCCTTGAGACTTTAGCCAGCAACGGCGGAGATTGCGAAGATTTTTCCATCGCCAAATATTTCACCTTACGGGCACTCAATGTACCCGAAGAGCATCTCCGATTGACTTACGTCAAGTCATTAAAACTTAACCAAGCACATATGGTGCTTACCTATATCAATCCCCCTGGGTCCGTTCCATTAGTATTGGATAATTTAGTCCATACCATAGAACTAGCCACGCGAAGAACCGATCTATTGCCGGTTTATAGCTTTAATGTAGAGGGTCTGTGGCTGGCAAAACAGAGGGGCATCGGGCAATATTTGGGAGCCCCGGAACGCATTAATCTATGGCAAGAGCTACTGCATAGAATGAAAACTCTGAATGGTAATTAACACTCTTATGTTTGTAAGCGTTCACCCCCCCCTTGGGAGCGCGGGCGTCTCGCCCGCTGAAATAGCGGCCAAGATGGCCTCGCTCCCAGGAAAAGGCAGGCGGGCGTGAACGCTTACCCGAGTTTAACGCCATCAATAAGGACTCAGTTATGACTTTAAATCGACAATTACTATTGATTATTCTGACATTGTTTTCGTGTATGTTGGTGGGAACATTCACGATCAGCCTTAATAATACTAGGCAATATCTGATGCGGCAGTTGGAATCCCACGCGCAAGATGCCGCCACTTCGCTTGGACTGTCTTTATCGCCGCACATGAGCGATCCGGCCACTATGAACGCCATGGTAGATGCTATTTTTGATCGCGGATATTACCAGGAAATCGCCATTGATTCGGTTGACGGCAAACAACTGATCAAGCGTATCAATCCAGTTCAGATCAAAGGGGTTCCCGACTGGTTTATAGCTATTATTCCACTTGAAACCCCCCATGCGGATGCCCTGATCGTCGATGGCTGGATA
>QJPH01000282.1 GCA_003242955.1 Candidatus Methylumidiphilus alinenensis
GGCATTTACCCGGCGGGCGGAGCGGATTGGCAAAGGCATTAGGGCGTTAATCACTGATGTTACGCACATGTCGGCAAAGGGCTGCCGACCTACGGCGGTGATAAGCCAGCACTTTCAAGGGAGTCCCGGAAGCAGGAGCTTCCATGCCACTGGTTCCCAAGCGGAGTTCTCATCGTTATACACAAGTGTTGGAGGCCCGTCATTCCGGTCAGGGATGCCGGAATCCAGCGTCCAGGGATGGCAAACTATGGGCCGCAACAGGTGTCCTTGTATCCATGTCCATGAAACTACGGGCTGGCAAGTCACCTGAATCAAGCACTTGCACAGCCGACTGGTTACCGTCCATGGCCTGGATTTCGGCATCCATGCCGAAATGACGGCTTTTCCGGCTTGCCCTGACTTGTGTATAACGATGAGAACTCCGCTTGGGAATGCGGTACGGGAAGCTCTGCTTCCCAACCAGGAAGCCGGAGCTTTAGGACGGCAACCCTTTACCGCCTTGGGTTTCTGCAACCGCGCGTAACATCAGTTAATCAACAATAAGGATACGAAATGCCAGACTTGCCATCTGAATTGCACGACCTCAATTACAAAATCGCTGCATTGGAGCGTCTGCGCGGAACACTTTCAGATGCCACAATAGATACTGCCATGGCTTCACTGCGAACACAAAACGGAGCCATCGCTCAAGGGCAGGATGCGCTCGCTGTCGGTGCGCGGGGCATCGCCATCCAAGGCGACAGCCACGGCAACCTCAACACGGGATCACACATCTCCGCCCAAGAAGGCGCACAAATCATCTACGCCGAACAAGGCGCGACAATTGTGATGGGCGACGTGCCGGTCACGATGACGGCGGTGGATCGGCAAAGCGCACTTGGGCGTTATCTGCAACACCTCATCAGCCAGAACCGCTATCTACAATTACAAGGCATACGTTCCGGCGGCAAGCTGGTCAACATCGAACTTGACCGCATTTATGTCACCCTACGCGCCACCCGCTTGCGCGAGCAACGGGCCGAACTCGGCTGGCTGTCGCAGGAAATGGCTTTGGCTCCGGGCGAACGCCATCGTAGCATGGACCAAACGATGTCTGGCGACACCACCCATGTCACCGTCAACGATGCGCTGGCCGACCATCGCCGCTTGGTCGTGTTGGGCGACCCCGGCTGCGGCAAGACCACCTTGCTGCGCTACCTGACCCTGCTCTATGCCCGTGACCTAGCCGAAGAAACTGACTTGGTGAAATCCAAATTGGGCTTGGCCGAAACTGGCTGGTTGCCCATCTTCCTGCCGCTGCGCCAAATTGGGCGGTATCTGCAACAGCATTACCCCAACGACGATGGCACCGAAGGCCATGCGATCCTGTTGCAATTCTATGCGCAGATGTTGAAAAACGAGCGCATTGAATTGCCCACCCACTTCTTTGACCGCTGGCTGCATGACGGGCAGGCCGCCGTGTTGCTGGACGGCTTGGACGAAGTGGCCGACCCGAAGCTGCGCCGCCGGGTCTCGCGCCTGGTGGATAGCTTCACCCGCGCCTATCCCAACTGCCGAACTGTGGTGACCAGCCGCATTGTCGGCTACACCGATGCCTCGCAACTAACCGAGGGATATGCCACCACCACAGTGCGCGATTTTACGCTTGACGACATTGGCGTATTCCTGTCGCAATGGCATCGGCTAGTTGCCATCGGCCAAATGGGGCCGGGGCCAACCGCCGAAGCCCACGCCGCCGAGCAGACTCGCCAATTGCTGGATGCCATCGAACAGAAAGACCGGGTGCGCGAACTGGCCATCAACCCGCTGATGTTGACTGTAATCGCGCTGGTGCATCGGGATCGGGTCAAATTGCCGGACCGCCGCGCCGATTTGTATCAGGAGGCGGTGGACGTGCTGCTCGGCAAATGGGACGAGGCGAAAGGTTCGACCGAGCCGTTGATCCTGCATGACCGGCCTTTCGACATCAATGACCGCAAGCTGGTGTTGCAACAGGTCGCGCTGACCCTGCACGAACACGCCCTCAAGGAAATTGACGCAGAACCACTGCGCGAGATTCTGGCGCAACAATTCGGCGATGCCGTTGACGACCCACGCGAGGTGGATGCGGCGGTGAATCGGTTTTTGAATGTCATCCAAGAACGCACCGGGTTGTTGATCGCCCGCGCCGAAGGCACTTACGCCTTCTCGCACCTGACTTTCCAAGAATATCTGGCGGCCTTGGCTGTCGCTGGACGCGATGATTATGCGGACTACACCCTGAAGCGCACCGCCGAAGAGTGGTGGCGAGAGGTGATCTTGCTTGAAGCAGGCTATCTCAGCACCCAAAGCAAGGAGAAGACCACACGCCTGATTAAGGCGATTGCCGACAACAAAACCGAGCCTGAGCCTTACCACAACCTCGTGCTCGCCGCCGAATGTGTGCGCGACGCGGGCGCCAACCGCATCGTCGGCAATCTGGAAACCGAATTGCGCAAGCGTTTGCAACGCGAGTTGGAACCGCCGATAGCCAAAGGCCCGTTTGCCAAGCTACAAATATGGATGAAACAAGGGATCAGCGCCGAAGCCGCCATCAAACAGCGCATCGCCGCCGCCGAAGCCTTGGGCAAGATCGGCGGCAGCCAATACTGGACGATGCCCTATGGCGAGCCTGACTGGGTAAACATTCCGGCGGGCGAGTTCACGATGGGTGAACCAAAAGAAGCCCATCGCGTGGCTCTGGCCGAGTTTTATATTTCTAGGGTTCCCATCACCAACGCCCAATACGAGTTGTTTGTAAAGGCCACCGGGCATGAACCGCCGAAACACTGGAACGGCAAACGGGTTCCTAGGGGTAAGGAAATCCATCCGGTGGTTTATGTGAGTTGGCATGACGCGCT
>QJPH01000087.1 GCA_003242955.1 Candidatus Methylumidiphilus alinenensis
TCGAAGAAACCCTGGGTAAGCATGATGGGTTCCTCGTTTCCATGTTGCAGTGCTACAAGTACGGCCAAGCCAGAAAAACCGTCATTTCGGCAGGATGCCGAAATCTAGGCCATGGACGGTAATGTGGGGCATGGCGACCGTAACATATTGGTGAAAATAAGCATTAGGTTAGCATCATGGGTTTGACTTCTGCGATCATACAGTTAATAAATCCCCGCAATCGGGAGCTAGAACCTGTCGAGGTGGATGCGTTGGCTGACACGGGTGCAGTCCATTTGTGCATCCCGCAACAGTTACAAATCCAATTAGAACTTGAGGAAATCGACAAAAAGGAGGTTTCCCTAGCCGATGGTAGCCGCAGGCTAGTGCCTTATGTGGGTCCAATTGAATTACGGTTCAAAAACCGCACTGGCTTTGCCGGAGCGTTGGTGATGGGCGATCAAGTCCTGTTGGGTGTCATCACAATGGAAGACATGGATTTAGTGGTGGCTCCGAAAACACGGGAAGTCAGAGTGAATCCGAATAGCCCAAATATGGCATCCTCTATTGCCAAATGAATAAAGCCGCTGCATACGAAACTGATTTTCACGCTTGGGCCATCGAAAGTGCTTCTTTAGTCCGTCAAGGCCGTTTAGCTGAGTTGGATTTGAACCATATCGCTGAGGAGTTAGAAAGCATGGGGGCCAGCGAACGGCGGGAATTGCTTAACCGACTGCAAATTCTGTTGATGCACCTGTTGAAATACCAGTTCCAACCCGAACGACGGGGCAAAAGTTGGAAATTGACGATCATTCACCAACGCACTGCCATCGAACGCCTATTGAAACAATCGCCTAGCCTATATCGTTTGCTGGAAGACCAAGAAGAGCTTTTGGACATTTACCAGAAAGCCGTTCGGGAAGCCGTGTTGGAAACTGATTTGGAACGGCATATATTCCCAATGGAATGTCCCTATTCTGTAGTTGAGTTGCTGGATGATGGGTTTTGGCCGGAGTAAGATTATTAAATGCCAAAGAAAATTAGGGAACTTATCCGTGAACTTGGCAACTCTGGGTTTTATGAAATTTCTAGGGCAGGAAAAGGCTCGCATCGAAAGTTTGCCCATTTGAACTATTCCGGTTCGGTGACGGTGAGCGGAAATCCCAGCGACGATGCTAAACCCTACCAAGAAAAGCAAGTCAGAATAGCCAGTGAGGTGACAAAGTCATGAAAGAATCCGATCTATATCATAAGTGGATTGAATGGAGCGATGAAGATCAAGTGTATATCGGTAAATGCCCCGATTTGATTACCGGCATCCATGGTGACGATCCAGTCAAGTTATATGGCGAGTTATGTGAAGTGATTGAAGATGTTGTCAGCCATTTCAATGGACAAGGCCGACAGCTTCCAAGTCCGCGTATTCGGCCTATGCAGGAAGTGGCATAATCTACTTTTATATTAATTTAGGAGATTTAAATGGCATTGTTTAGTGTTTCTGAACTGAAAGCAAGAGCACAACGGGATTTTAGAGGTTAGAATATGGACAGTGGTAGACTCAAACATTTGGAAATGATTCAGCAAGTCATCACTAGAATGGCAAACAACTCCTTCTTGATTAAAGGCTGGAGTTTAACTTTACTAGCAGCTTTATTGGCACTTGCTCTTAGAGATAAAATATATCAAATGCTTTGGATAAGCATTATTCCTGTAACGATGTTTTGGATTCTGGATAGCTATTTCCTAAGACAGGAAAGGCTATTTCGGAAATTATATGACAAATATCGTATACAAGACCAAGAAACACGAACTGATTTTTCAATGGATACATCTGAATTGAATTCAGTTATATCTTCTTGGCTTTGTACAATATTTTCTACTACCTTGCTTATTTTTCATGGTACAGTCTTTTTTATTGTCATAGCACTTAGTGCTTATTTCCATTGTCGTCCTGTTTAGGATGGGACCATGACTTTACAAACTACACCTTGGGATTCTGCCGAATACCTGAAAACTGACAAGGACATTGCTGCTTATTTGGATGCGGTACTTGAAGAAGGCGATCCTGCTTTGGTTGCCCATGCTTTGGGGATTATTGCTAGGGCTAGGGGCATAAAACAAATGGTCGATGAAACAGGCTTGGCTAGGGATATTCTCTGTTCCTCGCTTTCTGCAGAGGGCAAGCCCGAGTTTGCCACCGTGTTGAAGGTCATCAGCCTTGGGGCTTCGTTTGCATACCCACTTGGCTTGATTATGATATTTCAATCGAGTACGTATTGAGTACCCTATCTATGAACGCAATTGAATTTACAACCGAATTGACAGATTCCTCTGTTTTGAACATTCCCATTAGCTTAGCATCCCAACTACCGAAAACTGGAAAGGTTCGCGTCATTGTGCTGACAGATGAGGCAGGCGATGCGGAATGGCAGTTAGGCTCATACGAGCAGTTCCTCCGTGACGATTCGGAGGAGGATGCCATTTACGAGTTGCTTCACTAAATAATCCGATTAGCAAGTTGTTTCAGCTAAACTCTAAGCACCGTCGTTCCGGCATGGATCGCCGGAACCTAGGTTCCATGGACGGCGGGTTTTTGGGGCATCCCTGCAATCTGGATTCCGGCGATCCATGCCGGAATGACGGAATAGCTAATTAATTTACATCTATCTTTCCGCTCCGTTTCAGGAGTGTGATATACAACGAGAACTTACCATGACAGACAACACCACACATTTCGGCTTCAAAGACGTACCCATAGGCGAAAAGGCCAAGCTGGTCAAGGGCGTATTCGACTCCGTCGCAGGCAAATATGACATCATGAACGATTTGATGTCGATGGGCATCCACCGCATCTGGAAGCGCATTGCGATTCAACTCAGCCATGTGCGG
>QJPH01000104.1 GCA_003242955.1 Candidatus Methylumidiphilus alinenensis
GAGTTGTAGGGCGGATACAGGGATGTGATCCGCCGAATGCTGGCGACCGATCCATAGCATTCGGCGGAACCCGTCCATGGTTCCGCCCTACGGACCTTTGTAATCCGACCCGAACGTTATGTCCACAGACCAGAGTCCTGCCGTTGCACAAAACGTTTCGGACGGGATTAAAAATCCCGTCCGGCGGAGTGTAGGGCGGATACAGGGATGTGATCCGCCGAATGCTGACGGCAGATCCATAGCATTCGGCGGAATCCGTCCATGGTTCCGCCCTACGGACCTGGCGCGACGAATCCGCCTTTTACGGGTTACGGCCTATAGTCCAGACCATAATGGGCAAACCCTTGTTGAACAGTTTTATTGTTTAGTATATCGTCTGTATAAGGTTCAACACCAGCGTGAATTGCTACACCCATTACCACACCACCTGAGACTACTACAAGAGACACTAACCCACCTTCAATAATAGGTGCGCTTTCAATTTTAACAACATCTAACAACCCTCCACTTGTATACCCACTATAAGAAATATATCCGCGAATTAATGAAGAGTAGGTTGTAGTGACTCCATCATAAGATGCTAACATTTGGAATAAACCATCAGAAAATTCTTGCATCTTGTCTCCATAATTACTCAAATCTGAAAAGAATCTTTCTCCAAATGAACTTTTTTCACCGTGCTGTTGTAAATCATTAAACAAATACCCATAAGCCCCCGTCATCGCTCCATTTTCAAATTTTCCCCCGCCCAACACAGAAGCCGTCCCACCCACCACCGCATGAGCCACCAAATTCCCCGTCTGCCCCAAACCTTGAGTAAAAGGCCCTGCCGCTTCGGCAAACCCTGCCGATATCGCCCCTTGCCCACATTTTCCCCCGGAAACTTCAGAGGAAACACACCCCGCCACGCTATGCGCAACGACTCTCCCTGCCAATCCAAATTGCTGACCAAAATCGCTGGCTCCAAAGTCGCCTGCTCCATAAAATAACTCCGCCGTCAATGCACCGTTTAAACCCCCTTGCAGTGTTCCCGTCTGCACAAAGCCGCCAGCAAATCCACCCATCGCACTGGCAAAAACAGGTCCTACAAAGGGTGTCATGACGGCAGTAACAACAACCGCTACGGTTATTGAGGCAATGGTCTTAACAATGCTACTGACAACATGCCATGCATGGCTCAACCACGAAAACCCACTCGGATCGGTATAAGCCAGCGGATTATTCAAGACATAGCTATAGCGGTTGTAACTCTGGAGATTTCCCGGAGCTTGGATACTCGGATCCGCACTCAAAAACCTTGCCAACACCGGGTCGTAGACTCGCCCATTCATGTGGATCAGGCCGACATCGGGCAGTTGCTCATGCCCCGTGAAGCCGTGGTTGATGGTGTTCAAACTGCCATACAACGCGGTACGGTTGCCGAACGGGTCAAACGCATAACGGGCCAGCACGAAGGCGTTGTCGTCGGTCACTGCGTCGATGCTGCCTAGGTGGTCGGTGTGGAAATAGCGGGTTTGTTTAACGCTGCCACGGGTCACGACTTCGGCGATTGCCTTGCCGGCCGCATACACCGTATGGCGGTTTTCAACCACGCCGCCCGAGGTGGTTTGCTCGAAATGCCCACCCAAATCCATGCGCGGGTTCAGGTAGATGGTCGTGCCGTTCGAGGCAGTTTGGCGGAAGCGTTCGTGGTTGGAGTCGTAATCAAATGTCACCGTGCTGACACCTTGCACAATCTTCGATGGCAAGTTGAATGACGTGTACGCCACGCTTCGGTTATTCAGCCCCAAGGTCTGGTTGCCGTTGGCATCGTATTGCAAAGCGGTGTTCACGTTGCCGTTGATGCGCGTCACGGCATGGGGTTTTGCACCGTAGAAATAACTGCCGACATCGGTTTTGAAGTTGATATTGCCCAGTTCGTCGTATTGATAATTCAATATTTTGCCGCCGGGTCCAAGATCGACGGTCAGCCGGTCCAGTTCGTCGTAAACAAACGAATCCCCCCGATTGGTGGCGTAATCGTCGCGGGAAATCAAATTGCCGTTTTGGTCGTGGTTCAACGTCAGGTTTTGAATGTCCGGGGTCACGCCAAACTTGCCGGTGGAAATGTACGTCGGCCTGCCCATGCCGTCAAAACTGCGTTGGGTATATAAGTTATTGCCTAGGCGCTCCAAGAGGATCCGGCCCGAGGCATCGACTTGTTGCGCCTGCCAATAGGGTTTTTGGGTAGACCCGTCCAGCACTTGCGACAAATAACCATAGCTGTTGTAGACGTTGACCACGGACAAGCCGGTCGGCTGGGTGAAGCTGGATACCCGCCCGAGGCTGTCATATATCGTGGATTGGGTGTAGGAACCCGCGCCGCTGATGCTGGTCGTGGTTTTTGCCAACCGCCCAACATTGTCATACGCATAAGACCGGGTAAAGCCGTTGTCGCTGGTTTCCGCCGACAGCTTGCCGATGCCTTTGGGGGCGGTGTCCCAGGTCCACGCGCTGTTCAAACCCGGTTCCTGACGCTTGACGACGCGGCCTAGCAGGTCGTAGCTAACGGTGGTGGTTTGACCTTTCGCGTCGATTTGCCGGAGCATTTCCCCCAGTACATCATACGCATAGCTCCAGTTGCCCATGTCCGGGTCGGTCATGGCGGTTTTGCGACCCCGGATGTCATAAGCTAACGTGATCGCGTTGCCGTTCGGGTCTAGCGTTTTGACCGGGTTGCCAAACGGATCGAAGGCAAATTGCATCAGTTTGTTGCGGGCGTTGATCGTCTGCACCACTTGCCCCAAGCCGTTTTTGACTTGCTGGGTGGTGTGGTTCAGTGGATTAGTGACGCTGATATTCAGGCCATTGTAGGCGGTTTG
>QJPH01000217.1 GCA_003242955.1 Candidatus Methylumidiphilus alinenensis
GGCCAAAAAAAAATTGCTGATATTTATCCTCTCGCCGTTTGCAAGATTTTACAATGGGTTGTCTGCTTGGCGGCGTCTGTGGGCCCATGCGCGCTTACGCACGGCGTTGGGCGGATGCCTACACCCTTCTGTCGTGGTGCTGGGTATGCCCGAATTACATGGCACTGTGAATATTTTGCTAGGGAAAAACCTTTATCTCTACCGCGAACTCTACTTGGAAACCCAGGATGAAGGCCGCATCGAAATAGGCTCAGGCGTGGTGTTGTCCAGGGGTGTCCATATCGTATCACATGCCTCTGTGGTGCTTGAGGATGGCGTTATGGTCGGTGAATACGCGAGCATCCGCGATGCCAACCACCAGATCGCCGAAGGCCAACCGATCCGCGATAGTGGCCATGATGCAAAGCCAGTCCATATAGGGCGGGGCGCATGGATAGGCCGGGGTGTCGCCGTTTTGGCCGGTGTGCATATCGGCGCAGGCGCGGTGATCGGCGCGAACGCGGTCGTCACGCGGGATGTCGCGCCGGGTGAGATAGTCGTCGGCGTACCCGCAAGACCTATCCACAAACCCTCCGTTTAAGCCACGCCGGAGGCAGTCCCATGCTGTCTTTCATCGGCTTCCTACCAGCGTTCCTTGCCTTCCGCATTGCGATGAACTCCTCGCCCAGCAACGCGTTCTTCCGCGTTTACATCCCGACGCTGCTGTGCCTGCCGGATTATTACCGGGTCATTACGCCAGGTGTGCCTGACCCGACCTTCAACCAAGGTGTGGCACTAGTCATTTTTATCGTATCGATGATGCGTGGAGGCTTCAAGGGCTACCGTTTCAGCCATCTGGATGTCGTGGTGTTGGTTTACGCCGGACTCGTGTTCAATTCGGAGCTTCAGGCTTCCGGCTATTCCGATGCGCAGAACTTAATGTTCACCATGCTGTTCTCCGTGCTCACACCGTATTTCATGGCGAAAAGCTTTATCGAACCAGCCGGTATGCGCTATGATTTCGCCCGGCGAGTCGTCGCTTGCCTTGCCATCGTCTCAATGTTAAACACTTGGGAAACCCGTTTCGGCGTGAACCTTTTTAGAGTGGTTCTTAGCCCTTTTTTCCCCGGCCAAGGCGAGGGTTGGATGATCACGTTCCGCTTCGGCATGGCCCGCACAGCAGGGCCTTACGGACATGCTCTGTCGGCTGGCATCATTATGATGTTGGGCTTCAGACTGCAGCGCTGGTTGCAATTTTCTGGCGCATGGCCGGATAAATGGAAGCTATTGCCTTGGTTGCCTATCAAATTCCCGGCTTTCTTGACGCTGATTCTTACCGGAGGGTTCTTCATCACCTTTGCCAAAGGTTCTTGGTTGGCTGGATTTCTGGCTGGTTTCATAGTCGCTGCCGGGCGGATGAAGCAAAAGTTACTGGCCTTCATGGTAGTATTGGTGCTTCTGGTGGTCGTTGGTGTGCCTGCACTGTCGGCATTCCTCGCCTACGCCTCGGTGGGGCGGGCAAATGCCAAGGATGACAATCAGGAAACCGCTTGTTATCGTTACGAACTGATCCAGCTTTATGTCGATATAGCCAAGCAAAAAGAACTTTTCGGCTGGGGCTTGACCAAATGGCCGGCAATACCCGAAGCACCGTCGATTGACAACCACTATCTATTGCTGTTTTTGATGCACGGCAAAATTGCGTTCTACTGCTTTCTCTATGTGTTAATAGGCACTATGGTTCGCCTACTGATATTTGGCATTAAGCAACCGCATCCACCTAACAGCGGAGGTTCGCTGGCGTTCACGCAGGCAAGCATTTACTTGGGCTATATCATCGCGATTGCCACCGTATACATGGGCGGACAGACTATTCCCATGCTGTTTATGTTAACTGGGTGGGCGGAAAGCTTCATGCACTCACAAGGGCGGGATTATGCCCCTTCCGGTTCGGTTGAGCCTGAAATTGCCACCGCGCCATTGTGTGGATTCCGCAGAGTGGTTTAGTCGAAGGAAGAATATATCAGTCAACTAATTTAAGGATTCAAGATGGAATACAATAATAATATCCCCGACCCAAGGGTATCCTTGAACTATGAAGTGCGAGGCACACTATTTAAGGCTTTTTTAGAACAGGCTATTACGACACCCGATTCCACTGCATTAGTTTCTTGCCAAGGTGAATGCAGTTATGGTGAATTGGAACTGATAAGCAGACAAATCGCTAATTGCCTGGCAGAAAAAGGGGTAGGGAAAAGTAACCGGGTTGTCATTCTATCTGACCGTAACCCGGCCTTGGTGTATGCGATGTTGGGCGTGTTACGATCTGGGGCCGCATTCAATATTGCCGATTCAGCGTATCCAACGGCAAGGATACTCTTGAGCATAAAACTCATCCAGCCGGCATTGATAATAATTTGCGGGGATGTCCCCTTGCCTAGTGAACTGAATCAAATGCCCGACAGCCCGGAAGGCGTTAAAATTCTGCGGGTGCCCGCCGCCAGTGTCGAGGCTGTAGAAGCATTCAGTCAATTTGGAACGGATACCCTAGGCGAGGTGGACCCTGCGCAAACTGCCTACATCACATTCACCTCAGGAAGTACCGGCCAGCCCAAAGGCATTGTCACCCCACATGCACCGCTTCCGCATTTCATTGATTGGCACGTCACCAAGCACGGCTTGACTAGGCAAGATCATTTTTCGATGCTGTCCGGTTTAAGTCACGACCCATTATTAAGGGATATTTTCACCCCGTTGTCCATTGGTGCTCGTTTATGCATCCCTAGGCAGTCGGTTATTTTCGATCCAACCGATTTAGTGGAGTGGCTGGAACAGTACCAAGTTTCTATTTGCCATCTTACCCCGGCCCTAGG
>QJPH01000086.1 GCA_003242955.1 Candidatus Methylumidiphilus alinenensis
GGGATTTCGCCCTGCTGATGATCGAGGCCGCCCGGGGTCTGGGTCTGGCAGCGCGCTTCGTCTCCGGCTATCTCTATGACGCATCGCTAGACGACGGTGCCCCACCGACAGAGGTCGGCAGTGGGCTTCAGCAGGGGTTACGGCAGACCGAAAGCTGCGACGACGAAACGGTCACGCGCGGTGCCGGTGCGACCCACGCTTGGCTGCATGTCTATCTTCCGGGTGCCGGTTGGATACCCTTTGATCCTACTAACTTGCTTTTTGGCGGCACTGACCTGATCCGCGTAGCCTACACTCGCACACCGGAGCAAGCCGCGCCGATCTCGGGCGGATGGTTCGGCGACAACGGCGACTATCTCGGAATGACGGTTCAGGTGAGTGTGCGCCAGATCGATGCCGAGTCGGCAACCGCCGACGCGGAGGACTCGTTCGGGGAACCCTGATAGGCAGATGACAATGAATGCCAATTCGTTGCAGAATTATCTTCAAGGGTTGCATCGGGACTGCGCCGGCATCGATACAGGGGCTGTGGCAAGCTACATCCCCGAACTGCAGAAAGCCGACCCCGCTTCGTTCGGGATCGTTTTAATCACGGTCGAGGGCCATGTTTATCAGGTAGGCGACTCCCGTCAGCCGTTCACCATTCAGTCCATCTCCAAGGCCATCACTTACGGACTCGCCTTGGAGGATCAGGGCACTGAAGCGGTGTTATCCAAAGTGGATGTAGAGCCGTCCGGGGAAGCGTTCAATTCAATCAGCTTGGAACCGGAGACGGGCAGGCCCAAAAACCCGATGATTAATGCGGGAGCGATTGCGACGGTAGGTCTAATTGAGGGCAACACGCCTGAAACAAAATTTAGTCGCATGCTCAACTGCTACGAAAAATACCTAGGGCATCCGGTTATCATTGACGAGGATGTTTACCGCTCGGAAAAGTCCACGGGTCATCGAAATCGCGCCATCGCCTACCTGTTACGCAATTCCAATATTATTGAGAAGGACACCGACGATGTGCTTGATGTCTATTTCAAGCAATGTTCCTTGCTCGTCACCTGCGAAGACTTGGCGCTGATCGGGGCGACCCTCGCAAACAACGGGTTCAATCCGCTAACCGGCATCCGCGCTTTGCAAGACCGCTACGTCCCTGCTGTATTAAGCGTGATGAGTTCCTGCGGTATGTACGATTATTCCGGTGCTTGGATTTATGAAGTCGGAATGCCCGCCAAAAGCGGCGTGGGCGGGGGAATCCTAGCGGTATTGCCGGGCCAGTTTGGGCTGGCCGTGTTTTCCCCCCGGCTCGACGAGCGCGGCAATAGTGTGCGTGGCATAGCGGTCTGCAAGAAGCTATCCGCCGACTTTGGGCTGCACATGTTTCATATCGGCCGGGCCACGGCTTCTTCGGTCATCCATGCCCGTTACGATGCCGCGCAAGTCCCCTCCAAACGAACCCGCGACCCTGAACAGAATCGGTTACTCGCCGAATTGGGCCACAGAGTCATAGTCTTGGAACTACAAGGGGATTTGGCATTCGCTTCCGCCGAAATCGTGATTCATGAGTCCATGCGAGCGGTCGAGAATGCCGATTTCCTGATTCTGGACTTCACCCGTGTAGAGGAGATTGATGCGAGTGCTTTAACGCTAATCGCCGATCTCATCAAATCCCTTTTCGATTTCTCGAAACAGGTTCTTATTAGCGGTTATTCTCAGAAACACGAACTTGCAAAGAAAATAAAGCAAAGTGTTGAGGTGGCGACCGGGTTGCCCCTGTTGAACTGCGAAGATATCGACCATGCCTTGGAGTGGTGCGAACAGAATCTGCTTGCCAAACGGTTCCCACTGGAGGCTATCAGCTTAAGACGGGACAGGCGCAAAGCTTAACCGTTCGCCCTGAGCTGCGAGCCTGTCGAGCAGTCGAAGGGTGGACGGTTAAGCCGTTCATGGTTCGACCCTTCGACAAGCTCAGGACTCACCACGAACGGCCTTGAACTGTCCCGCCTTAAGTTGGTAGCCCAATTAATTTACCGTTGCTTTCGCCTGATACGGCTTGATCCGCGCCAACACGTCGGCCAAGGTTTCCCTTGCCTGTTCTGCGTCGAAGTGTGATTGCAGATTAATCCAGCTTTGCGCATCGGTGCCGAAGAACACGGCTAGGCGAAGAGCCGTATCGACACTGATGGCGCGTTTGCCTTGGACTATTTCGTTTATCCGCCGGGGTGGCACGCCAATCGCTTTGGAAAGCGCATACTGGCTAATACCCAGCGGTTTCAGGAAGTCTTCGTTGAGGATTTCGCCGGGATGGGCAAACGGGATTTCTCGCATGTTAAATACCTTGTCGTTAAATTGAAAAAAAGCCCGTCATTTCGGCAGGGATGCCGAAATCCAGCGTCCAAGGATGGCAAACTGGGGGCCACGACAGATGTCCTTGCAACCGCGAACATAAAACTACGGGTTGACATGTTACCTGAATCAAGCACTGCACAACCGACTTGTTACCCTCCATGGCCTGGTTTTCGGCATCCCTGCCGAAATGACGGCTTTTCCTGCTTTCCCTGACTTGCGTATAACGACGAGTGTCGTAGCCCGGATGGAGCCGCTTGCGGCGCAATCCGGGTTTCGTGGTCAGCGTCCTCCCGGATTGCGCCGCAAGCGGCTCCATCCGGGCTACGGACTCACCCAGTCGGGCTGAACGATGACCAAGGCCTGACTGGATGCATGAGAGACATCCATGTCTCTCACCCTTCGGGCGGCGAAGCCGTGCAAATCGGCTGTCCTGCCGATTTGTCCGGCATCCCGCCCGGAATGACGGGCTACAATCATCGTTTTGGCTCAAATTGTGAATTTGA
>QJPH01000496.1 GCA_003242955.1 Candidatus Methylumidiphilus alinenensis
AGTCAATAAAGCCTGATCAATCGCACGATGCTCTTTGTCGAGCCTAATTCGGTCGGTATCTGCGGGGTTGGCGTATAAGACTAGAACTCTTTCCATGACTATTCCTGTTTTGATAACTGATTCGATATTGTCCGGCTATTCGCTATTCAACTGACGGCTGGGTACTGAAGGTCTGAGGCCCAACGACCCCGTTCAGCCGCCCGCGCAAGAGAAGCCAGAACAATGAAGCCAGACGTTGACGCGGGTCAGCTGGAACGGCGGGTTAGGCGTGTGGGAAAAGAGACAATGCCGGGTATTCGTGGATTTTGCTCTTTTTATCCATTCGGCGCAATAAGCGGAGTACCGTCAATATGCCTTACCGCGTTAAAATTGTAGGAAGCCGACGAAGGAGGAGCATCATTCGCGAGTGATGGGCTTCGCAAGCCCAGCCCATCCTACGGCCCTTATTGGCTTTTATAAGTGGATGATGATTTGCCATCCGTAACGGTTACCGTTGGAAAGAAGCCCTTTAGAGGAGCCGTTATAATTTCAAGAAAACCTTTCAGAATTCCGGTTTCTGATTTTTTATATTCAAGAAAAAAACCGTTCTTCGCTGATACTGTTGTTTCGGGGGAAGTTAATAAATTTCTTTTGATCGGAATAGCATGGAGCTTAACAGGGAAAGCTATATCAGCGACTGCAATGGGTATTTTTTGGGGCATTGTTTTGGAAACAGTACAAGACTTTGTAATTGATTTATTTGTTTTAATATCAATAGCGGGTTTATTTGTCTTCGGGTCAATGACTGGCTGAGACCATTTGACACCAATTCGATTTATGGTTAGGCGGATAGGCTTGGCGTCATAGACCAATAATCCTTCTGCCCAGTCTAGCAAATCTTTTCTCGTACCTGTTCCAACATGCTGTTCTTCATTTGTTGGCACTGGTAGTTTTGTACAATCAACTTCAATATTGTAATCGTCCCCTTTTTCGGTTTCTTCTTCTTGAGTTTTTCCTAATTTATCACTTGGACACAACTGAATTATCCTGTTTACGAAGTCATGCTTAGCAGGTTCAGGTGTACATGATTCCTCTGGCTGATTCCCATCAAGATTTTCGGCTGTATATCCTGAGGTCGCCCTAGCGATAGCTGATATATCGGCGATAATTACACCAAGATCGGATGTCGCTTTTACATTATTAGTATCTAATCGTCCGTTTTCATCAACTTTGAAGGCAAAGAGGTCAGAAAAAAGCCAAGAAGACTCACTGTAATAAAGATCATATGTTTCATCATCGCTATCGCTTGGCTTTACCGTTAAGTTTGGAGGCTCACCCGGCTTCGCGGAATTTACAACCAAAACAGACCTTTTAAATCCGGTATTATAAGACCAATTTGATTTCCCAGATATTGCAATATTTGGAATTTTTGATTTATCATCAAGCTTATGTTTAACCGAATATACCACTTGTGAGCAAGCGGCAAGCTGCAACGATGCAATTACTGCTGCCAATCTAAACATCCGAAAGGTATTCATTGTTTTGTCTCCTGCTTATTATTATGTTGCTTTGCCTAATGACCCCGTTCAGCCGACCGAGTCCGCCACGGAACTTTAACCCGGCACGGCAAGCAATGTGCATGGCTTGGCTGGGGCAAGGCGGGTTGAGCGAGTGGGTAGAGAAACAAGGCCGGGGATTCACAGATTTTGCCCTTCTCATTCATTCGGCGCAATACGCGGCAAGCCGCTATTGCGCCTTTACCGCGTTAGCCATGTTATTCTTTTTCATGAGCTTCAGCCGGGTCTGAGCACGGCCCCCACTTCACGGGGCTATAGGCCGTGTCCATTGCTTTATCAAAAATTTCTCTATTTATGCTGCAAAATGTCTTAGATTTTTTATTTTCTTTGCCGCAAAAATTACCTCCAATTTCAAAAGAAGCAATTTCTTGAAGAAGTGCATACAAAACATCCCTGCCTTCCTTACAGTCAGTAGCATCAAGATTAAGCGGATCATTAGGTTGTTTTTTAACGGCTGCCGCAACCCTTGCAGCATATTCTTCTGTTGGATTGATTCCGAAAGGACAATCGGGAAATATTCCAATTGAACCAACACAGTCATCGGGTGGTGCATATAAAGACATAATAGAAAAAGCTGAATTTTTAACTCCTGGCTTTTGTCTGTTCTTCATCCATAGTCCCCATGCAGTGATTCCTTGTTCGACAGAACCAAAAATAGCATGGGATTTATCATCTTTTCCAATTTGCCCGGTCCAAGGAGCTCGTTTTGGAGTCTTAATTGCGCCGATATTATTGTAGCGAAGAGGTATTGGCAAGCAACCAGCTCTAGTATCAGGAATTGGTTTTAATTGCCCATTTATCCAAATTGACACCCCTTCGCCTCTAGAACCATCTGGAGCGAAAAATTTCGGTGATGACTTATAAGGGGTTGTTACTAAATTTCCGCAAGATTTTATTTTGGTTTCATTGCAATAGCTATTCGTACTTGCAAATGTAAGAAGAATAATGCTTGATAAAAAGAAAAGTCTGATATTCATTTTCGTCACGCTCTCCTAAGTTAAAGATTTCAGTGCCTAACGCCCGAATTGAGGGGCGCGGCGGATGGAAGCCCGAATGAAAACGGCTGACTACCACCGCGTCCCCTCGAATGCCGGGTTAGGCTCTTGGCACTTGATCTTGCTTTTGATCTTAGCTTTTGCTTTTGATCTTATTACCATCCGGCGTTACTGCGCTATACGACTGGTGTTTAGGTTTGGATACCATTGCTAGTTTTGCGGCGTGAAAATCCAAAGACAACCGCTAATGCCGGAGCAACGAAAAACGCCGCCGCAGGGATCGGTGTTGTAG
>QJPH01000085.1 GCA_003242955.1 Candidatus Methylumidiphilus alinenensis
CGGCGCGACCAGACCGTGACTTGGCTGGGCCTAGATTACTTCTTCGACTATGGCCTACCGAATGTGTTTTTCCATGTCACCACCGCCTACGCCATCCTTCGCCACAATGGCGTGCCTGTCGGCAAGCGGGATTTTTTAGGGGTTTGAATATGGTATCGTTTTTGCTCAACCGTTGTTTCCTGAGCTAAACCAGACGAGGCGATCATGACACAGTTCCATTGGCGAATTCCGATTCACGGCTGCAAAGGCGATTTGGCTTCGCCCTTTTATACACGTGGCACCTGGGGGCCAGTTTCCCAAGGCAAGCCTAAACCGACGTTGACCGACGGTGAAGAGGGTCGTTTCCCTTATCATGACTATTTGCTTGAGGTCGCCAAGGCGGCGGAGATTTCCGGTTTCGACGGGGCGCTAATCCCCTCCTTCCCCGATTCCGAAGACCCGTGGGTGATTGCATCGTCCATCGCACGGCACACCAAAACCCTGCGCTTCATGATTGCCTATCAACCGTGCTGGCTGAACCCGCTGTATGCCGCCAAGGCATCGGCTAGCTTGCAGCGACTGTCAGGTGGGCGCCTGCTGTTCAACATCATCACGGGCGGAGGTGGGCCACAGCAATTGTGGTGGGGAGACCGCATCGCCCATGATGACCGCTACACCCGCACCACCGAGTTTCTCGACGTGCTGAAAGGTGTCTGGAACGGAGGGCCGTTCAGCTACCACGGCAAATTCTTTCAAATTGAAGAGGCCGGCTTGCCTGAACCCTTGGCCGGTCAAGTCTTCCCCGAATTGTATTTTGTCGGATCTTCGGATGCCGCCCTCGCTGCACAAGGCAAACATGCGGACTATGACCTGACCCACTTGGAACCACGGGAAAATCTTAAGATCAAGTTTAACCGTGTCAAGGAACTGGCTTCCAAAGATGGCCGGACGGTAAAGCCCGCCGTGCGCTTCAACATCATCGCCCGGCCAACGCCAGAAGAAGCTTGGGAAGTGGTGCGCCGCGCTTGGGCGCAGGTGGATTGGGATACCCGCGAACGCAACCAGCGCGGTCAACGGGGCGGCGACGGGGTAGGCTCGTGGCGAACCGAGATCACACGCAGCACACGCATTGAAGACTTGGTATTTGAAGGCTTGTGGGCCGGCTTTGGCACCTTGGGCAGCCAAGGCTCCCCGCTGGGTTTTGTCGGCAGCTACGAGCAGGCCGCCGAAACCATCGACGGCTTCATCCAATTGGGTGTGCAGGGCTTTATCCTCTCCAGCACACCGGCCTTGGAAGAAGCCTTCCATGTCGGCGAGGAAGTCTTGCCCCTAGTGCGCGGCAGCACCTCTTTCAAAATCGCAACCCGTTAGGAAGCCTGACCATGAGCATTGAATTTTTCTGGCAATTGCCCGCCAGCGGGGACGGCCGCTCCATCCACAAAGAACATTGGAACCGGGGTGATTACACCCCGGCCATCACTGATCGTCCGATATTTGCCCGCACCGATGTGCGCCGCGACGGTTACACTTGGTACGACCATTTGGCGCAGATTGCGAGGGCCGCTGAAATCACCGGATTTGACGGCGTGTTGATTCCGCAAACCCCCGCCGGGGAAGAGCCTTGGATTGTCGCCGGTGCCTTGGCCCGCGAGGCGCGGCGCTTGACATTCCTGCCTTCCCTGCCTGCACCGTTCTTGTCGGCGGTGTATGCGGCAAAAATTGCCATCAGCTTCCAGCGGCTGACCGGCGGACGCTTGGCATGGAACCTCGTCACCGAGGAACATACCGCGAAATCATGGCACGGACATCGTTGGAGCATTAGCGAGCAAATCGCCAGAACCGATGAATTCTTGGATGTCGTCAAAGGATTTTGGAACCATCCGCCGTTCACTTACCAAGGCCATTACTATGAGGTGGAAAACGGCGGTTTCGGGTCGGCTCTTGCCGGGCCTGAACTGCCGGTCATCTATCTGTCGGGCGAAACCGAAGAGGCATTGGCATTGAGCGCCAAACATGCCGACGTGCATTTCCTGCCGCTAGACTCGGTTGCTGCGACACAGGGCCGCATTGATGATTTATCAAGGCGGGCAGCGGAACACGGACGGACCTTGCGCTTTGCCATCCAAGCCGAGGTGGTGGCGCGCCACACCAGCGAGGATGCCTGGAGCGACCTGCGTGACCGTTGGAACAAAGCGACGGCCAAGACCGTGCCGATTTCGAGTTCCCCCGACAATTCACAAGGACCGTCCAAAGATGATTTCACCCGATTGATCAAAGGTCCGAACCTTTGGGCTGGTTTTGGGCTGGTCCGCCCCGGCGCACCGGTGGGCATCGTCGGCAGCTACGAGGAAGTGGCCGAGCGCATAGCAAACTATGCGAAGGTAGGTGTCAGCACATTTGCCCTGTCTGCCAACCCTCATTTGGAAGAGGCTTACCGGATTGGTGAGCAATTGTTACCTCTGGTCAAGGAGCGGACGGCAAAGGACGTGAGTCAAGCGGCTTGATGTGGAGAAGTTGTTGGTCGGGATGTCGGGCGCAACGCCAAGAAACGCGCCCGACCATGTGAATATCTGATGCTACGCATCGTGGGCCGGAATAAGCCCGTTCACGGGCGTTTCCAGAAAAAGGATAGCCAGTTGGGGTGGGCTAACGCAGCTTGGCTAACAACTGGCATAATGCGGGCTACCACACAGTTTTTCAACACCACAGTGTGTGACATCAAATTGAAAATCAGCTTACTTCAAGGTATCTAGTTTTTAAGGTCATAAAATAAATCATCCAAATTTCGGCGATGATGCTTTGGGAAATGTAATAAACTTTATCGGAAACCCACTGATTGAACCTGTCTTTGCTGCATTGA
>QJPH01000351.1 GCA_003242955.1 Candidatus Methylumidiphilus alinenensis
CTGGGATGCTTTGGAGCAAAAACAGTTTTTGCACCGTTTTTTTCGCTTGTTAATTGCATTTAGAAGGAGACACGATTTATTGCGCTATGATAGTTTCCAGATGAAGAACGGGTATGGCCCTCTAATCTCCTGGCATGGTTTTAAACTAGGGCAACCTGATTGGGGGGAACAATCACGCAGTGTCGCGATGCATCTTTGCGGAAAAACTACGAACGGTCCTGCGGATGATATTTATCTCATCGCAAATAGCCACAATGAAGCCCATGAATTTGAACTGCCTAGGCTAGATGGCCGACAATGGAGTCGTTTTGTGGATACCTGTTTAGAAGGTGATGAAGCAATAGCAGACCTTGGTTTTATGCACCCGCTTAATAATCAGCATTCCTACCGGGTGAATGGACGAAGCGTCGTGGTATTAGTTGCTGCGCATACACAGGGTTAACCCCTTAACATGATTTTTGACCTGAACAAGGCCGACAGTGCGGTGCCGGCCAATACCCCTGTCAAGTCCATAGTTATGCCTAACAGAAATCCATGTTCCCTGAATTGTCCTCCTAATAGCGATCTCAATACAATATGCATCCAGAATAGGAAGCCAGCATAATATACAATGACTCCACCCGCCACCCAGGCAAGAATAGGCAATTTCAATTCTTCGGCAGTTTTGTAATACCAATAAGCAATGAGCAAAATGGTGAGGGCTGAGATTGCTCCGATCATGTATTTCTCCTATGCATAGATGAACCTGATTAGCAAGATTGTTCAGCCAATTCGTAACATCTAGCCGTATTCGTCATTCCGGCAGGGATTGCCGGAATCCAGTCGCCATGGAGGGCAATCTATATTCACCTCCCTGTGTTCTGGATACCGGCGAACCCTCGCTTCGCTCTCCCTGCCGGTATGACGCACTTGTCGGTTTAGCCGAAGAATCTTCCTAATCAGGTAGATAAATGAAGTAATTTTGCGTTTGCTCGTTCCCAAGCTCCCGCTTGGGAATGGTGTTTTTGAAGCTCCAGCTTCCCGAAAAACGACCAGGCAGGTGCTTGAAAGAAAAGGGTTCCTAAATACCCAATGAATAGCAAGCAATTCAAAAAATGGCTTGAGCAACAAGGCGCTCGCTTCGAACCCGCGAAGGGTGGCCATTTGAAGGTGTTTTTGAAAGACCGGCAGTCGGTTTTACCGATGCACTCTGGCGAACTCAAAACCGGGCTGGTTGAAGGCATCAAAAAACAACTGGGCTTAAAGTGAGAAAAGGCAATGTTTGAATACCCTGTGTTGTTGTACCCAGCCGAGGAAGGTGGTTTTGTGGTGACATTTCCAGACGTTCCAGAAGCTATCACCCAAGGCGAAGACAAGTCCGATGCGCTGTTTCATGCACGTAACGCGCTGGAATCCGCCCTAATGTTCTATATAGATGACCGCCGTCCGCTGCCCAAGCCGTCTGTA
The DNA here is from genome assembly GCA_003242955.1 of Candidatus Methylumidiphilus alinenensis. Classification (GTDB taxonomy): domain Bacteria; phylum Pseudomonadota; class Gammaproteobacteria; order Methylococcales; family Methylococcaceae; genus Methylumidiphilus; species Methylumidiphilus alinenensis. The sequence continues at coordinate 1,447 of QJPH01000351.1, forward strand.
CGCCCCGAACTGCCCACTGTGGCACCGGTGACGCTATCTTGTGCCAAGCTTGCACTCTATCAAGCCATGCTCGACACCGACGTGCGCGAAGCCGATTTGGCACGTCGCATGGATGTTGCGCCAACCATGGTGGATCGGCTGTTAAGCCTGAACCATGCCAGTAAAATCGAGCAGATTGATGCCGCGCTCGCGGTCTTGGGGAAGCGATTGGCCGTTGAGATGAGAGAGGCGGCTTAAATGCCAATTCAGGGCAGGGCGCCAATAGCGGCTCGCCGCGTATTGCGCCGAATGGAATTGTCAACATACGGCGCAAAACATGGTGGGTTGTAAAACGATAAGGCGATAACCACGGCTAGCCCAGCCGCCCTTAACGAGCCGATGCTACCTCATCTCCACGCCTTCATCACTACCTCGGCAACTTCATGCAGCGACCGAAAAGACATTACTGCCAGTTGTTGCGATTCCCTGCCAGGTTGCGCGTTCACCAGCAAGGGAGTCATTCCTGCTCTTGATGCTGCCAACAGGCCGATGGCGGAATCTTCAAGCACTAAGCATTCGCTCGCGGCAACCCCCAATAGCCTTGCCGCATGGAGAAACACGTCAGGCGCCGGTTTGCCGGCCGAAACTTGGTCGCGGGTGACCGCCAATGGGAAATCATTTTCCAGGCCGCTCAAACGCAGGCATTCTGACGCACTGTGCCTGTCGCTATTAGTCGCTAAAGCATAAGGTATGCGATTGCTTGTCAGCAACTCAAGCAGACTGGCTAACCCCGGCATGGGGGGTATGCCTTTGGATTCCACATATTCCCGCCAGAACCGGGCGGACAGAAAGCGAAAGTGAGGGCCGTCGAACTTTTCGCCAATAGCCTGCTTCAAGGCCGATTCAACCTCCTCGGCATTGCGACCCAACAAACTTAGTGCCAAACTGTCATCCAGATGGGTTCCGAACTCTATCGCTGCCTGCTTCCATGCAAACAGGAAAGAAGGCTCAGAGTCTATCGCCAGACCGTCCATGTCAAATATGACAGCGTTGAATTTAGGCAAGCGCTGATTAGTTGGCATGGCCTTCTACCAGCCGGCAGGGAGTGGCTTCAGAATATAGATGGTTTTACCTTTTATTGACAAATAACCACCCATGGACAAATCTTTCATTATCTTGCTTATCATCTCGCGGGAGGCCCCGATTTTATTCGCTAATTCCTGATGGCTGACTTTTTCGAGAATGACTAATTCGTCATTTTGAACCACGGCCAATTCATGGAGCGTCTTTGCCAGCCGTGTATAGACATCGCATAAGGCAAGCCCTTTTACATTGTCGGTAAGGTTGCGGATAAGCCGTGTCATGCCACGCATGATGCCAAGCATTGCATCTTCTGGATTCGCC
>QJPH01000214.1 GCA_003242955.1 Candidatus Methylumidiphilus alinenensis
GGAGCCTTTGCCGCAAGCATGGGTAGTCGCAGGGCAAGGGGTTGACCATGGCTTGGATGGGTTGCCTTGGGTACTGGCATTGTTGTGGCTGGCTAGTCGTTACCATCGGCAATGGATATTGCGCACCCAAGCCCCGTCTGGCGGAGAATTGCTGAATCATCTTCACTTCAAACGTTTACTAGCCCCCATTTTTGGCGGGTCCGAAGCCGAGCGGGCCATGCGTGAATTGCGCGCCGCCCACTTGGAACCCACCCGCCGCTTGGATATCGCCGCCACCGTGGAAGCCACAGCCCGCCATGGCGATTATTTTCAGCCGGTTTACCGCAACCGCCGGGTCGCGCCCGAATACCTGCTTTTGGTGCAATCGGCGCATCGCAACGACCAACAAGCCGCATTGGCGGAGGAACTGGCCGAACGTTTCCGCAGCTTAGGGCTGACCGTCCGCGCCTACCGTTTCCGCGACGATCCACGCTTTCTGGTGCGCTGGCTTGAAAATGACGGCGAATATGTGGACTTGGCCCAACTCGCCGCCCGCCATGGCACGGCTAGGTTGTTGGTCATCGGCGAGGCACAATTACTTTTTCACCCTTACAGTGGCGAGGTACGGCCTTGGCTGGACGAACTCGCAGCGTGGCAAAACCCCGTCTGGCTGCACCCCCGCAATGCTGGCGCTGAACATGCCGAATTGTTATCCCGCCACAAATTTCTTCTGCTGCCTTTGTCGCGGGATAGTCTGCCGGTATTGGTGGCACGACTCACCAACAGCCCGCTGCCCACCGGAGAAGCTCAGGCAAGCGTGAATCAAGCCCTGAGTTTGCCCGATATGATCGTCGCCGAACCCGGATCATGGCTAGGCGAAAAGCCGCCTTACGGGTCCGACCTGGCCGGGTTGGTCCGCCAATTGGAGCAATTCCTCGGCACTTACGGCCTGCGCCTGTTGCGGGCCGTGGCGGTGTATCCGCGCCCAAACTGGGATTTGACCTTGGCGCTCGATTTTTTATTGTATGGCAAGCTGGATACCGCCGACCCGCCGCAACGGCGCGAGCAGCGGCTGGCCCGCTTGAGCCGCCTGCCTTGGCTGACCCGCGCCCATCTGCCGGACTGGTTGCGCGAACACCTGTTGCGCGGCATGAATGATGAGGAAAGGCAGCGCATCGTGACGGTTTGGCGGGACTTGTTCGGGCAACTGACCGATAGCGAAAGTTTTGACACCTTGCGCTTGGACATCAAAACGCCAAACAAACGCCAAGTCAAGCTGCGCTTGGCCGACCTGCGCAGTTTGCGACCAACTCAGTTTGACGACCCGATCTTTGTCAATATCTTACTGGGAGGCCGCTTAGGCTTTTTGGATTTTGAACTTCCCCGCGCCGTGGCCCGCTTGCTGCCGGGTGGGCGCTGGCTCATCAGCTTGAAGCCTTTGCTGATGGCCTTGGCATTGGCCGGGCTGTCGGTGTGGGGCGGGAATACGCTGTGGGATGTTTATGGCCGGGATTTTTTGGTGGCGGTTTCGGTCGCCACGGACAACATGCAGAATAAAGGCTGGACCGTGTCTTTGAGTGCTGGTGGCGATGCCCAAGCCTTAATGCAAGCGGTCAAAACCCGACTGCAAGCCGCCGGTTTTGCGACAGTGGACGCAGCCAAGATGTCCGATGTCAACAGCCAGAACCTAGATCGTTTGCAGTTTCCGCCCGGCGGGGAAGCCGCCGCCCGCCGTGTGGTCGAAATGGTTTCCCACACGGCTTACGGCGCTGCGGTTGACTCGCAGGCCAAGGCCGACCTTGCCGATCATAGCCTGGTGTTGCAACTGGCCCATACCCACCAACCCGGCGCGAAATTCCATGATGCCATGGCCTACCCTTGGCATCCCGACCCGGCTAAACAACCCCCTGCATTGCCGCCGGAAATGGTTCAAATTCCGGCGGGGGAGTTCATGATGGGCACTGATCCAAGTGAGGCTGGGTCGTCTAAAAACGAACAACCCCGTCACTTGGTGAAGATCAAGGCATTCAGCCTAGGGAAATACGAGGTTACGCAAGGTCAATGGCAAGCGGTGATGGGTTCCAACCCGTCCTATTTCAAGCAATGCGGCGACAACTGCCCGGTGGAAAACGTCAGTTTCAATGATGTGCAGGAATTTATCCGCAAACTGAATTCCAATACCGGGGCGACCTACCGGCTCCCGACCGAGGCGGAATGGGAATACGCGGCAAGGGCCGGAACCACGACCGCCTTTTCCACTGGCGACTGCATCAACACCCAGCAAGCCAATTATGACGGTAATTATGACTACAACGACTGCGGCGCAAAGACTGGCGTGTTTTTGGGCAAGACCGCACCGGTCGGCAGCTACCCGGCGAATCCTTGGGGGCTGTATGATATGCATGGCAATGTGTGGGAACGGACCTGTTCGGCCTATACGGAGCAGTATGATGGTAGCGAACTAATATGCAATAATGATGCCATTGATCGCCGGGTGGTTCGGGGCGGCTCTTGGTTCTTCAACCCGCTGTTCCTGCGTTCGGGCCTCCGTAGCAGGTACGATGTTGCCGACGGCAACCTCGGCTTTCGGCTCGCCAGGGATTTTTGAGCTTTGCTCTTTGTGCTTTGGCTCTTTGCTGCTTTGGCTCTTTGATTTTTTTTTTTGTGGGGGCGTAGCCCCGACGCGATTTTTTTTCGGAGATAAGTTTGACAATGGCAGAAAAACAAAACGAAATGCCAAAAGCTGTCGAGGATTGCCATACCCTACTGGCTTGGATCATCCCGCATTTGGATGGATTTTCCCGCGCTCGGCGATTTACCTTGGGCGAGCGGATTGAAACCAGACTGTTG
>QJPH01000307.1 GCA_003242955.1 Candidatus Methylumidiphilus alinenensis
TGTGGACTGGACTTGCAAGCGGGTGACATCGCCGGGCGGGTTGGTGGCTTTCTCGGTGGTCTGCTCTAGTGGAACATTTCCATCTTGCTCAGTTGCCTTGGCTAGGGAGCAAAAAGAGACAACCAACACCAATAGACACCATTGAACTGACATTACTTTCGATTTCATTTACTGACTGATGTTACGCACGTTGGTAGGCCGTAATTCACACTAGGCGTAAACCATAGGGACAAGGATGCGCCGAATGCATCCGGCATCCAAGCTATTCGGAGCTTGTCGAAGGGGATGGCAATCTTCACTTTATGGTGGGCCTTTTAGGTTCTGCTTTGCTCTTAACGTTGCGTCGTTGCGTGAGAAAAAAATCTTAGCCCATTGAATGACATGCCGCATTGCGAAAGGCAAAAGAAAGTCTCACGCAACGGCGCAACGACGCAACGTAAAAGCGCAAGTGATGGGTGATATGGCAATGGGCAGGTTGACAGTGACGGGCCTGACCGGATTTTTCCGCTCGCCGTCGCTCAATTTGATAAAAAGGGCGCAATTGCACACAGATGGATTGCACATTACCGCGTTGCGTAACATCAGTTACTGATAATATCATCAATGGCTGAACGGAAAAACCCTTATATCCAAACAATAGGGGCTAACTGCTGTGGGCGGAGGCTCTTCTAGCGGCAAAACAGAATGCATTGGCAGCTTTTCGCACACCAGCCTTTGTTTGCGGCGCAATAAACTCTCTGCCCAATCTTCCGGCAGGTTTTCATAAGCCCCCCCTTGGGGGTTCCATTCATGCAAGACGAGTTTCCAAACCTCTAGGCTAGATGTGTTTTGCAGGGTCAGTTCGATTGGGCTTTGCGGAGGCAATGTCGGGTGCAAACCACGCCAGGGTGCAAAAGTCCGGTATTTGAATGCGAAAATCATCAAAGGACCGGTTTCATCGGACTCAAACCGGACTGGCATCCGCCAATTCTGATAGGCAACGCACCAATCCCTTATATTCACTTGAGAACCAATCAAGGGCCGCAAAATCACTTGGATTCTCGTGGTGCTAGAATCAACCAGCCTGGAATTGCCTGATTCCTGCGACGCGACATCGCCCACTAGCGGCCAGAACTCCAAGGCGCGATGCACAGTCAACTGACAATCTTGCAGGATGGCTTCGCCGAACAACCTATCACCGTCGTCTAAGATCAACTCTTGAAGCGGTTCATCCAAGCCTAGCCTTGCATCGGCTAATTCATCGAAAACCTCATTCAAATCCCGCTTCAAGTAAAATGGCAGTGCGAAACGGTCATGTAGCTCGGCACCCCAATCAATTAGACGGCTAGAATCAGGTTCCTTCGCTAACATTGCCAATAGAGAACGGAAAAGCACCGCCCGTGCGGTCATTGCCTCGGGTGTGCGCGCCATACGAAAAGCACGGAATTCGACGAGCCCGAGACAACCCCTTCCAGCGAGAAGGGGGTTCCACAATTTTTCGACATTGATTTCGCTGCGGTGGTTGTTGCCTGAAGGGTCGCTCAGAAACGGTGCCAAACTACCCCAAATGGCATCGGGCGAAGGATGCGACTGTTGTGAAAGCAGTTCCAAGGCCAAACACATTTCCTCGAAAGACTCTCGGAATCGCTCATCGGGCCGGGGGGATTGGCTGGAACTACCAACGCAACTGGGTGTGAAAAAAAACGAAAGGCCAGGATGCCGGTTAAAGTAGCGAACTACGTTTGGCAACAACCAAGGTCTCAAAAAGAACGGGCTGGCTCTAGCGCTTGGGCCTCCGAAAGTGATTTGCCCGCCACCCCCAGAATCGGTGGCATCGCCGTTGTAGTAAAACCGATAAGGGGAAAGTCCAGAGTTTTCGCCCGCTTGGAAAATGCCGCTCACCATGTCGTAAAACTCACTCGCATCCTTTGCCGGTGCCATATTGACCTCAATGACTGCCGGGTCCGGTGTAAACGTGGTCCATGCCACGGACGCATCGACTGGTGGAGAAAAGCCTTCCAGAGTCAAACCGCCTAACCCGCAATCCGTAGCAGCTTTGCCAATTTCGGCAACGCAATCGAGAAACAAGGAAACATTAGGAAAGCTAGGCAATTCCAGACTCGGCACAGCATGGCAAATCTCTTCGTCGCTAAATTTTCTGTCCCGAATAGGGTAGCGAAAGAGAAACAGATAATTTCCATCGTTTGCCAAGGCATCGCACAATCCTGCTTCTGGAATGGGGGATGAATGGATGGAAGGACGCGACAATCGGTCATCAAGGCCAAAATCAGGGGGATCGGTCCCATCTACCCTAAACACGATGCGCCAATCCGACTGGTCGCCATTCCAAGTGTGATGGCTTTTCCAGCCACGTCCTATGAAATATTCGGACAAGTGTCGGGGAAAACTTTCCAAAACTTGCCGAAAGGAACCTACCCCCCCTAAGGCCGGATCGGGAGGGCCTCTCCAAACGGCGTGATGGTTACGGCTTTCATAAATCCCATGATTCCAGCGTGGAGCTTTTTCGCCCGGATATAAGCGGCCAATCGTCCTCAAAACCAATGGATTGGACCGGTCTTGGCAGTATCGTTTCAACATCGCCAAGGCACGCAATGATTTATCTCCTCCCTCCGCACGGCGCAACCACTCAGGTGCCTCCGAAGACCTGTCCGTAAACGTCGGTTCGGCACCTAGCCAGACCGTTAAGTCTGTCTTGGCTACGGCTGCGTCATGTTTTTTGATTGCATGAACGAGGGCTGGCTTATCTTGCATCTGGATTCATTGCGCTGTGCCATTGTGCATCCGGGCTAGACCGAAAAAACAGACGAGCCTATCACCTCTTG
>QJPH01000133.1 GCA_003242955.1 Candidatus Methylumidiphilus alinenensis
CTATGGAGGCAGGACAAGGGGCAAAAGGACTGTGCCGCCGCTTTTGTGCGGGCCGTCGAGTTTGGTGGAGTTGCGCCAATTGCTTTTGACGAACTTGTAGAAGTTAGCCGGGTGACGATTCAAATAGCGGAGGCTTTGTCGGGGTAAGCAAGTGGCAACCCTTGATTATGTTATAATTTGGCGAACTATTCCAATGTAAGCGTTCACTACCCCGCTTTTTCCTGGGAGTGCGGCCATCTTGGCCGCCATTTCAGTGGGCGTGACGCCCGCGCTCCCAGGGGTGAACGCTTACATTCCAATTAGTTTGCCCAAAACATCAATTCTCATTTTGGCAACAGACCCTAGGTCGGTGTTAGGTGCGCACAGGAAAATCTTGCCCATAGTTATTGCCACCGTGCGCACCGTAACCCGACGGGGGCTGCATGGCGGGTTACGGTGCGCGGTAAATTCAGTGCAAACATCACGTTTTGCAGCATGCGCACCTAACCCTTCCTACGCCGAACGGGCATTTACGCCAAAATGAGAATTGCTAGCCCAAAAAACCAAACGTGTAGTGAATTATAATGCATTTTTACCGCTTATTGAGTTGCGTATGGAATCATCCTTTGAACGCAGGCGGGAGGGTCGCTGCAGTGCTACGTGTCATCAGGTGGCAATTGGCAGCACGCCTGCTACCAGGACCTATCGCGCTCGATTATGTTGAACATACGCAGTTATTTGCAACGCTGGGTATGACGGGTGCGACGGGTAACTGGTACTGCGGTCTACATGAAGTCAGGGAAATGGCATTTGTGCTGCATTTGTTACGCGAAGATGATCATTTCTTGGATGTAGGCGCCAACATCGGTAGTTATACAATTCTTGCTGGAGGTGGGGTTGGTGCCCGCGTGACGGCAGTTGAGCCAATTCCAGAAACTTTTGCGCATCTTGAACGCAATGTTGCCTTGAATGGGTTGGCATCCCAAGTGCGTACTTGCAGGTTGGGGCTATCGGATCAAACCTCGATACTTCGGTTTACCACAGGTTTACCACAGGTTTAGACAGTGTAAATCATGTCCTTGCTGAGGGTGAGAACGTCCCCGGAATTGATGTGCCGGTGATGCGACTTGATGAATTAGTTGGGCAGGATGTGCCATTGTTGATCAAGATCGACGTTGAGGGTCATGAGCGTAGCGTCCTGATTGGTGGAGAACGGACATTGTCGGATCCTCGCTTGCTCGCGGTGATCATGGAAACAAATGGTAGCGGCGCACATTACGGCATCAGTGATGAGGAACTGGTTAATATGATGCGTAGATATGGTTTTGCCCCATTTAGCTACGACCCGTTCGCTAGGAAGCTGATTGACTCACAGCAAACTGACGGCAATACAGTGTTTGTGCGTGACCGGGCTTTTGTAGAGGATAGGGTTGAGAGCAGTCGGCAATATAAGCTTATCAACAGGCAAATTTGATACTGGGTTTTGATCCTTTGGACATCATCCGCTATTACTTCACATTAAAGCACCTAAAGCCAATCCAACTATTCGGTCGATTGCGCCATCGTTTGTATTCACCCAAGGCCAATTTTGACCCCGCTCCGCCTTTGCGTGGACTGTCGGGCATTTGGGTTATGCCGGCCAGACGCAGGGCCAGTATGCCTGGGGAGGGTCTTTGCCGTTTTCTAAACGAAACGCACGATATAACTTCCCCTACGTTTTGGAATGCCCCGACACTGGAAAAACTTTGGCTTTATAACCTGCATTATTTCGACGATCTCAACGCGGTGGACGCAAACACTCGCTGCCTTTGGCATAAGAGCCTCATCGGCCGTTGGATTTTGGAGAATCCACCCGGTAAGGGTAACGGCTGGGAACCTTACCCCGCCTCGTTGCGTATCGTGAATTAGTAAAAAACGCTAAGGCTGTCATTACTGATTCTGGTGGTATCACGGAAGAAACCACAGTAATGGGTGTGCCTTGCCTGACCCTGAGGAACACTACCGAGCGCCCAGAGACAGTAAGCATCGGCACCAATGAATTGATCGGAACAGACCCCTCCTACCTGCAACCCGCGTTGGATCGCCTATTTGCTGGGGCATGGAAGAAGGGTTCCATTCCAGATAAATGGGACGGTCACACCGGGGAGCGGATTGTAGCTGAACTTGAGCGATTGTTAGTCACTGATGTTATGCACTCGTAGAAGGCCGGAATAAACCGTACACGGACGTACCGCCCGCCAAAATTGCGGCCAAGATGCCCTCGCTACCAGGAAAAGGCAGGGGGGCTGAACGGTTACGCTTAAAGCAGCAACATGCTGCTTCTACTTTGCTGATTATGCTTTGATGCTGAGCAAGCGCCTATTCAATCAGGCGGATTTTATGACTTAGGTGATTTTCAATAATGAATCCACCAAAACCGAAATGAATTGTCCACGAAAATCGCGAACAATTCCTCCGCAAATCACCTTGCCAAGCTTGGGCTTGGCGTTCCTACTGGGAGCACCAAGCCCCAGCTTGGCCTTTGGATGGGATGTTCTTTATTGGATATCACCTTACTGGAACAGAATTCTTCGTGAAAGGAGGTTGGCATGGATTGGAATTTGATTCGGAATTTGGCTATCCATAACTACGATGCCATCAACTGGGCCATCGTCTACGCGATAGGCCGCTACCGATTGACGGACTTTGAGGATTTCGCCAAAGCGATTGTGTTGGCATCACCTGATGAGATATAAACTAAACAAATACTCCAATCACTGAAAACCTATGAATAACCAATATGATGCCTCCGCCATTGAAGTGCTGAGCGGCTTGGACCCGGTGCGT
>QJPH01000084.1 GCA_003242955.1 Candidatus Methylumidiphilus alinenensis
CCTATGGGCTTCCCTCAACGCGGTAGGGCGCAACAGGCTTGTTCCGTCGTTTTGGCAACGTCTTTTGTTGACCGTCAAAACGGCCTATGTGCCATTTTTTTCACCGCTAGGAGTCCCGATTTGCATTCATGTACAGCGTTTTTTCTTAACAAAGGAAAATAATAAAAGACACTCATTCAAACTATCCTGTGTGTCTGTGCTTTGCAAAATGGTAACCCAACAAGTAACTATTCGATATTAAAAACGCTGTAACAGCTTGATTGCATCTGATTTGCTCCCTTTTTCAGTCTCATTGAAAAATAAAGCTGAATATCCAGAAAGTGTTTCCTCTGCTGCGGAGACGTTTGCGCCTTTATTAAAAACAGATCTCTGAGAGAAATTTGTTTTTTCATTTAATTCGTTTGCAACTTTATAATGTATTGATTCTAAACTTTCTGAAGGTTTAGATTCGGTTATCGCTTTCGCTAACAAGGAAGTATATTTACTTGCTTCCGAGCTGCTTTTGCCGGCTGCGCTGACCGAGGCAAAGCTTGTGCCGTAATCAATAAAAGTATTAGGTGGTATATTAGCTTTTTCAGAGGATCCAAAATAATTATAATTCGGAATTATTAAATCTCTGCAAGCATCTATAAATATTATATTTAAGCCGGTATTAGGTAAATGTTCATAGACCTCATGCAGTGATATTCCTTCCTTATTAATATCATCCTTTGAAGCAACACTGTTTGAAACAAGATAATCTTCCCCGTTGTTATTATATCCATGCCCTGAAAAGTAAAACACAACCCTAGGATTATCCTCATTGGCAATCGATTTTTTCAACCGATCTAAAAGTTCCATTATACTTTTTTTAGATAAATCCATGTGCGCAGAACCGCCTAAAATCTCAAATCCTTTAGATTTAAGAACCGATTCCATTTCTTGTGCATCTTTTTTGCTTGAATCCAATAAATACTTGCCTTTATAGGTGTTTGATATAATAAGGGCAACTTTATGTGTATTGGACTGAGCAGAAAGTATATTAAAGCTTTCTGGTATTAGACTTTTGTTCGAGTTTATAACGTAGCTTCCCATGTCTTTATCTGATAGATAAACTGGCATGTTACTTTTATTATTAAGAGCTACGCATCCGCCAAAACAAAATAACTGGAGGATAATTAAAACACATAGCGGCTTTTTATAAAAAATTGGTGAAATATTGACTGTGCCGTCAAGGGCGATTGTCACTTTGAAAATTGTAATTTGCATGATGGTTCCCAAAATTTTTAACAGTAAAGATGTTCCGTTAGTTAATGCAGCCCTAGTGTTCCATGCCTAGGTTTTCTAACACCCTCTCCGCTGATCATGTATTCCAGCCTGACCACGGTGGGGGAGAGGGCGAAGGCTTGCTCTGTCAGCGCACCAGATGGGTTGAGCAAGGCAATGCCCGGCGGAAACGGCCGCTCGCTGGCAATGGCGACCAAATGGTCGCGGCCTGGTGGGGCCTTTGATGGGCAATTTCAAGCCTAACCCAGGTGCCAGAAACTCATGCACGACGCCTGCCTCCAACCGCTCAGGGAAGGTGTTGCTTGAGTAGTATTCACCATTAGGCTTGGGCGGATACACAGGATCAATCTCGTTCGAGGAGCTAAGGTTCAAAACTCTCACATGCAATGGCTTGGCCGTGGCGAACTGGATGATTAAGTTATCGCCGATGCTGTAAGAGGAATTGGCAACCGCAATTTTCAATAATTTATCAACGCTGGTGTTAGTATTATCTCCTGCGATTTGCGGCAAAGGCAGTGCAGGGGGAGGATAGTGGCTGGGGCCACTCCAAAGTTCCAAGCCAAAGACCCGGCAGTCGCGGATTTGCCTGTCTGGGTCGGCGAATCCGCAGACCCAGCCATCCATAAACCCATACATCATGGCGACGCGGGCGGCGTAGCCTATGCTGCCCAAAGCCGTGAGCAGCCAGAAAATCTCCGCCGCCAAGGTCAGCCTGTGGATGAGTTTGTTTTCCGTGACCGTGTTTTTAACCGCCGCTGTGAGATTGGTCGGTCCGGTGGCGGTCTCGCCGCCCTGGGCCGGTTCATGCGGGGCGGCCTGTTCAGGCTGCTGATCCGCCGCCGCCAAAGGGGTCGGCGGGGTGAGGGGATAGGGCGGAACCGGCTGCTGACCGTCCACGGAAAACTGGCGGTGGGCATCGTCCTCGGGGATTTTTTCCAGCAAGGCGTCGATGTCGGCCATCAGCCCGCCATGGGGCAAGGGATCGGCCATAGCATCTAGTTCGTCATAGGCTTTAAGCCGTTCCACCAGCCATCTAATGCCTTCGAGCACGGCGTGGCCCTCCGCCCCCTGCGGCGGCACCAAGCCGGTGTCGTAAATCCGACCCGCCAAGTATCCAAGACTGTATAAATCGGCTCGGCAATCCAATTGCTGAGCCTGGAAAGGGCCGCACGCTTTGCCTCTGTCTTGTTTCAAGGCTTGCTTGAGATGGCGGGATTGGTAATCGGCCTTTGGCTCAATGGGCAAGGGCCGCTCCAAGGGGCTGTCGCGGCTGATGGAAAAGGCGAAGTCAATGAGCCGTACCCGCTCGAAATCCAAAGCCAAGCTGTCCCCCGGTCGATAAGGATAAGGCTGGTAGGGCAGGCAGATATTGTCTTCCTTGATGTCGCAATGGACGATGCCGTGAGCATGGATTTCCCAAAGCGCGGCCAGGCAGGTGCGCAGCAGCCTAAGAAATGGCCCTGTGTGGCGGAAGGGATGCTTGAGGGTGTCGCCGTCGCCGTAGCAAGGCCGGATTTGCAGCCAATCTTCTAGG
>QJPH01000170.1 GCA_003242955.1 Candidatus Methylumidiphilus alinenensis
CTGTTCGATGGGAACAGGGAGTTCCTTGGTCCGTAGGGGCAAAGGGGGAATGCCAGCGAAAAGTAGCGATCTGCTGTTGTTTTACTAACTGATGTTACGCAACTGTGTAGACCGCCCGGATGAAGCCTGTCCTGAGCTTGTCGAAGGGCGGCGTAATCCGGGGGGATACGGTACAATCAGTGATGCCGCGCCAACCCGGATTGCGCCCGGAGGGCTCCATCCGGGCTACGACACTTGCAAGCACCTGCTTGGCCGTTCTTCGGGAAGCTGGAGCTTCAAAAACCCCATTCCCAAGCGGGAGCTTCACTGCCATTAAGTTAAGAAAAAACTCGTCGTTCCGGCAGGGATCGCCGGAACCTAGGCTCCATGGATGGCATAGATTGTTGGCGTCCCTGCAATCTGGATTCCGGCGGTCCATGCCGGAATGACGACTTAACTTAATGGCAGTGAAGCAGGAACTTGGGAACGAGCAAAAAACGCTGTAGGCCAAGCTATGCATGACACGAAGAACCTATTATCTGGACATTTTTTGTTTCAATCGTTGGATGAAGTGGCTATCGGGGAAATCGCCAAATTATTCAAGGAACGCCACGCCAAACGGGGGCAAACCCTATTTATGAAGGGAGACAAAAGCCACGAGATGATGTTGGTCGCCGAAGGGATGATCCATATCATTGCCAATTCCCCTGACGGCAAGGAAGTCATACTGAATGCCATTGGTCCGGGTGGAATCATTGGGGAACTGGCCTTGTTGGATGGCAAACCCCGTTCCGCCCAAGCGAACGTGGTTGAAGATTGCCGGATGCTAGTCATTAGTCGTGAGGATTTTATGAAGCTATTGCGCCAAAAGCCGGATTTGGCGATTCAAATGATGATTTTGTTAAGCAAAAAACTGCGTGACACCAGTTCTCAGATCGAAAACATTGCGCTGAACAGCATACCTGTGCGGCTTGCCCAGTTTTTGCTTAAGGAGTTCAAAGTCGATTTGGCTAAGATCAAAGCCAATGAAACTTTCATTTTGGAACACACGCAAACCAAGATCGGCAATTTTATTGGCAGTGGCCGCGAGAGAGTCAATAAGGTGCTGCATGAATGGGAAGCCGAGAAAATCATCAACATTGCCCCCGACAACAAAACTGTCACTATCCTAAAACCCGATGAACTTAATAAGATTGCAGCAAATCTTTCATAAAGTTTTCGCCCTTATCAGAAGCGCAAACTCCAACCCTATAAAACCGGAAGCCAAGGCATCAGTAACGATTATCATTAGTGTCTTCGCATTCCTGTTTTTTGTAGTCCGGCTAGGAGGCTTTCAGGAACTGGAGTTTAGGGTTTATGACTATTTGACCCAAGCTAAAGCCTATCTTGATAAGTCGCATCAAGCTTATCCGGTGAGTATTTTACTCCTCAATGAAAATGACATTCATCAACATGGCCCTTATCCATTTTCGGATAACTTTATCAATCTAATTTTGCAGAGGATTGAGCAATTCCAACCCCGCGTCATAGGCTTGGATATTTACCGTGACACACCGACTAGGGAAGGCACTGAAAAACTCATCAAAACGATCAATTCTTTCAATGATATCATCGTTATAAATAAGTTCAAATCCTCCAATTCGCCTGGAGTTTTTGTCATGCCAGAACTCGACAATCCGGGAAAAATCGGTTTCAGCGACCTGCTGCAAGATAGTGACGGAATCGTTAGAAGGGGTTTGCTATATTTGGATGATGGCCAAACTAGCCAGCGGTCCTTCGCCCTGCAACTCGCCTTAGCCTATTTAAAATCCGAAAACATTACCGAAGAGCCTGCCAAACCGGAAAGCAAAACATTGAAATTGGGCAGGGCAGTGTTTACCCCCCTGGACTCCAATGATGGCGGCTATGTCAATGCCGATGCACGGGGTTATCAATTCCTGCTTGATTTTAGCCAACAGCCCAACACATTGCGCCGCTTCTCGGTTGATGAATTATTGGGCGATGCCATTGATCCTGGTCTCATTAAAGATCAAGTCGTGATCATTGGCATCTCGGCAGACAGCACGAATGATGTTTTTTTAGTTCCCACGAGAAACGCTTCTGGCTACCCTCAATCCATTAGTGGCACAGAGTTGCATGGAATGATTGTCAATCAGTTGATACATGCAGCCCTCAGCGGTTGCTCCCTTTTAATAACATTACCGGATACCATGGAGTTGCTGTTGCTCCTGGCTTGTTGCATACTCGGCACCCTATTCGCACAAATGGCTAAATCCATTTCTAGGCTTTTGCTTGTTGGTGTATTTGGAATATTGCTACCTCTGTCAGTTGAATACTTAAGTTTTTCCTTGGGCTTTTGGATGCCCATGGGTTCTGCGAGTATGGCTTGGCTAGTGTCCAGTATATTGACGATTGCCTTTTTGACGCATCATGAAAAACGGCAAAAGCAACAGGCTCTAACACTGTTTGGTCATTACCTTTCCCCTGCCATCGCCGAGCATATTTGGCAACAGCGCGACTCATGGCTACAGTCTGGTAAGCCGAAACCACAAGAAATGTCTACCACCATACTATTTAGTGACATTAAAGGATTTACCCAAGTTGCCGATCAATTGGAACCGGATATTTTTATGGACTGGCTCAATGAATACTTCGATGCAATGTCTGGCATCATTATTTCCCATGATGGCATCGTTGTACGTTTTATCGGAGATGCCATCTTAGCCGCGTTTGGCATTCCCATTCCACGTCATTCTGAAAATGAAATAGCAGAGGACGCGCAACAAGCGGTTAGATGTGCTTTGG
>QJPH01000350.1 GCA_003242955.1 Candidatus Methylumidiphilus alinenensis
AGCGTCTGTGGCCACCCCTCGGCGTTGTCTATCAGGATCAGCGGTATCTGGCACAGCCTGGCATCTTCCTTCTCCATGACGTATTGCGTCATCTTGGCGTGGTATTCCTTCATGGCTTGGGAATCGGGACGGAAGTCGCTAGGTGGTGATGGTGGCTGGAGCATTCCCGGCCCTCCTAAGCCCGCGCTTCATAAATTGAACCAGTTAAAACGGGTGCTGTTTCATTCTCGCGCTCAATAAACCTCTGACAATCACCGTGAAAATCAAGGTTGATTCTCTTTCCAACCCATCCCCCATCTCGATTTTTCTGGATCTTCGCCTTGAGATTTGAGTCTTTGTCGCGCCAAAGGTGAACCACGACAGCGGGATCTTTGCCGGGTCGGTCTGAGTCGGCGTGATCTGCAAGAGTAGGTTCCCGGCCCTCGGCGTCCCCCTTGAGCTGGCAGAGCAGGACGAATCCAATCTCTAGTTCCTTGGTAAGCGCCATGATCCCAGTGGAAACCTGGCCGAAGGAATAGGCTTCGGAGGAACCACGCCCCACCGTTGGACGACCGATCTTGTCAAATTGATCAAGTAGAACGAGTTGGATTCCATACTTGTCTACCTCGTACCGGATCATGGCATCCAGTTTTGCCCATGGAATTCCAGGGGAAGGTGATTGAATCCGGCCATTCGCCAGGATGTTGGGGCAGTTTGCTACCTCTCGGACATGATCACGGGTGTAGTCTCCCCGCTTTAGTGTCTGGACGGGCACCATTGCTATGTAGGAGGCCAGCCGCGCCCTCATGCTGACGCGGGATAACTCCATGGTCACTACAAGGGTTTTAAGGCCCCTTCTGGCGGATTCCACGGCGATCTGGGTCATGAGGGCAGTTTTACCAACCCCAGGACGGGCACCAACCGTAACGTATTCCCCAGAAGGGATGGGAGCAACCGAATCAAGCGTGGTGATTCCCCAGTGCCCCATCGAATCCAAACCCTTTACTCGGAACTTCTCTCCCGCTTGCATGGCGCTAGCGATCTCTTCCCAGCTTTCCCCGTCATCCTTCCGGCCATCCAAGGAAACCCGATGAAGCCCGGTCTGGGCCTCGTGGATAGATTCAGTGGGGTCTAAGGTTAGGTCGTATGCCTGGGATGAAAGGTGATCCGCGAGGTGGATCAGCTCCCGGCGATGTCGGTAGGAGTTCAAGGAATCCACCAGAACCTCGGGACGTTGGACCTCCTCACCCGTCCGGAAGAACTCGAAGACCTCAGAACTTCCCCCGAGTCGGCCATCCTTCCCCATACGTTGGGCCTCTGTCCAGATCGCCAGAGGGTCAACCGGAAGGCCACCCGCAGCAAGTGACTTCATCGCCTGGAAGATCACCCGATGGTTAGGATGGATGAAACAGTCATCAGAAATCCTCGGAAAAAGCAGAGCATTCCCTGAAGGATCAGCATAGGCCATTGTCACAAGGAGGGCCTTTTCAGCCTGGACATCATGCGGAATGGGTTGCAAGTTCCCTCCTAGTAAGAACTAGCCTTACCGCTCCGACCCATGGAGCATCACCACCGTCGAATCCCTTGAGCCCAAAGAAGAACTGGGGAGCTGCATATTTGCGCCTAGGGGCTTTGATGTAATCTCGGGCGGCTTCGATTAAGACATCCGGAGTATTCCCCTTGTCCAATAGGTCCGAGATTCTTTGAGAGAACAAGCCGATATCGGATGGAGATGTCTTGGCACCTTCGGACCCCTCTTTTGGCCATTCCTGGTAAAGCGGTTCAACTATGGATCTGACCTCTGGAGGGAATGCGCCTAGTTTTTCGTCCTTGGATTGTCTTTTGTGTTTCTTGCCATTCAAAGGGGGGATAGAGTGGTGCTCCATTCCTTTCCCTTCCTTTCCATTCCCTTCCATTCCTACAGCGATCAATCGTCGATCAATCGTCGAATCGTCGTCGATGAAGTATTCTTTGATTGTGCTAGGCTTAGGTCTATCAATTTTCTGATGTTCAATGAATTTTGAAACCATACCAATGGAGCCGTGTGTGGGGTGATTCCTTAGCTCGATCCACTCAGATTTAACTAAGTGATCGAGGCAACGTCGAGTGATCGTCGAATCATCGTCGAACGGTCGGCACGATGATCGGACAAGGTTGGGGTCTGCCAAGAAATAGCCTTCATCGTCTGCAAAGTTGAGCAGAGCAAGTGCGAGACACTTTGAGGCATCATCAATCCTGCCCATGATGGGGTGTGTCCAGAATTCTGGCTTGACGGTCCGAATCCTAGCCATGGATGCGTCTTCCAACCATGGACTTAGCCTTCAGAAGCTCAGAGATAGAAAGCTCCAGGGCCTTTAGCTCTGGATCCTCTTTGTCATCCTGAAGGATTCGGTAAGCATCGTTGCAAAGGCGCAGGCTTGCTGTGAGGTAGGACCACGCCTTCTCTGTCTTCGGGTTGATCATTTAGGGCTCCAGGCTCCGGAAAGGCCCCGCCGCTATCCCCTGGTGAGAGCCCTTTGGGGGCAGGGAATACAACGGCGAGGATTCGTGCAAGAAAGATTCTGCTGGCTCTCACGCCTGCTGATTAAGTATGGGCTCATCCATGCGGGAGTCAAGAGGGGAGTGGCTGGGGTTGCTGGCCCCACTTTCGGCCCGGAAGAGTATGAAGGGGCACCACTCAAGGCATCACCAAGGGTTGAATCTTAATCACGCTCAACTCTGGCCCAATCCGTTTATGCAGGTTAAGGCTGAATATGCAACTATCGTCCATTCCCAACTGGGAGAACACGGCATCCACGAAT
>QJPH01000083.1 GCA_003242955.1 Candidatus Methylumidiphilus alinenensis
TTATTTTTATCGCCTATTGTCAAGAGGTTTTAGCGGATTTCCCCGGCTTTTAAAGTAGATACCCGGCCATGATCTGCCTGTCGCCACGTTGGCCCACGCGTTCCCCACAGCCGTGGGGATGAACCGGTGGGCTTAGTGCCAGCATTGCTGGATTTTATGCGTTCCCCACAGCCGTGGGGATGAACCGCTAACCATGCTCCAACTCCCTAAATCGGTAGGTGCGTTCCCCACAGCCGTGGGGATGAACCGCACAGGAGTAGCATCGACACCATACACTTTTAGCGTTCCCCACAGCCGTGGGGATGAACCGACTCATCAGATTTTATCAAATAAAAAAAGGACGCGTTCCCCACAGCCGTGGGGATGAACCGCGATTCCATAGAACCCCCTGAACCGCCAGTACGCGTTCCCCACAGCCGTGGGGATGAACCGAATACTGTCCTGCCCGCGCACGACCAACAACGTAGGGGCGTTCCCCACAGCCGTGGGGATGAACCGCCCGTGACCTTAGCTTGGTTGGCGTTAAACACGCGTTCCCCGCAGCCGTGGGGATGAACCGAACGCCTCGCCAAAGAACAGCCCGATCAGGACGCGTTCCCCACAGCCGTGGGGATGAACCGCTCGAACTCAACCACAACCTGTCCGACTTCAAGCGTTCCCCACAGCCGTGGGGATGAACCGATCCACTCGAGTTTTGCCGGAATAATCCGAAAGCGTTCCCCACAGCCGTGGGGATGAACCGACCTGTTTTTGTCTAATGCATCGGCGATCAATGCGTTCCCCACAGCCGTGGGGATGAACCGGAGGTCGGGTCGGCTTTAGTGGGCAGGTCCGGGCGTTCCCCACAGCCGTGGGGATGAACCGTTAAGAAGCGTACTAAATCGTTATTTTCATCCGCGTTCCCCACAGCCGTGGGGATGAACCATATGCCGCAGATTGGACAAATTAGGTATACCTGCGTTCCCCACAGCCGTGGGGATGAACCGGTTGCTTTATCGTTGGCCGGACGTTGGTCGGTGCGTTCCCCACAGCCGTGGGGATGAACCGAATCGATAGCTACCCTTCTTAGGCATTGCTACGCGTTCCCCACAGCCGTGGGGATGAACCGAGAACCACCGACTTACGGGAGACTTGGTTCGGGCGTTCCCCACAGCCGTGGGGATGAACCGAGGTGAGTATGGACTCAGCTACTCGTTCATAAGCGTTCCCCACAGCCGCGGGGATGAACCGGTGGCGCGAGCTAGGTAGCGGTCGTGAAATGCGCGTTCCCCACAGCCGTGGGGATGAACCGACTAGATAAACTGATTGATAATACTAATAAGAGCGTTCCCCACAGCCGTGGGGATGAACCGATCATGTTGGAGATTGGCCAACCAAACAAACGGCGTTCCCCACAGCCGTGGGGATGAACCGCCTTGTACAAGGCCGGGTACCTCGCGCAGGCAGCGTTCCCCACAGCCGTGGGGATGAACCGTTGCCAATGCCGACATTGACGGCGTTCCGGTGGCGTTCCCCACAGCCGTGGGGATGAACCGATGATCGACGGCAGGACAATTTTGCTGCCAATGCGTTCCCCACAGCCGTGGGGATGAACCGTCCGACAAATGGCTGACCGAAGGTGTGTGCCCGCGTTCCCCACAGCCGTGGGGATGAACCGAGGACTTTTTTGACCTGCCCAAGCTCGCCATAGCGTTCCCCACAGCCGTGGGGATGAACCGCCATCCTCGACACCATCACAACGCGCTATGCCGCGTTCCCCACAGCCGTGGGGATGAACCAGTTACAGCCCCTACGAGATATATTCGGCTGGTGCGTTCCCCACAGCCGTGGGGATGAACCGTGACATTGCCAGCAGCGACAACCAGTCCATTGGCGTTCCCCACAGCCGTGGGGATGAACCGCGACTGGATGCCCTGGCGCGCCGAATTCACCGGCGTCCCCCACAGCCGTGGGGATGAACCGGCATGGGCTATGCTGACGTTTTGGTCGGCTACGCGTTCCCCACAGCCGTGGGGATGAACCGGGCATCTGTTCATTTCGCCCAATGGTCAATTCGCGTTCCCCACAGCCGTGGGGATGAACCACTGTCGTTCTTGATCTGTTCGCCCTTTAATTCGCGTTCCCCACAGCCGTGGGGATGAACCGACCTCGCGAATAGCCGCGCTGTGGGAAACAAAGCGTTCCCCACAGCCGTGGGGATGAACCGACAATAGGTTTTTTTCCGCTACTGCCTGTAGTGCGTTCCCCACAGCCGTGGGGATGAACCGGGAGCCGGATTCCATACCCCATGGAGTATGGAGCGTTCCCCACAGCCGTGGGGATGAACCGACTACATTCGGGCTATGTCCCAAAAACCCGCCGCGTTCCCCACAGCCGTGGGGATGAACCGAGATGCAAAAAGGTCTCCTGTCGGAGGCAGTAGCGTTCCCCACAGCCGTGGGGATGAACCGAAATTCGGGCATGGATAGAGGCGAATGGAAAAGCGTTCCCCACAGCCGTGGGGATGAACCAGTAGTCGAGGCTATTGCTTGGCATCCAAAGCCGCGTTCCCCACAGTGAGCCTGCGCACTTTTTTTGATGGGTTATCCGGCCTATTTGATCAAATAGACTGAGGGTTTGAGGTTGATCCCCCTCAAGGAGCTTGACTGCAAGCTCCCTTTGGAGGAGTCTCCACTAAACCAATAACGGAGACCCCCACAGTGTGCCAGATCATTCTTCAGTCCGCCGAGTTTTTTGCATTCCTTCTTCTTATCGACATCGACCTTGCCGCCGTGGCGAA